>NZ_JBHSUF010000004.1:0-411928 GCF_042660575.1 Nocardiopsis tropica
GCGGAGGTCGGCGCCTACGCGGAGGCGCTGCGCGCCGCCGGGTGGCAGGTGGAGGCGGACACGGGCCGGTGCGCGCACGTGCGGGTGCCCGGCTCCGGCCGGGGGTGAGCCCGGACCGGGCCTCTACCTGCCCGATGACCAGCCCCCATTGCCTCCCTCCCGCGAAGCGCGCACCGGCCACGTCACCCCGCCGGGACGCCTCCCGGCCGCCGCCCCCGGAAGCCGCGCCGAACCCCCGGAACGCGTCGGGACACGGCCCTGGGGCCGGGCGCACACGCAGCACTCCAGCCGCACACGAGGCGGTGCCCCTCCCCGCCGGGGGAGGGGCACCGGTCCCGCACGCGCCGCCCCGGGCGGGCGCCTCCGGGAGAGGGCGGGGGAGTGCGGTCCCCGCTCAGGCCGCCGCGGCCCGGATGTCGCGGGGCTCCGCCTCGGGAAGCCCCCGCCCGCACCGGCCGCACTCGGACCGGCGCCGCACCAGGTAGGCGGCGGTGGCCACGCCCAGGGCCGTCCCCCACAGCCCCATGGAGGAGAACACCACCACGTGCACGGTGCTGGAGCTCAACATCGACCCGGCCCCTCCGGCAAGGACCTCGGTGACGCTGCTGCGGCCCATCGCCACCAGGGCCACCGCGACCAGCGTCGCGGGCACCACCGCCAGCGGCACCGGCACCCGGCGCCCGGCAAGGCCCGCGGTCCACCGGGGGAACCGCACGCCCCAGCGCTGGACCAGCCCCAGCATGAGAACGGCGCCGACGATGCCGGCCGACCCCAACCCCACGCCGATGACCAGCGTGAACGGGTCGGCGGAGAGCACCGCGAAGTCCTCCCGGCTCATCCCGACCGGGACGCCGAACAGCCACGGGATCCTGATGGACGGATAGACCAGGGCGGTCGCCGCGCCCACCGCCACCGCGATCCGACCCACCCTCAGCGCCCGCGCCCGGGTCCCGCGCTCCACGGCGGCCGACCACCGGGGGCTCCTGCCGCACCGCGCGCAGGAGCGGCGCCCCGCCCGGCGGCACGTGAGGGCCGCGAGCACCCACACCCCCACACCGGCGGTGAAGAACAGGCCGGTGAGGCTGTCGGGCGCCAACAGCGCGGTCACCCAGGTCTGGACCAGGCCGGGCACGATCCAGCCCACCACCGGCATGATCATCGTGTAGCCGAACAGGGCCAGCAGGTTGCCGTCCACGAACACCAGCAGGATGAGGACGGCCAGGGCCCAGGCGCCCGCCTGGGCCGTACGGGGCCCGCCGCCCCGGAGCATCAGCACGGAGCACACGACGCCCACCGCGCCCATGGCCAGTACGAGGACCACCGGCAGGGCCTCGCCGCGCCCGGCGAAGAGCGAACCGAACCCCTCCTCATCGGCCACGCTCAGGGGCAGCACCCCCGACAGCCAGCCCAGGCCCAGCGCCAGGGCCGCCGCCGACCACGCCAGCGCGGCCCAGGGCACCGCCGTCGCGCGGTCGTGCCGTTCGTGCCCCGGATCTGCGGGGGGTGCGGGAAGGGGTGGCAAGGCGGTCATGGCGTGCTCCCGGAGTGGTGCGGAGTGGATACCTCCACCCTGGCGCGCGCACCCCCGGGCACACCTCCCCCACGAGCGGGAGCGGGCTCCCCCCTGAGGGGGAACCCGCTCCACCGCCACCGGCCCGGTCTCCGGCTCGGGCGCCCCGGGGGCGCGCCCGGACCGCCCGCCGGCGGTCTAGGCCGACGCCGCCCGGTAGGCCTTCTCCAGGGCCGAGGCGAACACCTCGACGGGCTGGGCGCCCGAGATCCCGAAGGCCCGGTCGATCACGAAGAACGGCACGCCGTTCCCGCCGAGGCGCTGCGCGGCGGCGCCGTCCTCGCGCACCTGCGCGGCGTAGTCGTCGCCCTCCAGCACCCGGCGGGCCTCCGCGGCGTCCAGGCCGATCTCCACGGCCAGCTCCACCAGGGTGGCGGTGTCGGAGAGGTCCTTCGCCTCCACGAGCTGGGCGTGCATGAAGCGCTCGTGCGCCTTCGTGCCCAGCCCCCGGCTCTGCGCCAGGTGGACGAGCCGGTGCACGTCGAAGGTGTTGACCATGAACCCGTTCTCGAAGTCGTACTCCAGTCCCACCTCCGCGGCGACCTTCTCCACCTGCGCGGTCATGGCGCGCACCTGCTCGCGCGAGGCGCCCGTCTTCGCGGCCAGGGCGTCACGGACCGGTTCGCCGCGCCCCCGCGGGTAGGAGGGGTCGAGCTGGAAGCTGCGCCAGAGGACCTCGACCTGGTCGGCGTGCTCGAACTGCTCCAGGGCCGTCTCGAAGCGCCGCTTGCCGATGTAGCACCACGGGCACACGATGTCGGACCACACCTCGACCTGCACGGACAATCCCCTCACTCACCAGCACGTTCCGTCCGAGCACGCCGGCGCGTCCTCGGTTCCCAGCGACACCAGTCCGGTGACCGCGTCCAGGGGGAGCTCCTCCTCGGCGGGCCGGTCCGCCTCCCGCGGCTCGGCCCCCTGCTCCGGGCTGCTCACGCTCACGACACCCCTTGCATACTTATTGTGCGTAACAACATTATCAGTCAGTATGAGGTGGGCCCAGGCCAGGCACAAGGAGGCACATTGACGTCCCGAACGCACACCGGTGTTCCCTCCACCGGGCACACCGACGAACGCGCCCCCGAGGACTGCCCGGTCCGCGAGGTCCTGGACCGGGTCGGCGACAAGTGGAGCGTGCTCGTCATCGTCATGCTGGGGCGGCGCACCCACCGCTACAGCGAGCTCCACCGCGCCATCGACGGCATCAGCCAGCGCATGCTCACCCTGACGCTGCGCGCCCTGGTCCGCGACGGCCTGGTCGACCGCACCGCGCACGCCACCGTCCCTCCCCGCGTGGACTACGCCCTCACCGACCTGGGCCGCACCCTCCTGGAACCCCTCAACGCGCTGGACCGCTGGGCGATCCTGCACCGCGACGACATCCGCGCCGCCCGCGAACGCCACGACCGCGCCAGGGACCCCCGCCCGGACGGCACCTGACCCCCCGCCCCTCCCGGGCGCGCCGGACCCCGGCACGGGTCCGCCGCGCTCAGCCCTCCATCGCCCATCCCGGCAGGGGCTCGGTGCGCTCGGCCCACTCCGCGGGAACCCGGCCGCCCGGCAGGCCCGCGCCCAGGATCCCGCCGACGATCGCGCAGGTGGTGTCCACGTCGCCCCCGGCTGCGGCGGTCGCCCACATGGCCGAGGCGAAGCCCGACCGGTACCGGGCCGCCGCCCACAGGGTGAAGGGCACCGTGTCCAGGGCGCTGACCCGCGAACCGTTGCCCAGGGCGCGGGCCGCCCCGACCGGATCGGCGGTCACCAGCAGCAGGCGCGCACCGCGCACCGCCTCGCGCATCCGCCCCGGCGGAAGGCGCTCGAGCACCCCGTCCAGCAGGGGCCCGGGCGCCGCCGCCCCGCCCCCCGCCACCAGGGACGCGGCCACCGCCACCGCCACCGCGCCGTCCACCGCCTCGGGGTGGGTGTGGGTGACGCGCGCCGTCACCGCCGCCTGCACGGCCGCCGCGTCCGGGTCACCGGCGAACCAGGCCCCCAGCGGGGCCACCCTCATCGCCGCCCCGTTGCCGAAGGAACCCGACCCCCCGAACAGCCCCGCGGCCAGATCCCGCCAGTCACCGCCCTCGCGCACCAGGCGCAGCAGGCGCCCCGTCGCCGGACCGTACCCCCGGTCGAAGTCGTGGTGGCGGGCGAAGGAGGACGCCAGCCGGTCGGGGTCCACCGCCCCGCCCCGGAGCACCTCGGCGTGGACCGAGGCCGCCATCTCCGTGTCGTCGGTCCACTCCCAGGGCCCCGGGGGCAGCTCGCGCTCCTCCAGGAAGCGCAGGTTCGCGGGAACGAAGAACTGGGAGCCGAAGGCGTCGCCGACGGACAGTGCGGACAGGGAGGACAGGGCGCGCGCCCGGCGCGGATCAGGGATCGTGTGCATCACCGGCCATCCTGGCCGACCCCGCCACCGCTGTCCACGCACCGGCCCCGGCGCCCGGCGCCCGGTGTGACCGAACACCCATCCGCGCCCCCGCGCCGCCCGCACCCGCCCCGGGCTGGCCCTTCTCCGCCCCCGGCACGAATCACGCACCCCCCACCTGCGGTGACAGCACATCGAAACAACCGCGACACACGAGGCTGACCCGCGGGTAACACCCTGCGGGTTGCCTGAGAGGCGTCCGACCCCGCAGCAGGAGGAGCCGCGCACCATGGAAGAACTCGTCGTCATCGGCAACGGCATGGTCGGCCACCGACTCGTCGAGGCCCTCCACGACCGCGACAGCGACCACCGCTGGCACGTCACCGTCGTGGGCGAGGAGCCCCGCACCGCCTACGACCGCGTCGCGCTCTCCTCCTACTTCGACGGCGCCAGCGCCCAGGACCTGTCCCTGGGCGACCTGTCCGGACCCCACGTGGACGTCCACGTCGGCGAACGCGCCACCGCCCTGGACCGCGAGGCCCGCACCGTCACCACCGCCTCCGGCCGCACCCTGGGCTACGACCGGCTCGTCCTGGCCACCGGATCCACCCCCTTCGTGCCCCCCGTCCCCGGCCACGACCTGCCCGGCTGCCACGTCTACCGCACCATCGAGGACCTGGACGCCATCACCGCCTCCGCCCGCCACGCCCGCACCGGCGTGGTCATCGGCGGCGGACTGCTCGGCCTGGAGGCCGCCAACGCCCTGCGGCTGCTGGGCGTGGAGGCCCACGTCGTCGAACTCGCCCCCCACCTGATGCCCGCCCAGATCGACGAGGGCGCCGGCGGCCTGCTCCGCAGACTCGTCACCGACCTGGGCGTGCACATCCACACCGGCGCGGCCTCCACCGCCGTCGAGGCCGGCGCGGACGGCCGCGTCCGCAACCTCCTCCTGGGCGACGGCACCCGCCTGGACGCCGACCTGGTCGTGTTCTCCGTGGGCATCCGCCCCCGCGACGACCTCGCACGCGCCGCCGGCCTCCGGGTCGGCGAACGCGGCGGCATCGTCATCGACGACACCTGCACCACCTCCGACGACCGCATCCACGCCATCGGCGAGGCCGCCGCCCACCGCGGCACCGTCTACGGGCTCATCGCCCCCGGCAACGCCATGGCCGAGGTCGTCGCCGACCGCCTCCTCGGCGGCGGCGCCACCTTCACCGGCGCCGACACCTCCACCAAGCTCAAGCTCCTGGGCGTGGACGTGGCCAGCTTCGGCGACGCCCACGGCCGCACCGACGACTGCCTGGACGTGGTCGTCAACGACGCCGCCGGCGGCCGCTACGCCAAACTCGTCCTGTCCGACGACGCCACCACCCTCCTGGGCGGCATCCTGGTCGGCGACGCCTCCGCCTACGCCACCCTGCGCCCCATGGTCGGCTCGCCCCTGCCCGGCGACCCGCTCACCCTCATCACCCCCGAGGGCGGCGCGGCCCTGGGCACCGACGCCCTCCCCGACTCCGCGCAGATCTGCTCCTGCAACGCCGTCACCAAGGGCGCCCTCACCGACGCCGTCCACACCCAGGGCGCCTGCGACGTCGCCGGCCTCAAGGCGTGCACACGGGCGGGCACCAGCTGCGGGTCGTGCGTGCCCATGCTCAAGCAGATCCTCTCCCAGGCGGGCATCGAGCAGTCCAAGGCCCTGTGCGAGCACTTCACCCAGTCCCGCGCCGAACTCCTGGAGACCGTCCGCGCCACCGGCACCACCACCTTCTCGGCCCTCATCGAGAACCACGGGACCGGCCAGGGCTGCGACATCTGCAAGCCCGCCGTCGCCTCGATCCTGGCCTCCCTGGGGGGCGGGCACATCCTCGACGGCGAACAGGCCACACTCCAGGACACCAACGACCGCTACCTCGCCAACATGCAGCGCAACGGCACCTACTCGGTCGTGCCCCGCATCCCCGGCGGCGAGATCACCCCCGACAAGCTCATCGTCATCGGGGAGGTCGCCCGCGACTTCCAGCTCTACACCAAGATCACCGGCGGCCAGCGCATCGACCTGTTCGGCGCCCGCCTCGAACAGCTCCCCGCCATCTGGACCCGCCTGGTCGAGGCCGGGTTCGAGTCCGGCCACGCCTACGGCAAGTCCCTGCGCACCGTCAAGTCGTGCGTGGGCACCACCTGGTGCCGCTACGGCGTCCAGGACTCGGTGGGCCTGGCCATCCGCCTGGAGGAGCGCTACCGGGGCCTGCGCTCGCCCCACAAGCTCAAGTCCGCCGTCTCCGGGTGCGCCCGCGAGTGCGCCGAGGCCCGCAGCAAGGACTTCGGGATCATCGCCACCGACCAGGGCTGGAACCTGTACGTGGGCGGCAACGGCGGCTTCACCCCCCGCCACGCCGAACTCCTCGCCTCGGACCTGGACGAGGAGACCCTCATCCGCTACATCGACCGGTTCCTGATGTTCTACATCCGCACCGCCGACCGCCTCCAGCGCACCGCCCCCTGGATCGAGGCCATGGACGGCGGCCTGGACCACGTGCGCGACGTCGTCGTCCACGACACCCTGGGCATCGCCGAGGAGCTCGAGGCCGCCATGGAACGCCACGTGCACTCCTACACCGACGAGTGGGCCGCCGTCCTGGCCGACCCCGCCAAACTCGCCCGGTTCGAGTCCTTCGCCAACGCCCCCGGCACACCCGACCCCACCATCAGCTTCACCACCACACGCGACCAGCCCGTCCCGGGCGCCGCTCTCGACCTCGGCATGCCCGCCCCCCGCCCGCAGGAGGCCACCCGATGACCGCCACCACCACCCACGCCCCGCCCGCCCTGTGGATCGACGCCTGCCCCGCCCACCGCCTGGGCGCCGACGACGGCGTGGCCGTCCTGCTGCCCGACGGCCGCCAGGCGGCCCTGTTCCGCACCCGCGACAACCGCCTGTTCGCCGTCGACAACATCGACCCCTTCACCGGGGCCGCGGTCATCTCGCGCGGAATCGTCGGCGACCGCCGTGGCGAGCCCACCATCGCCTCGCCCATGCTCAAGAATGTGTTCTCCCTGCTGACCGGACAGAGCCTGGAGGACCCCCAGGTGCGCCTGCGCACCTGGGCCGTCCGCGACACCGGCGCCACCGTCCAGATCAGTGCCCGCGCCGAAGAGGAGTCACCTTGAGCACATCCGCGTCCGCGCCGTCCTCCCACACCCCGCCCCCCGCCGCGGGTCCCCACCGGGACCGCGCGAGCGGGGCCGGCGGCACGGGGGCGGAGGCCGGCGCGCCCGCGACCACCGCGCCCCTGGCCGGGTTCACCGTGGCCGTCACCGCCGCCCGCCGCGCCGACGAGCTCAGTGCCCTGCTCCAGCGCAAGGGCGCCCAGGTCATCGCCGCCCCCGCCCTGCGCATCGTCCCGCTCAGCGACGACCAGCGCCTGGCCTCGGTCTCCGACGAACTCGCCCGCCGCCCCGCCGACGTCGTCATCGCCACCACCGGCATCGGCTTCCGCGGCTGGATCGAGGCGTGCGAGACCTGGGGCACCGTCGAACCCCTCCTGGCCAGCATGCGCTCCTCGCGCCTGCTGGCCCGCGGTCCCAAGGCCAAGGGCGCCATCCGCGCCGCCGGGCTCACCGAGGAGTGGTCCCCGCCCTCGGAGTCCTCCGCCGAGGTCCTGGACTACCTCCTCGAACAGGGCGTCACGGGCCTGCGCGTGGCCATCCAGCTGCACGGCGAACCCCTGCCCGACTTCACCGCGGCCCTGCGCCTGGCCGGCGCCGACGTCGTGGAGGTCCCCGTCTACCGGTGGACCCAGCCCGAGAACGTCGCCCCCCTGGACCGGCTCATCGAGGCCGTCACCTGCGGGGGAGTGGACGCCGTCACCTTCACCAGCGCCCCCGCCGCCGCCGGCCTGCTGGCCCGCGCCCGCACCACCGGCCGCACCGGCCCCCTGGTCGAGGCCCTGCGCGGCGACGTCCTGGCCATGTGCGTGGGACCGGTCACCGCCCGCCCCCTCATGGCCCACGACATCCCCACCGTGTGGCCCGAACGCGCCCGCATCGGCGCCCAGGTCCGCAAGCTCGCCGAGGAGCTGCCCGCGCGCTTTCCCACCCTGGGCGTGGCGGGACACCGGCTGCGCCTGCGCGGCCACGCCGTCCTGGTCGACGGCACCGTGCACACCCTCTCGCCCACCCTGATGCGCCTGGTGCGCGAACTCGCCCGCCGCCCCGGCCAGGTCCTGGACCGCACCCGCCTGCTCACCTGCCTGGGCGAGGACGCCGACGCGCACGCCGTGGAGACCGCGGTGGCACGCCTGCGCACCGCGCTGGGCGACGCCAGGATCATCCAGACCGTCGTCAAACGCGGCTACCGCCTGGCCCTGGACACCCACGACTGCGCGCCCGAGCTCTGAGCCGCCCAACGGCGCGCCCCACCGCACACGCACTCCCACACCCGAGAGCCATGAACAGACACCCCACCCTGCTGCTGGCCGTCCACGGCACCCGCAACCCCCACGGCACCGCCGTGGCCCACTCCCTGGCCCTGCGCGTGGGGGAGCTGACACGGCGCCCCACCCGCCTGGCCTTCGCCGACGTGCTCGCCCCCACCGTCGGCGAGGTGGCCGCCGACACCCCGGGGCCCCTGGTCGTCGTGCCCGCCTTCCTGGCCTCGGGCTACCACGTGCGCACCGACATCCCCGACCAGCTCCTGCGGGCCGGGCGCGCCGACGCCGTCCTCACCCCCGCCCTGGGCGCCCACCCCGCGGTGCTGGACACCGCCGTGCGCCGCCTGGCCCAGGCCGGGTACCGCCCCGGGGACGCCGTCGTGCTGGCCTGCGCCGGAACCACCGACCCGCGCGCCGGCGCCGAGCTGTCCCGGGCCGCCGCCCGCCTGGCCCGGCGCCTGGGAGCCCCGGTCACGACCGGTTTCATCGCCACCGGCCGCCCCACCGTCGCCGAACAGGTCGCCCGCCTGCGCGCCCGGGGCCACCGACGCGTCGCGGTGGCCAGCTGGCTGCTCGCACCGGGCCTGTTCCACGACCGGCTCGCCCTGGCCGGGGCCGACGCGGTGGCGCGTCCGCTGTGCCCGGACCCGGCCGTCGCCCACGCCGTGGCCGACCGCTACCACCGCGCGACCCTTCCCCAGCACGCCTGAGCGGCCCCCGGGCGGGGCGGCCCGCCGGCCGGCCCCGGCCCGGAGGCCGCAGGAGTCGAGCGCCGGCCCCGCACCGGCAGGGGCCCGACGGGGGAGGGCACCGGCCGTACCGCCCCCGGCCGACGAACGGCCCGGCCCGCACCGCCGGGCCCCGCCCCTCCACAGGCGCCCACGCCGCTCCGCACCGGACCGCCCAGCCCGGGCGCCCTTCCGCGCACCCCGGCCGCCCACCGGGTTCCCCACCCGGCTCAGGAGCCCTGCGCGCAGCCACCGGTGTACACCCCCCGAACCCCGGATGGCCACAACCGGCAACCCGTGCGCAACACCGGGCCCCCGCGGGAAGACCACCCCTGGGACACCAGTCCGCACCAGACCGCAGCGCCCACGAGGACGGCCATGTCCGCAGTACCCGCCCCCGCACCCGACTTCCACGACCCCGCCGCCGACCGGTCCATCGGCGCGATGCTCGGCGCGCCCGTGGCCGCCGCGCTGGTGGGCGCCCCCGCCGCGCTGACCCGCGGGTTCACCGAGGCCTCCGCGCGGCTTCCCCGCCTGATCCGGACCGCGCTGACCGAGCTGACCGCCACCGCGCGCACCCCCGCCCCGCCCGCGGACCCCACCGAACAGGCCTGGGCGCAGGTCCTGCGCAGCACCGCCCGCACCGGCACCCCGCCCGGGTCGGCGCCCGCCCTGGAGCACACCACCGCCGACGACCCCCTGGGCGCCTCCTGGCGGGCCCTGACCCGCACCCCCCGCCCCGCCCACGACCCCGCGAGCGGGTCCTTCGCGTGCGCCCACCTCGTCGACGCCGTCTGGTCGGCGTACACCGCCGCCGGGGACGACGCCGCCATGCACACCGGCGCCCTGGCCGGAGCCCTGTGGGGCGCCTCCGCCGTGCCCCTGCACGCCCTGCGCCGCATGTCCGAGACCCTGGACCCCCACGCCCTCACGACCGCCGCGCTGACGGCCGTACACGGCACCCGCCCCGGCGCCTGGCCCGAACACCCCGTCCTGCTCCAGGAGCCCCGCCGCCTGCCGCCCTTCGCCGTCCCCCACCCCCTGGACCCCCAGGTGCTGCTCGGCAACCTCGACCACCTGCGCCACCACCCCGAGAGCGTGGACGCGGTCGTCTCCCTGTGCCGCACCCACCCCCAGGACGCCCCCCACCTGCCCAACTCCGACTGGGTGAGGGTGTGGATGCACGACCGCCCCACCGCCAACGCCAACCTGCACTTCACCCTGGACGAGGCCGCCGCGACCGTGGCCGCCCTGCGCGCCGAGGGCAAACGCGTCCTGCTGCACTGCTGGGCGGGCGCCTCGCGCACCCCCGCCGTGGCCACCCGCTACGCCGTCGCCTCCCTGGGCGCCCCGCCCCTGCCCACCCTGGCCGCCATGATCCGCGCCGTGGGCGGACACCTGGACAACCCCTCCCTGTCCCAGGCCGTCGCCCAGCTCAGCGGGGTGCACCTGCCCGACCCCGCCCTGCGCCTGTTCCCCGACGGCGTCCCGCCCCGGCGCCCCGAACTGCCCGAACCCCACATCACCGGGTGACAAGTTCCACAAACCCCCGCTTTCCGGTACCGTTACCCTCGCGTTACCCCTAAGCTCTGCGCCCAGACCCCGTGCACCGCCACCGGCGGTCCCGGCTCCGCGCCCGTGCCACGCCCTCCCGCACCCGTCCGGGGCGTCGCACACACCCCGCACCAGGAGCGGGCCGCCACGCCCTGTTCCCGTTCGTAAGGACTCCGCCGTGGGCAAACACGAGCCCCAGACCCCGCCGGTCGAAGACGACCGCACCGACGCCCCCGCCGTCGGCCCCCGCGTCGCCGCCAAGCGCAGCCGACGCAAGCGCACCATGATCCTGGCCTCGGCCACGGGTCTGACCCTGCTCGTGGGAGGGACCGCCACCGCGGCCGTCATCGCCTCCGGCGCCGACCCCGAGACGGCCGCCAACGCCGCCGGGATCCCCGAGGCCGACCCCGACCCCCTGGTCGCCGAGGACGCCGCGCCCCAGGCGGGGGAGGACGCCCTCCAGCGGGCCCAGGAGGCCGTCACCTCCGCCACCCAGAGCACCAGCACCGACGCCTCCGACGTCCTGGAGGAACCCGAGGAAGAGGAGGAGGCCGAGGAGCCCGAGGCCGACACCGGCGGCGGGGGAGGCGAGGCCTCCGGCGACGGCGGCACCTGCCAGGCCTCCTTCTACGGCGCCGACCTGGCGGGCAACTCCACGGCCAACGGCGAGACCTTCGACCCCAGCGCCATGACGGCCGCGCACAAGACCCTGCCGTTCAACACCCAGGTCCAGGTCACCAACCCCAGCAACGGCAAGTCGGTGACCGTGCGCATCAACGACCGCGGCCCCTACATCGACGGCCGCTGCCTGGACCTGTCCACGGCCGCCTTCGACCAGATCATCGGCACCGGGGCCGGTGTCGGCCAGGTTGAATGGCAGGTCGTCGGCTAGCCGACCCCTCCACACGGACCCCGTGCGCCCCGCCCCGACACCCCGGGGCGGGGCGCACCCGTCTGCGCCCGACCGCCACCGCAGCAGACGCTGCGGATCCGACGGCCCCGCCACCGCCCGCGGCGGTCCCGCGGGACCGCCGCAGCAGAAGGGCCCCGGCTCAGTCCTGCCAGGTGAAGTCGAAGGTGGCGGCGTCGCCGGTGTGCTCGACGTAGGTGACGGTGTAGCCGCCCACCTCGGCGGAGTCCCCGGGCACCAGAACGGCCTCCTCCGACTCCCGGTACGCCCGCTCCTGCACGCTCACCCGCACGTCGGCCTCCTGGTCCTCGGCCAGGAGGATGCGGTACCCGATCGTCGTGTTCCCCTGCTCCCACAGGTCGCCGGTGCCTTGGTCCCCGCTGACGGTGACCTCGCAGTCCCGGCTCTGGCAGGAGGTGGTGGCGGACCTGACCCCGCTGCCCGACGTCACCTCGCACGAGGCCGAGGACGCCAGCACCAGCAGCGCGTTCGCACCGATCACCGCAAGACTCCGCGGGAACACCATGGGGATCCACTCCTTCCGGGCCGCCGGTGCGGACACCTCTTCCGGTGACCGATCCGCGCCGACCACCGGTGAGGACGCCCCCCGCGCCCCTCCGGTTCCCCCGACCCGCGTCACGTTCGCATCACCGGCCCCGGTGGGGCCGCCTCGGAAGGGGCCGGTCCCCGGCCGGGCAAGGGCGCGCCCCGACACCCCGTGGCGGGGCACACGCGCGTGTGAGACCCCACACGTCACCTCGACGTGGAACAATCCCCAGCACCCACCCACCACCGACACACAGGGAGCAGGGGCGTTGTTCCGCACCACCACCGGCTGGGTCGTCTCGCCCACCGACCTCGTCGACACCCTGGAGTGCGACCACCGCAGCGCCCTCAAGACCGCGCTGGCCGCACGCCTGGAGGGCGCCCCCGCCCCCGACAAGGTCGACCCCCTCGTCGCCCACCACGGCCACGTCCACGAGCAGGCCGAACTCGACCGGCTCACCGCCCTGTTCGGCGAGGTCGTGCGCATCGAGGAGCCCCGCGCCGACGACGCCTCCCTCGCGGCCGCCGCCACCGCCACCGCCCAGGCCATGGCCGCCGGGGCGCCCGTCATCTACCAGGGCAGCTTCCACCACCCCCTGACCGCGGCCACCCCCACCGCCCCGGCCGTGGCCTTCCACGGCCGCGCCGACTTCCTCATCCGCTCCGACCTGGACCCCGCCACCGGCGAGCGCCGCGACCCCGCACCCGACCCCTGGTCCTACGAGCCCTGGGACACCAAGCTCGCCCGCCGCCCCGGCCCCGGCGCCGTCGTCCAGCTCGCCGCCTACGCCCACGCCGTCGCCGTGGCCACCGGCCGCACCCCCGACCGCATGCACCTGCTCACCGGCGACGGCCACACCCACACCCTGGACACCGCCGACTTCGCCCCCATCCTCACCACCGTCACCACCCGCCTGCTGGACCGGCTCGCCCAGCCCCCCGCCCTGCCCGCCCCCACCTGGGGCGAACCCCGCCCCGGCTGCGAGGGCTGCGGCTACGGCACCTGGTGCTCGGGCGGGCGCACCGCCGCCCGCCACCTGTCCCTGGTCGCCGGGCTGCGCACCGACCAGGCCGCCAAACTCACCGACGCCGGCCTGGACACCATCGACGCCCTGGCCGGCGCCGGCGACGACCAGCGCCCCGCCACCCTGCCCCGCCGCTCCTTCGACCAGCTGCGCGCCCAGGCCGCCCTCCAGGTCCGCCAGGACACCACGCGCACCCCCCACAACCCCCAGGGCACCGTCACCGCCGAGGTGTTCTCACCCGACGGCCTGGCCGCCCTGCCCGCCCCCAGCCCCGGCGACGTGTTCTTCGACATGGAGGGCTACCCCTACCACTCCCGCGACGGCGGACGCGGCCTGGAGTACCTGTTCGGCGCCACCACCGAGGACGAGCACGGCGCCGAGACCTTCCACACCTTCTGGGCCCACGACCGCGCCCAGGAGAAGAAGGCCCTGGAGGACTTCGTCGACTTCGCCTGCGCGCGCATCGACGCCGACGAGAACGCCCACGTCTACCACTACGCCTCCTACGAGGTGGACCGGCTCAAACACCTCAGCTCCGAGTTCGCCACCCGCGAGGAGGAGGTCAACCGGCTCCTGCGCGAGAACCGGCTCGTGGACCTGTACACGGTGGTCCGCAAGAGCCTGCGCGTGTCCCAGCGCTCCTACTCCATCAAGTACCTCGAACCCCTCTACCTGGGCGCCGCCCGCTCCGGCGACGTCACCACCGCCACCTCCAGCATCGACGCCTACGCCGCCTACCTGCGCGCCGCCGAGCACGGCGACCACGACCGCGCCGCCCGGGTGCTCGCCGACATCGGCGCCTACAACCGCGACGACTGCCACTCCACCGCCCGCCTGCGCGACTGGCTGGAGGACCACCGCGTCCGCCAGGGCATCACCGACCGGCCCCCCGTCCAGCTCGAACTCACCGAGGAGGAGGCCGAACGCGCCCGCAAGCGCGCCGAGAAGCTCGCCCGCCACGCCGCCCTGACCGAACCCCTCCTGGCGGACCTGCCCGCCACCGCCGAGGAGCGCGGCGAGGAGGACCGCACCCGCGCCTCCCTGGCCGCCCTGGTCGGCTACTACCAGCGCGAGAACCTGCCGCCCTGGCGCGAGCACTACCGCCGCACCAGCGCCCCCCTGACCGACCTGGAGGCCGACACCGACTGCGCCGTGCCCTGGCAGGTCCACACGGGGGAGTGGGCCGAACCCACCGGCCGCCAGCGCAAGGCCCGCCGCGAGCTGTCCATGCGCCTGGACGCCGCCCACCCCCACCCCTTCACCACCGGCCAGGACGTCCACCTGCTCTACCCCGGCGCCCCGGGCAGGCCGGCCACCGCCGTGCCGGCCAACGTCGCCCGCGCCGACGCCGACACGCTCACCGTCACCGAGACCAGCGACCCCGACGACACCCGCTCCCGCGCGCCCGTGGCGGTCCTGCCCGGCTCGCCCGTCAACCCCCAGCCCAAGGACGGGGCGCTGGAGTCGGTCGCCCGCACCGCCGTCGCCGCCCTGCCCCGGTGGCCCCACCACCCCGGCCTGGACGTGCTGCGCCGCGTCCCGCCCCGCCTTCGCACCCCCGGCCCCCTGCCCTCCCCGGACGAGCACGGCGGCGACCTCATCGCTGCCACCATCGCCGCCGTGGACCGCCTGGACGGCTCCTACCTGGCCGTGCAGGGCCCGCCCGGCGCCGGAAAGACCTACCTGGCCGCCCAGCTCATCACCCACCTGGCCCGCCAGGGCCGCAACGTGGGCGTGTGCTCCACCAGCCACAAGGCCGTGGAGAACGTCATGGGCGCCGCCCTGCGCGCCGCCGAACAGGCCGGGGTGTCCCTGGCCGCCGCCAAACGCGCCAAGGGCCGCGGCAAGGACGCCGTCGACCCCGACCTGCCCTGGGACCAGCCCACCAGCCCCCAGGCGCTGATGGGCTGGCGCGCCAAGCGCACCGCCGACAACCAGCCCGTCCTGATCGGCGGCACCGCCTGGGCCCTGTCCAACGCGGCGATGATCGCCGACCCCCTGGACGTGCTCATCATCGACGAGGCCGGCCAGTTCGCCCTGGCCGACACCCTCGCGGTCTCCGCCGCCGCCCACAACCTCGTCCTGCTCGGCGACCCCCAGCAGCTGCCCCAGGTCGTCCAGGGCACCCACGGCGAGGGCGCCGACGCCTCCGCCCTGCAGCACCTCATGGCCGGACGCCAGATCATCGACCCCGCCCGCGGCTACTTCCTGGACCAGACCCGCCGCATGCACCCCGACGTGTGCGCGACCGTCTCGGCCCTGTCCTACCAGGGCCGCCTGCACGCCCACCCCTCCACCGCCGAACGCGCCCTGTCCGCCCTGGACCCCGGCGTGTACACCCTGCCCGTCACCCACCACGGCCGCACCACCCACAGCCCCGAGGAGGTCGAGGCCGTCGTCGCGATCGCCACCCGCCTGGTCCAGGACAAGCTCACCCCCGGCCCCGGCCTGGAGCCGCGCCCCCTGACCGGCGAGGACATCCTGGTGGTGGCCCCCTACAACCTCCAGGTGCGCGCCCTGCGCCGCGCCCTGGCCGCCGCGGCCCGCACCGACCCCGCACTGGAGGGGGTGCGGGTGGGCACCGTCGACCGCTTCCAGGGACAGGAGGCCGCCGCCGTCATCTGCTCGATGACCACCTCCAACGCTGCAGAGGCCAGCCGCGGCACCGCGTTCGTCCTGGACCGCAACCGCCTCAACGTCGCGCTCTCGCGCGCCCAGCTCCTGGCGGCCGTGGTCCACTCGCCCGACCTGCTCACCACGGCCCCGCGCAGCATCGACGAACTCCGGCTGCTGGCCTCCTTCACCGGCCTGGTCGGGGGCGCCCGCCCCTGGCCCCCCGCGCTCTGAGGGCCCGCCCTCGGGTTTCGGACGCCCCCCAGGTGGAGTACGTTTTACACAGCACCGCACTCGACCCGGCGCGCCCGCGCCCGGGCGGATGCGGGCCGTCCCCGACGGACCCACCCACCCCGCGCCCCCGGGCCCGGGCATGCCCCCGTCCGTCGACGCCCTGGCCCGCCGCCCCGTTCTCGAAAGGCACCACGGCCCCCGTGTCTGACCGTCCCTCCGCCCCTGGCGGTGGCCGCAACACCAGCCACCCCACCGGCATCCGCGTCGTCGTCGCCGTCCTCGCCCTGTTCGCCCTGGTGTTGGGGCCCGTGGGCTACCTGATGGGCGTCGACGCCCACTCCCACGCCGGCTCGGCGGCCGAGTGGTTCACCCTCGCCTTCGGCGCCGCCGTCGGCATCCCCCTGCTGGCCGCCGCCGTGGCCACCGTCGCCGGGGACCGCAGAGCCGCCCTGTGGGCGCTGGCACTGCTCGCCTGGCCCGTGGTGTTCGTGTCGGCCATCCACCTGACCCCGCTGGGCGGGTAGGCTCCGACTTCCCGGCCGCGCCCGCCCGCGAGGACCCCGGGCCGGGTGCGGCGACCAGCGAACCCACCCCACCAAGGACAGGCGCGTGTCACCCAAGAAACGCAAACGCCGCAAGGACCGGCCCACCGCCCCCGTGTCCGCCGCCGCCCCCCGCACGCGGGAGGCCGACGCGCCCCCGGCGCGCACCGAGGGCAGGATCAGCCGCACCCCGGTGGTCGTGGCCGACCCGCCCGACCGCAGGATCACCCTGCTGTGGGTGGTTCTGACCCTGGTGTGGGCCCTGGGCACCTTCCTGGCCCTGGCCAACCTGCTGTTCACGGCCATGGACCTGCAGGACGCCGCCGTGGCCGCGGCCGACCCCACCGCCCCGGCGCCGCAGGAGGCGATGGACGCGGTCGGCAACGCCCTGGTGTGGGTCCTGGTCCTGGCCCTGGGCGTCCCGGCGGGCGGCGCTGTCACCGCCCTGGTGCTGCGCCGCAGGATCGCCGCCATCGGGTTCACGGCCGCCCTGGTCCTGTCCGCGGCGCCCCTGCTGTGGGTCATGCCGCCCGCCGAGCTGTGGGACGCCCTGCGCGCCCACTTCGGCGGCTGAGCCGTGGCCCCCGACACACCGCCCCCGCGCGCGGGACCGGACCGGCGGCGCTGAGGACACCCGGTACACCAGCCACCACCCCCGCACGCCCCCGTGCGTCGCGGTGCCGCCCGCACCCGCGCCTGGGCCATCATGGATAACCGTGAACACACCCACCCCCTCCCAGGACCCCGAACCGGCCGACGAGGCCGCCCTGCCCGCGACCGTGCGCGCCCGCCTGGAGCGCGTCACCCACAGCGTCCTGGTGGACACCCGCGCCCTGGCCCGGGTCCGCGAGCGCTTCGACGACGAGCAGGCCCGGGCCCTGGGCCGGTACCTGGCCAGCGCCCAGTCGCCCAACACCCTGCGCGCCTACCGCGCCGACTGGACCTCCTTCACCGCCTGGTGCCTGGCCGAGCACCGCCAGTCGCTCCCGGCCGACCCTGTCGACGTGGCCGTCTACCTGGCCGCCTGCGCCCAGGCCCGCACCGAGGACGGCTCCGGGTGGGCGCTGGCCCCCTCCAGCATCGAACGGCGCTCCGCGGCCATCGCCGCCGTCCACGGCGCCCACGGCCTGGAGACGCCCACCCGCGCCGAGGTGGTCCGGATGACGCTGCGCGGCATCCGCCGCACCCGCAGGAGCCGGCCGCGCCGCAAGGACCCGGTGGTGCTCTCCACACTGGAGTCCCTGCTCGCGGTGCGCCCCGCCGACGGCTTCCCCGGCGGGGTCTGCCGCCGCAGGGACACGGTGCTGCTGCTGACCGGGTTCGCCGGTGCGCTGCGCCGCGCCGAGCTGGCCGCGCTCACCTTCGACGACGTGGCGGTGCGCACCGACGCCTCCACCGGCACCCCGGCCCTGGTGGTGCGGCTGGGCTCGACCAAGACCGACCAGGAGGGGCGCCACGGCCAGGTCGTGGCGCTGCCCCGGGGCCGCCACCGCCACACCTGCCCGGTGTGCGCGCTGGCCGACTGGTCCCAGGTGCTGGAGGCGCGCCGCGACGGCGGGCCGCAGGCGGTGCGGGCCCTGGTGGAGGGGACGGCGGCCACGGCCTCGCCGGCGCACCGGTGCCAGGGCTGGCGGGGCACCGACCTGGCCGACGGCTCCGAGCGCCCGCTGCTGCCCACGGTCACCCGGCACGGCCGGGTGGGGGAGCGGGCGATGTCGGGGCGGGCGGTGAACGAGCTGGTCAAACGCTACGCCGAGCGGGCCGGTCTGGACCCCGACGACTTCGGGGGCCACTCCCTGAGGGCGGGGTTCGCCACCCAGGCGGCCCTGGGCGGGGCCACCGACCGCGAGATCATGCGCCAGGGCCGGTGGACCAACCCGCGCACCGTGCACGACTACATCCGCACCGCCAACCCGCTGGAGGACAACGCGGTCACACGACTGGGGCTGTGAGCCTCCCGGGGCCCTTACGCCCCTGGCGTCTCAAAACGTCAACAAACCCACCAGCAGCACATGAAATCACCCGTTAAAGTGCGATCCTTCCCTGATGAGACATTAGGTTGGTTGCGTAAGAAAGGGGACGGACCCATGGTCGACGAGTTTCGCAGGGCGTTCCAGCAGCTGATCGACGCCTCAGTCGCCACGGACCCCCGCCACTTCCCCCCGGCGGTGCACACGGTCTACGTACTCGCCTCCCGCATCCCCGCCTCCGAGCGCGAACTCGCCCTGGAGGCCCTGGCCCCCCTCCTCTCCGGGGACCACGCCGCCCCCGGCATCATCGCCGACCTGTCGGTGGTCGCCGGAGCCCTCGTCGAGATGGGCACCGACCCCGGCCCCACCGGCCCCGAGGTCCTGCACCGCCTGCGCACCATGGGCAAGGGCGCCATCGTCTTCGTCCGCGCCTGGGAGCGCACCGGCGGCGGCCCGCCCCCCGACCCCGACTCCGTGACCGCCGACGCCGAGGCCCGCGTGGCCGCCGAACTCGGCACCGACGCCCCCAACGCCACCATGTGCTGGTGGACCATCCGCCGCCACGGCCTGGCCGCCCGCACCATGCTCGGCGAGGCCTCCGTGCGCGCCCTGGTACGCCGCACACCCTCCCTGCACGCCGAACTCATGGCCATCGCCAACCAGCTCAGCGACCTGCTCAACGAGTTCGACGAGGTCCGCGCCCTGCTGCGCATGACCGAGGCCACCAGCGCCCTGGTCATGGACCGCCACTCCCAGCGCGCCTTCCGCGTCCTCTTCGACGGCATCGGCGACAACTTCCAGCTCCACACCCTGCTCGCCGACGCCCTCGTCGGCCCCCGCGGCCAGGGGCTGGCCGGGGACCCGCCCGACCCGCGCTGGGTCGCCGCCTTCCGCGACAGCGACCCCGACCCCGCCGCCCAGACCGTGCGCGGCTGGTGGAACCTGGTCGCCCACGACGGCACCTGGGTCTGGAACGAGGGCGTGCCCGCCGAGATCCCCACCGTCGACGGCGAACCCGTCCTGGTCCTGGACGAACAGCCCTACCCCCGCTCCTGGAACGCCGGACGGCGCCACCCCCAGGTCCGCGGATGGCTGGAGGTGGAGTCCGAACTGCCCCGGGAGGAGGCCGCCCTGTGGTGGAAGCGCGTCGCCCCGGCCGAACCCGCCATCCCCAGCGACGACGAGGGCGAGCACACCCCCATCCCCGAACCCGTCCTGGCCGTGGACGAACCCGAGCCCGGGCGCGTGCGCGGCTTCCTGGCCGAGGAGGCGCCCGCACCGGCCCCGACCCCCGCCGCACCCCCGGCCGAACCGTGGACCGAGCCCTTCCCCGTGCCGCCCCTGCCGACGCCGGACACCCGGCCCCCGGCCGGGCCGCGCCCCACGGAGCCCGCACCGTCCGCCGACCCCGCGCCCGAGCCCCCCGGCCGGGCCGGCCGGCGCCCCGGGACCCCCGGCACCGGGATCCTGCCGCCCCTGCCGCCCGGGGTGTCCAAGAGCGCCAACTGGGGACCCACCTGGCGATGACCCCGCGCCCGGCTCCGGCACACCGGCCCCCCGAGGGGGGAGGGGCACGGCTCCGCACCCGCCGGGGGAGTGCGCACCCGCCGCCGGACCGCGCCGCACCGGGAACGCCCCCGGACACCGCGGCGCCACCGTCCGCGGGGTCGGACGGGGGCGCCGCGGGCAGTACGGGCAGGGGGGCTCAGGCGCGGTGCCGGGGGGCGTGGGGGGCCGAGTGCGCGCCCGCGCGCGGAGCGCGGTCCTCGTCGTCCTCCTCGTAGAGCCCGTCGAAGTACACCTCCTCCTCGCTGGGGCCCTCGGGCTCGCGGCGCCAGCGCCCGCCCACGAACAGGGGGGCGAACAGCACGAGCGCGAGCGGGACGAACACGCCCAGGGGGAGCAGGACCAGGGCGCCCTCGGCGCCGGGGACCTGGGGCAGCCGCTCCAGCAGGGGCATCCGCACCAGGGACAGGGCGGTCAGGGCGCCCAGGACCAGCGCCGCGCCGAAGGGCAGCATCGGCGTCAGCCGCGGGGGGACCGCGAGCAGCGCCACCAGGACGCCCACGCCCACCAGGCCCGCGACCGCCACCGGCCCGGAGCCCTGCAGGGCTCCCAGGCCGGCCGCGTGCAGGCCGCGCAGGTGGGCGAAGGCCCATCCGCACACCAGGACCAGCACGGGACCCAGGATCAGACCGGACAGGAAGCCGACGAAGTGTCGCACGGGGGTGCTCCTCTCAGGGGTTGCGCAGCACCCTAGCGACAAAAAACAAGTTCAGCACCAAATCACACAAATGACCGCATCTCGGACACCAGTGGTCGCGTCGGCCCCCACCCCGCCCACGAGGCCGCAGGACCCACCGAAGCGGACCACAGGCACCGGCAGGACCACGGACGCGGGCCCAGGAGCGGGGCGGCGGTACGCACCCGCGACGAACACACCACCCGCACCCGAACACCCCGGCACCCCACAGGCGGCGGAGGCCGCCGCCCGCACCCGGACGACGGCCCCCGCCGCACACCACAGGGCCGGCCACCACAGGCCCCGCACCCCCTCAAGGGGCCGCGGGATCGCGCCTGAGCCCCTCCGCCCCGGGCCGGCCCGCCAGCTCCAGCACCCGGTCCGAGGGCCTGGACCCCCACCGGCGCCGGAACGCGTACGCCACCAGCGCCACCACCACCGAACCCACCGACGCCCACAGCGCCTGGCGCTGGTCGGGGATCACCACCATCGCCACGAAGATCGTCACCAGCCCCGCCAGCACCACCCACGTCAGATACGGGAACGCCCACATCCGCAACGACAGGCGCTCGGGCTCACGACGGCGCACCCGCCCGCCCAGCACCAGCTGGGAGGCGCAGATCGTCAGGAACAGGATCAGCAGGATCGCGCCGATCGAGGCCACCAGGAACGGGAACACCCGGCCCGGCCACAGGTAGTCGGCCACCGCCGCCGCATACCCCACCACCGTGCCCAGCAGGATCGCCCGCACCGGCACACCGCGGCGGTTCACCCCCCGCAGCACCCGCGGGGCGTCCCCCTGGCGCGTGAGCGTGAACAGCATCCGCGAGGAGGTGTACATCGCCGCGTTCAGCACGCTCAGCACCGCCACGAAGACCACCACCTCCATGATCAGCGCCGCGCCCGGCACCCCCACGTGCTCCATCACCGCCACGAACGGGCTCAGGGCCGGGTCCACCGTGTGCCAGGGCAGCACCATCACCACGACCACGATCGAGGCCACGTAGAACAGCCCGATCCGCCACAGCACGTTGGTCACCGCCGAGGCCACACCCCGCTCGGGCTCGGCGCTCTCGCCCGCCGCCACGGTGATGATCTCCACCCCGCCGAAGGCGAACAGCACCACGACCGTGGCCGCCAGCACCGCCACCCACCCCTGGGGCGCGAACCCCCCGTGCTCCCACAGGTTGGAGACCCCCGACCCGTCCGAGCCGCTCCACAGCCCCAGCGCCCACAACCCGCCGATCAGCAGGAACGCCACGATCGTGGCCACCTTGACCAGGGAGAAGAACGACTCGGTCTCGGCGAAGAAACGCACCGACACCAGGTTGGCCACCGTCATCGACAACAGCACCAGCAGCGCCAGCGCCCACCCGGGCACCCCCGGCACCCACCGGCCCAGGATCGCCGCCCCGGCCACCGACTCCGCGGCCACCAGCACCGCGTACATCCACCAGTACACCCAGCCGATCGTGAACCCCGCCCAGGGGCCGAACGCCAACCGGGCGTAGTCGGAGAACGAACCCCCCGCGGGGACCGCCACCACCATCTCGCCCAGGGCGCGCAAGGTGAGGAACACCAGGGCGCCGGCCAGCACGTAGGACACCACCGCCGCCGGCCCCGCCATCCGGATGACCGCACCGGAGCCGATGAACAGCCCCGCGCCCACCGACCCGCCGATCGCGATCAGCGCCATGTGGCGCCGCCTCAGCGAGTGCGCCAGCCCCGCGCCCGTGTCGCCTGTCTCCTTGGCCGCCCCACCGGGCGGCGTCACACTGCTCGTCACCAGCCCCACACTAGGAGCAGCACCGGCCCCCCACGTGCACCGACCCCACAATAAACAGCCCATGACCCCACGAATGTGGTCGGCGCGACACCCCCGCCCCCTCCGCCCGGGGGAGCGGCCCCACCCGCCTCACCCCCCGGAGGGAGGCGCACCACCACCCGCCTGTGCCACGATCACCCACGTGCACCACCTCACCCCGCTCCTGCACCCGCTCACCAGCGCCCACACCTACCGCCGCTGGGCCCACCTCGTCATCGGCGGCGCGCTCCTGACCCCCTACGCCATGGCCGCCCTCGTCCTGGCCTCGCTCCTGGCCCAGAACGGCCGCACCGTCGACGTCGGCGCATCCCCCGGCCCCGCCGTCTGGGTCCTGACCGCCGCCCTGGCCCTGACCGCCGTCGCCGCCACCGCCCGCATCCCCGGCGTGCGCAACGCCCAGATCCACCTGGCCCGCGCCCTGCTGCGCGGACCCCTCACCGAGCGGCCCGCACCCGCCGCCACCTGGCGCAGCACCGCCCGCACCAGCGCCTTCCTGTGCCTGCACATGGTCCTGGGCCTGGCCGTGTGCCTGCTCACCATGACCGCCCTCACCGAAGCCGCCCTCCTGGCCGCCGCGCCCCTGGCCCCCGGCCCCCACACCACCGCCCAGGGCCCCCTGACCTTCACCGGCCACGGAGAACTCACCCGCACCCAGCTCCTGGCCGGCCCCCTGCTGGGCCTGCTCCTGCTCGCCGCCCTCCTCTACACCGTCGCCCTGGCCGGCCACCTGCTCGCCCTGGCCGCACCCCGCCTGCTGGGCCCCTCGCCCACCGAACGCCTGGCCGCCGCCCAGGCCCACGCCCACACCCTCGCCGAACGCAACCGCCTGGCCCGCGAACTCCACGACTCCCTGGGCCACGCCCTGTCCGTGGTCACCCTCCAGGCCGCCACCGCCGCACGCCTGCTCGACACCGACCCCGAGTTCGCCCGCCAGGCCCTCACCCACATCGCCGACCAGGCCCGCACCGCCACCGCCGACCTCGACCACGCCCTGGGCCTGCTGCGCGAGGACACCGCCGCCCCCCGCACCACACCCCCCGACCTGACCCACCTGCCCCACCTGGCCCACGCCACCCAGCACACCGGCACCGACCTGACCTGCCACGTCAGCGGCGACCCCGCCCGCGTCCCCGCCCTGCTCTCCCGCGAGACCTACCGCATCAGCCAGGAGGCCCTCACCAACGCCCTGCGCCACGCCCCCGGCCAACCCCTCACCCTGCGCCTGCAGACCACACCCACCAGCCTCACCCTCACCGTCACCAACCCCCTGCCCCCCACCCGCACCCTCCGCCGCCCCCGCGGCGGACGCGGTATCACCGGCATGCGCGAACGCGCCCACCTGCTCGGCGGCACCCTCACCGCCCGCCCCCACGACCGCACCTGGCAGCTCACCCTGCACCTGACATGGAAAGAACAACCGTGATCGGCATCAACCTGGTCGACGACGAAGCACTCATCCGCGCCGGCCTGGCCGCCCTCATCGACGCCGAACCCGACATGGAGGTCACCGGCCAGGCCGCCGACGGCTCCGAGGTCCCCGACCTCGTGCGCCGCACCCGCCCCGACCTGGTCCTGATGGACGTGCGCATGCCCCACCTGGACGGCATCCAGGCCACCCGCACCCTGCACACCACCCTCACCGACCCGCCCCGCGTCATCGTCCTCACCACCTTCGACAACGACGACCACGTCTGGGACGCCCTGCGCGCCGGAGCCGTCGGCTTCCTCCTCAAGCGCACCCCGCCCGAGGACATCCTCGCCGCCCTGCGCATCGCCCACCGCGGCCAGACCCTGCTCTTCCCCACCGCCCTGCGCCACCTGGCCGCCACCCGGCCCGCCGCCCCCACCCCCGCCGCACGCGCGGTCGCCACCCTCACCGAACGCGAATCCCAGACCCTCACCCTCATGGCCCAGGGCATGACCAACGCCGAGATCGCCGACCGCCTCTTCCTGGGGGTGCAGACCGTCAAGACCCACGTCTCCAACACCCTCACCAAACTCGGCGCCCGCGACCGCACCCAAGCCGTCATCGCCGCCTACGACGCCGGACTCATCCGCCCCAACACCGGCCCCTGACCCCGCCCGACACCACGACACACCCACCCTTGCGCAAACACAGGGTGATAACACTGCTACGTTCAGTCATCAAAAGGTTCTGGACGCGACAGCCACACGGGGGAAGCATGCCAACCGCGTCAGCGATCGACATCGACCACATCAGCAGCCTGTACCGCACCCACCGCGACGACCTCGCCCGCGTACGCGACCAGATGCGCGCCCACCACCAGGCCGCCGACCCCCCCATGACCCCCCAACTCGACGACATCGAAGCAGAAATCACCTACCTGCTCCTGCGCGAGCACACCCCCGCCCACACCGTCGAGATCGGCACCTACTACGGCTGGTCCACCACCTGGATCCTGTCCGCCCTGCGCGACAACGGCACCGGCCACCTCTACTCCTTCGACATCATCGACCACGCCCCCCGCCACGTCCCCCCACACCTGGCCCAGAACCGGTGGACCTTCACCAAGGGCGACGTACGCGCCAAGATCGCCCACATCCCCTCCGACACCGACTACCTGTTCATCGACGCCGCCCACAACGGCTGGTTCGCCCGCTGGTACCTGCACCACCTCCTGCCCGCCCTGCCCGCCCACATCCCCGTCAGCATCCACGACGTCTTCCACCAACGCCACGCCCTGCCCTTCACCGAAGGCGCCATCGTCCTCAAATGGCTCACCACCAACACCACCCCCTTCTTCACCGCCTCCAGCGCCCGCGCACCCCACACCCACCAGGCCATCCAGGACCTCAAACGCGAACTCGGCCTGGACGAACCCGTCCGCACCGGCCACCACAACCCCATGATCTACTTCCGCCTCCCCGTCCTGCCCGGCCACAACCCCCACCCCCACCGCCCACCCCAGCAACGCCCCGCCCCCCACGAACAGACCGAACCCCACCCCTCCGACAGCCCCTGACCCCGCACACGAAAAAACGGGGGGCGGGCCACCGGCCCACCCCCCGCACACCCCGCTCACCCCGCCCCGTCGGCCTCCACCGCCCGCGGCGAACCCCCACCACCCTCCACAGCCCGCTCACGCACCGCCACCACATCCGCCGCATCGGCCACGATCCGCGAGAAGTTCACCGGCTGGTCCAGACTCACCATGTGCCCCGCCCGCGGCACATTCACCAACCGCCCGTCCGCACACGCGTCGAAGAACTGCTTCTCATGGATCCGGAAATGGTCCCGCGCACCGTTGATCAACCACACCGGCCCCTTGTACGAGGCCAGCGCCGACAACGGATCCATCTCCGAGACCGCGTCGATCACCGCCGTGGCCGCCTCCACCGCCAGGCCGCCGTCCAACACCGCCTCCGCCGCACCATCACGCAACGTCAACCGGTGGAACCGCTCATTGAGCGTCGCCCCCTTGTCCGGCAGCCGATCCATCAGCACCGCCGGAATCCGGTACACCTGCGCCAACGACTGCGCCGGCTTGGCCGTACAACTCGCCGCCACCAACCCCGCCACACGACCCGGCGCCGCACCCGCAGCCGCGATCGACACGAAACCGCCCAGACTCAACCCCACCAGCAGAGCCCGACCGCCCACACCGTCGATCGCCTCCAGCACCGTGTCCACCGCACGCCCCAGCGAGAACTCCTCACCCCGCCGCGACCCGTGCCCGGGAAGATCAGGGGCCACCACCGTGCACCCCTGCCCCTCCAACAACTCCACCTGCGGACGCCACATACTCCCCGACACCCGCAGACCATGCACCAGAACGATCGGCACACCCATGACCCGTCCCCTTCCCTACGCCCGGTACCGCACCGTCACCGGCGCATGGTCGGACCACCGGGCCCCGTGCTCGGCCGCCCGCTCCACCCGGGCCGACTCCGCCCGCACCGACAACCCCGGCGTGCACACCTGATAGTCGATACGCCACCCCGTGTCGTTGTCGAAGGCCCGCCCCCGGTAGGACCACCACGAGTACGGCCCCTCCTGATCGGGGTGCAGCGCCCGCACCACGTCCACATAACCGGCCTCATCGAAGACCCGCCCCAACCACTCCCGCTCCTGGGGCAGGAACCCCGCACTCTTCCTGTTCCCCCGCCAGTTCTTCAGATCCGCCTCGGTGTGCGCGATGTTCCAGTCACCGCACACCACCAGATCGCGCCCCTGCCCCTCCACCTCCTTGCGCCGCCGCACCAGATACGGCAGGAACGCCTCCATGAAACGCTCCTTCTCCTCCTGACGCGGGGTGCCCACCTCACCCGAGGGCAGGTACAGGCTCGCCACCGTCACCGCCCCCAGATCCACCTCCACATACCGGCCCGACCCCTCGAACTCGGCCTCACCGAACCCCACACGCACAGCATCGGGCTCCACACGCGAATACACCGCCACACCGGCCCGCCCCTTGGCCTGCGCCGGAACCAACACCACATGCCACCCCTGCGGCGCCACCACCTCCTGCGGCAACTGGGAGGCCTCGGCCCGCGTCTCCTGCACACACACCACATCGGCCTCGGTGGCCGACAACCAGGACACGAAACCCGGATCCTTCTTCGCGGCGGCCCGCAGGCCGTTGACGTTCACGGTGGACACAACGAAAGTCGACTGATTCACGCCCACAGAGTAGCCACCCCCGCACCCCCGCAGCTCCCCTGCGCCCACTCACCCCACCACCTCACCACCCCCCAACCGCCGCAACACCCCATAGGTACGGTTGGCCCCCGCCGCCTCCCGCTGCGCACGGTCCGTCACCTGGATGTAGGCCTGCGACGACGACAACGACGCATGCCCCAGCAAACGCATGATCTCGGTGACCGACGCCCCGTCCTCCGCCAACCGCGTCGCGAACGTGTGCCGCAACGCGTGCACCAGCGTCCCCCGCGCCACCCGGTCGTGCACACCCGCATGCCTGTAGCACTGCTTGACCAGGTACTGCAGCCCACCCCGGCGCAACCCCTCACCCCGGTTGTCCACCAGCAGCGGATCCGACCCCCGCACCACCCCGAACCGCGCCCGCCGCGACTCCAGATAGGCCTCCAACAACACCTCCAACGGCACCTCGATGGGCAGCGACCTCTCCCCACCGCCCTTGCCCACCACCCGGATACGCCGCTCCCCGGCACGGCCCCCCACCGACTCCACCCGCAACGACAGCATCTCCGCCGAACGCATCCCCGTCAGCAGCGCCAGCGCCAACACCGCCAGATCCCGCTCCGGCCACGGATCCCGCGCCTTGCGCGCCCCCCGCGCCAACGCCTCCAACAACCGCTCGGGGGTATCCTCACCCATCAGCGGCTTGGGCACCGAGGGCCGCACCCGCGGCCGCGGCACAGCCGACATCGGATTGCCCGCCACCACCCGCTCCGACACCCAGAACGCGAAGAACCCGTTCCACGTCGACCACGCCCGCAGCACACTGGAGGCCGCACGCTCGGCCGCGAACTCCGCGAACGCCCCCCGCAGCACCGTCGCATCCAGGTCCGACCACACCACCGCACCCGGATCCACACCCCGCACCCTGCCCACACACGCCAACACCCCCAGCAGGTCACGCCGGTAGGCGGCTACCGTGTGGGGGGAGGGCTTGGCGGCACGCCGCGCCACCAGGTACTGCTCCACGGCCTCGACCACGGACCCCTGTTCAACATCCATGACCACAGCATCCCCGATACCGCGGGCACTTCCACCCCCGCACCCCGGGTGTCCGCACCCGTTCCACACCCCCGCCTTCCGCCCCGGCGGGGGAGCGGCCCACCCCCGCCTCACACCCCCGCCCACGGCACAGAAAACGGGGGCACAGGAAAAACCCCGCACCCCCGCAGAACCCGCCTCACCCCCCGCCCACCACCTCCCGCACCCCCCGCGCCACCTCCACGTCCTCACGCGCGTGCACCACCAACGTCCGCACCGCAGCCCCCGCAGCACTCACCTCACCCTCCACACCCACACCCTCGTTCGCCCCCGCATCCACCTCCACACCCAAGAACCCCAACCCCTCCGCCACACGGGCCCGCACCAGCGCCGACCCCTCACCCACACCACCGGTGAACACCAACGCGTCCAACCCGCCCAACGACGCCGCCATCGCCGCCACCCCCGCACGCAACCGGTGCACATACACCCCCACCGCCAGCACCGCCTCCGCGTCCACACGCCCCAACACCTCACGCATGTCCGCCGACCCCGCCAACGCCAACACCCCCGACTCGTGCTCCAACGCCTCCGCGATCTCCTCCACCGCCAACCCCGCATGCTGGTGCAGCCACAACACCATCCCCGGATCCACACTCCCCGACCGCGTCGCCATCACCAGCCCCTCCAACGGCGTGAACCCCATCGTCGTATCCACACCGCGCCCCTCCAGCACCGCCGCCAACGACGCCCCCGCCCCCAGATGCGCCGTCACCACACGCCGCACACCACCGGCCACCTCCACCGCCCGACGCCACGCATACGCGTGCGAGAGCCCGTGGAACCCGAACCGCCGCACCCCCCACTCACGCCGCCACCGCTCCGGCACCGCATACGTCGACGCCTCCTGCGGCATCCCCGCGTGAAAGGCCGTGTCGAAACACGCCACCGCCGGCAGCCCCGGCAGCACCCCCTCGACCGCCTCGATCCCCGCCAACGACTTGGGCTGGTGCAACGGCGCCAGATCCCCCAACGCCCTCAACCGCCCCACCACCCGCGCATCCAACCGCACCGGCGACACGAACTCGCGCCCCCCGTGCACCACCCGGTGCCCCACCGCCTCCACCGCCGGAAACCCCTCCAACACCGCCCGCACCGCACCCCGGTCCCACACACCGCGCCGCACCGGCACCGACTCCGACGCCAACACCTCCTCCCGCGGCCCCACCACACTCAACTTCAGACTCGAGGACCCCGCGTTGACCACCAGAACACGCATCAGTACGGCCACACCCACTCACGCACCTCCACCGGATCCTCACCGAACTCCCGCGTGTACGCCCGGTGCCGCAGACGCTCGTCCACCATCCGCTGACGCACCCCCGCCGCACGCCCGCCCAACCCCGCAACCCGGTCGATCACATCCATCACCAGGTGGAACCGGTCCAGGTCGTTGAGCATCACCATGTCGAACGGCGTCGTCGTGGTGCCCTCCTCCCGGTACCCGCGCACATGCAGGTCCCCGTGCCCCGCACGCCGGTACGCCAGCCGGTGCACCAGCCACGGATACCCGTGGAACGCGAAGACCACCGGCGTGCCCACCGGGAACAGCGCCTCGTACTCCGCATCGGGCAACCCGTGCGGATGAGCGCTCGGCGGCTGCAACCTCATCAGGTCCACCACATTGACCACCCGCACCCGCAACTCCGGGAACAGCTGCCGCAACAGGTCCGCCGCCGCCAGCGTCTCCAACGTCGGCACATCACCCGCGCACGCCAACACCACGTCCGGATCCTCACCCGCGCCCGTGCTCGCCCACTCCCAGATCCCGATCCCGCGCGTACAGTGCGCCACCGCCTCCTCCACCGACAAGAAGTCCAGAGCAGGCTGCTTGCCCGCCACCACCACGTTCACGTAGTCCCGCGAACGCAGACAGTGGTCGGCCACCGACAACAACGTGTTCGCGTCCGGCGGCAGATACACCCGCACCACCTCCGCCGGCTTGTTCAGCACCACATCCAGGAACCCCGGATCCTGGTGCGTGAAACCGTTGTGGTCCTGACGCCACACATGCGACGTCAACAAGTAGTTCAACGACGCGATCGGCCGCCGCCACGCCAGCCCCCGCGTCACCTTCAACCACTTCGCATGCTGGTTGAACATCGCATCCACGATGTGCACGAACGCCTCGTAGCAGTTGAACAACCCGTGCCGCCCCGTCAGCAGGTACCCCTCCAACCACCCCTGGCACAGGTGCTCACTGAGCACCTCCATCACACGCCCGTGCCGCCCCAGGTGCTCGTCCGAGGCCAGCACCTGCGCCTGCCACACCTTGTCCGAGGCCTCCAACACCGGCGCCAACCGGTTCGACGCCGTCTCGTCCGGCCCCATGATCCGGAACGAGTCCGGGTTGCGGCGCAGCACATCACGCAGGAAGTGCCCCAGCACCCGCGTCGCCTCACTGCTCTGCTTGCCGTTCCCCGACACCCGCACCCCGTACTCGCGAAAGTCCGGCACCACCAGGTCCCGCAACAGCGACCCGCCGTTGGCATGCGGATTCGCACTCATCCGCCGCGCCCCCGCCGGCGCCCACTCCCGCACCTCCGCCACCGGGGCCCCCGACCCCCCGAACAACTCCTCCGGCCGGTAGGAGCGCATCCACTCCTGCAGCATCCGCCGGTGCTCGGCGTTGGCACGCACCTGCCCCATCGGCACCTGGTGCGAGCGCCACGTCCCCTCCACCGCCACCCCGTCGACCTCCCGCGGCCCCGTCCACCCCTTGGGCGAACGCAGCACCACCATCGGCCACACCGGACGCCCCTCCAGACCCGAGGACCGCGCCACCCGCTGGATCCGCGCGATCTCCTCCAACGCCTCGTCCAGCACCTGCGCCATACGACGGTGCATGTACACCGGATCATCACCGGCGACCACCAGCGGCCGGTACCCGAACCCCTCCAACTGCTTGAGGAGCTCCTCCTCCGGGATCCGCGCCAACACCGTCGGATTCGCGATCTTGTACCCGTTCAGGTGCAGGATCGGCAGCACCGCCCCGTCCCGCACCGGGTCCAGGAACTTGTTGGAATGCCAGCTGCCCGCCAACGGCCCCGTCTCGGCCTCACCGTCACCCACCACGCACGAGACCACCAGATCCGGGTTGTCGAAGGCCGCACCGAACGCGTGCACCAGCGAATACCCCAGCTCACCGCCCTCATGGATCGACCCCGGCGTCTCCGGCGCCACATGGCTGGGCACACCCCCCGGGAACGAGAACTGGCGGAACAACCGCCGCATCCCCTCCTCGTCCCGCGTGATGTGCGGATACACCTCGGTGTAACCGCCCTCCAACCACGCGTTCGCCACCGCCGCCGGCCCCCCGTGCCCCGGACCCATCACGTAGACCATGTCCAGGTCGCGCTCCCTGATCACCCGGTTCAGGTGCGCGTAACAGAAGTTCAGCCCCGGGGTGGTGCCCCAGTGCCCCAGCAGCCGCGGCTTGATGTGCTCGGGCCGCAACTCCTCCCGCAGCAGCGGATTGTCCAGCAGGTAGATCTGCCCCACCGACAGGTAGTTCGCCGCACGCCAGTACGCGTCGACACGCCGCAACTCGTCATGGTCAAGGGCCATACCGTGTGCCTCCCCACAAGGCGGTGCCGTGAGCGGCCGGGGCGGACCCACGGCCTCCGGGACAGGACCCGCCCGCCACCCGCGCACCGGACGGACACGCCGCGAACCCACCGGCGCCCCGGCGCCACCACCCGCTCAGATCTCCTGGCAGCGCCTGCCCAGATACCGGACCGGGAAACGCCCGCCGCATGCACCTGTACGAGGACACCCTGACCGTCAGGAAGGCGTTCGACGCCGGCCGAGCACAGAGCACCAGGACCCCCACGGCAGGGGAGGGGCCGCGCCGGGAACCCGGCGCCGCACACGGTCCTCCGCGTGCGGCACCGGCAGAGGAGGGGGCCGCGCCCCGGGGAAGGGCCCGACCGGGGCAGGAGCTGCCCCGGCCTCACCCCCGCCAGGCCCGCGTGGCCGCCGACTGGGCACGGCGCACCCCCGTGGTGGGGGAGAGGGGCCTCCACTCCTCCCAGAACGCGGCCACCTCCTCGCAGCGGCGCACCATCCACGCGTGGCGCTCGGCCCACGCCGGACGCACCCCGTACGCGGCGAAGAACGCCTCCAGCGCCCCGACCTCGCCCGGATGGTAGGTGCGCACCACCCACTCACACCAGGCAAGGTCCTCCACCGGCGCCCCCGGGTGCGCCCACTCCCAGTCCAGGACGGCCGCCACCCTCCCGCCGCAGGGCTCCATCAGGACGTTGTTGGGACCGAAGTCCCCGTGCACGAACACCTGCCCCGGCAGCGGCCCGGGACCGGGAAGCAGCGCGGGGTCCAGGGCGTGCACCAGGCGCAGCACCCGCCCGCAGGCGGCCATGACCTGCTCGGCGCACCCTCGCGCCCACAGGTCCTTGGCGTGGACGGCCTCGACGAACGCGGTGCGCAGGGGCGGGACCGTTCCCCCAAGGCCCTCGGAACCGCGGCCGTCGGCGCCCGGCGCGGGGTCCAGGAGCGCGGGAACGGGCACCGAACCGGCAGCGGCGCGCAGGGCGAGGGCCTCGGTGTCCCGGCGCCGCGCGGCGCCGGGGCCGAGGTGGTGTTTGACCACGACGCCGCCACTCCTTCGGGTGTCGTTGGTGTAACTGTGCGTGAGTCCTGTCATGGGTGGCTCCTGTGGCGGGGGGAGGGGCGGCCGCGGTGCGACCTGACGGCCGAGTGCGCGGCAAGGGCGGGGGAGGCGGGACCGGGGTCCGGGCCCGCGCGGCGCCGGGGTTGCGGGCGGGGGCCCGGGGAGCGCGGAGGGGACAGGGACCGGTCGAGGCGACGAGGGGGTGGGGGCCGGTCGAGGCGACGGCCGACCAGGAGATCACCACAAACCACTCAGGTGTCTGCAAAGTTCACCAAAATCATGCATAACACGGTTTATGCATCAAACATGGAGAGGTCGGACTCGACCCTGCGGGGGACGGCCTCCAAAACCTGCACACCGGGGCCTGCACGCGGGGCCGCTCGACCCCAGGACACCGCACCGCCAGGACCGCCCGACACCCGGAGCACCGCACCGGGCGGCCCCGGGGGGCGTCGACGCCCTGACATGCGGCCGACCCCGGACCGGGCCGGCCGTCCACAGGCCCCGAACGACCCTTGCCGCACACCCAACGACCTGCGGATACTGGGATTCGGGGGCGGCACGCCCCGGCAACGAGGCCGCAGGCGCCCCCGGATCCACGCTAACCCGCCACGCCGCGCCCGCACCAGACCGGCACAGGACCTGTGGACGGACGACAGCCCGGAGAGCTCGCCCCGGAGCACCCGGCGCACCGACGGCGACGACGCCCAGTGCCCACGGGCCCGATACGCCGCCGCCGCGCCCACGCGAGGCGAGCGCACACGGCCCGCCCGGCGCAGCGGCGGCCGGAAACGCGAAAAGCCCGCACACGCGGGCATTCCAACCCCTTCCCACCATCCTGCCCATATCGCCGATAATGCACATTATGTCAAGTTAGAGCTCTCGAGCCCCCGTCGGGGCGGAGTCACCCGGCCCATGGCGAGTTCGAATGAGCCGCTGAGCCGCCCCCACCGATCCCGGTCCCCTGCCGCACCACCACCCCGCGCCCGGCCGCGCTCCACACCACCCCCACGACGCCCGCCGCCCCCGGCCCGCTCGCCGGAACCGCCGGCCCCGCACACCGCCCGCACCCGCCGAACTCCCGCCCCCCACACCGCACCAACAGACGCACAAAACCCGACAAGCTCGGCCGTTCACCCCCACCACCACGCACACACCACCTATTCTGCGCACATGCTCATCCGAACCCTGTGCCGCAGCTGCCTGGGCAGCGGTACACGCGTGGCACTCCTGGCCCACCTCACCCTCACCGGCCCCGACTCCCCCGCCCACACACACGACCCCGACCACCCCGCACCCGACCTCGGGGACCAGGCCCTGGCACCCCACCCCTGCCCCCACTGCGACGGCACCGGCCACCACCTGCTCGCCGCCACCACACGCCCCCCACCCCCGAAAAACGCGATTTAACCACCCACCGGATACCGACATGTATACGTAACCACCGGGCACGCCCCACGAAACACCCCGACACCAGCCTCCTAGGTGCACCCCCACCCCCGACCCCCTAGGAGATGGGCACACGTGGCACGCACCCGCCCGCGCACAACACCCCTGGCCGCCACCGCACTCGCCCTGGCCCTGACCGCCACCGCCTGCGCCCCCACAGGAACCGGAACCGACGACGACACCGTCACCGTCGGCCTGCTCCACTCACTCTCGGGCACCATGGCCATCAGCGAGGTCACCGTCCACGACGCCGTCCAACTCGCCATCGACGAGATCAACGCCGACGGCGGCGTCCTGGGACGCCAGATCGAACCCATCGTCGAGGACGGCGCCTCCGACGAGGCCACCTTCGCCGAACGCGCCCAAAAACTCCTCCAGTCCGACGGCGTCGCCACCGTCTTCGGCGGCTGGACCTCCGCCTCCCGCAAGGCGATGCTCCCCGTCTTCGAACGCAACGACGGCCTGCTGTGGTACCCGGTCCAGTACGAAGGCCTCGAAGCCTCCCCCAACATCGTCTACACCGGCGCCACCACCAACCAGCAGATCATCCCCGCCCTGGACTACCTGCGCGAAGAAGGCCACACCAGCCTCTACCTCGTCGGCTCCGACTACGTCTTCCCACGCACCGCCAACCAGATCATCACCGCCTACGCCCAGGCCCACGACATGGACGTCATCGCCCAGGAGTACACACCCCTGGGCCACACCGAGTACTCCACCATCACCGACGACATCGCCCGCACCGCACCCGACGCCGTCTTCAACACCCTCAACGGCGACTCCAACGTCAGCTTCTTCCAACAGCTGCGCTCGGCCGGGGTCAGCGCCCAGGACACCCCCGTCCTGAGCGTCAGCGTCGCCGAGGAGGAGATCGAGGGCATCGGCGCCGACAACATCACCGGCCACCTCACCGCCTGGAACTACTACCAGAGCACCCCCACCGACACCAACACCGGTTTCGTCGAGGCCTTCACCGACGCCTACGGCGAAGAACGGGTCACCTCCGACCCCATGCAGTCCGCCTACAACGCCGTCCACCTGTGGAGGGCCGCCGTCGAGGAAGCCGGCAGCTTCGAGGTCGCCGACGTCCGCCAGGCCCTGGACGGCACCACCTTCGAAGCCCCCGAAGGCACCATCACCATCGACGGCGCCACCCAGCACGTCGTCAAGACGGCCCGCATCGGCCAGGTCAACGACCAGGGCCTCATCGACGAGATCTGGTCCTCCCCCCAGCCCATCACCCCCGACCCCTACCTCGAAGGCTACGACTGGGCCGCCGCCCTCACCGGCTGAGACCACCGCCCGGCGGCCGGGCCCCGACCCCTGCGGGCCCGCCCCGGCCGCCCCCGACCCCACAAGGAGCCGCGGTGGACGCCCTCGTCAACCAACTCCCCACCGGACTGGCCATCGGCGCCGTCCTCCTCCTGGCCGCCCTGGGCCTGAACTTCACCTTCGGCCAGATGGGCGTCATCAACATGGCCCACGGCGAATTCATCATGGTCGGCGCCTACACCGCCTACGTCCTGCACGCCTGGGCCGGCCTGGACCCCACCTGGTCCCTCATCGCCGCCCTCCCCCTGGCCTTCACCCTCACCGGCACCCTGGGCTGGCTCCTCGAACTCGGCCTCATCCGCCACTTCTACGGGCGCCCCCTGGACACCCTCCTGCTCACCTTCGGCATCGGCATGATCCTCCAACAGGCCGCACGCGACACCTTCGGCGCACCCAACGTCGACGTCCCCGCACCCGGCTGGCTCACCGACGGCACCACCCTGCCCGGCGGCATCCGCCTGCACCACTCACGCCTGTTCATCCTCGCCCTGGCCCTGGTCTGCGTCCTGGCCATCGCCCACTACCTGCACCGCACCCACCAGGGGCGCCAGATGCGCGCCGTCATCCACAACCGCGACCTGGCCGGCGTCAGCGGCATCAACACCCGCAAGGTCGACGCCACCACCTTCTTCATCGGCTCCGGCCTGGCCGGTGTCGCCGGGGTCGCCCTCACCCTCATCGGACCCACCGGCCCCACCCTGGGCGCCAACTACATCGTCGACGCGTTCCTCGTCGTGGTCATCGGCGGCCTGGGCCGGCTCCGCGGCACCGTCCTGGCCGCCTTCGCCCTGGGCATCCTCAACGCCACCGCCCAGGCCTGGACCGACGCCTCCCTGGCCAAACTCCTCGTCTTCGCCGCCATCATCGCCTTCCTCCAGGCCCGCCCCCAGGGACTGTTCACCGTCAAGACAAGAGCGCTGACATGACCCCCACCCCCACGCCCGGGCGGCGCACACCCCTGGCCCGCCTGCGCGGCCCCGCCACCTTCCTCGCCCTGCTCGCCGCCGCCCTGCTGCTCCTCCCCCACCTCCTCGAACCCTTCCGCCTCAACCTCCTCACCCAGTACCTGTGCTACTCCATCGTCGCCCTGGGCATCGCCCTGGCCTGGGGCCGCGGCGGCATGCTCACCCTCGGCCACGGCGTCTACTTCGGCCTGGGCGCCTACGCCATGGCCATCCACCTGACCCTGGCCGCCACCGCCGCCGACCCCCTCACCCGCGGCCAACTCCCCCAGTTCATGACCTGGTCCGGGCTCACCGAACTCCCCTGGTTCTGGCAGGCCCTCACCCACCCCGCCGCCGCCGTCACGGCCGCACTGCTCCTGCCCGCCGCCCTGGCCACCCTCCTGGGCTGGTCCGTGTTCCGCCAACGCGTACGCGGCGCCTACTTCGCCCTCCTCAACCAGGCCCTGGCCGCCGCCTTCGTCATCCTCCTCATCGGCCAACAACACCTCACCGGCGGCTCCAACGGACTCACCGACTTCCCCGTCTTCGCCGGCCACAGCCTCTACACCCCCACCGCCCAGACCACCCTCTACACCCTCACCGTCCTGACCCTGGCCGCCACCTACCTGCTCCTGCGCCACCTCACCCACAGCCGCTACGGCAGACTCCTCATCGCCATCCGCGACGGCGAGGACCGCGTCCGCTACCTCGGCTACGACCCCACCTGGGCCAAAACCCTCGCCTACGCCCTCTCCGCCACCGCCGCCGGCGCCGCCGGAGCACTCTTCGTCCCCGTCATGGGCATCATCTCCCCCACCCTCATCGGCGTCGTCCCCTCGATCATGATGGTCCTGGCCGTGGCCATCGGCGGCCGCCACTCCCTCGCCGGAGCCGCCGCCGGAGCCCTCATCATGAACACCGCCCAGACCACCTTCTCCGAAACCTTCACCGGAGGCTGGACCTACCTCCAAGGCGCCCTGTTCGTCGTCGTCATCGCCCTGGCCCCCCACGGCCTGGCCGGACTCGCCCACACCGCCCGAGCCGCCCTGCTCCGCCCACGCACCCCCGCGCCCGCCCAGGAGACCGCCACCGCCGGGAGCACCCCATGACCCTGCTCGACATCCGCGACCTCACCGTCACCTTCGGCGCCTTCACCGCCCTGGACCACATCGACCTCACCCTCGACCACGGCGAACTCCGCTTCCTCATCGGCCCCAACGGCGCCGGAAAAACCACCCTCATCGACACCATCACCGGCCGCACCCGCCCCACCAGCGGCACCATCACCTTCAACGGCCACACCCTCAACAAACGCAGCGAACACCACATCGTCCGCGCCGGCATCGGCCGCACCTTCCAGACCAGCGTCGTCTTCGAACACCTCACCGTCGCCGACAACGTCGACCTGGCCGCGTCCTTCCGCCTGCGCCCCTGGCAACTCCTGCGCCGCCCGCGCACCCCCCACCCCGAGGTCCCCGACCTCCTCGAACGCGTCGGCCTGACCCCCCACACCCACGCCCTCGCCGGCACCCTCTCCCACGGCCAACGCCAATGGCTGGAGATCGCCATGCTCCTGGCCCAACACCCCCGGCTCCTCCTGCTGGACGAACCCGTCGCCGGCATGAGCGCCGCAGAGCGCACCCGCACCGGCGAACTCCTCACCCAAATCGCCGCCGACCACACCGTCGTCGTCATCGAACACGACATGGACTTCCTGCGCCGCTACGCCCGCCAGGTCACCGTCCTGCACGAAGGACGCATCCTCACCCACGGCGACCTGGCCACCGTCCAGAACGACCCCCGCGTCCAAGAGGTCTACCTCGGCCGCACCCCCCAGGAGACCCGCCCGTGAACACCCCCCACCTGAGCATCCACGGCCTCCACGCCGGCTACGGGCGCGCCCGCGTCCTGTTCGACATCGACCTCACCATCGACACCGGCACCATCGCCTGCGTCATGGGCCGCAACGGCGTCGGAAAAACCACCCTCCTCAACACCATCGCCGGACTCCTCACCCCCACCGCCGGCACCATCACCCACAACGGCACCGACATCACCCGCCACCCCCCGCACACCCGCACCCGCAACGGCCTCGCCTACGCCCCCCAGGGCCACGCCACCTTCGCCCCCCTCACCGTCGCCGACAACCTCCACCTCGCCCACCGGGCCACACGACGAGGCGGCCCCGAACTCATCGACGCCGCCCTGGACCGCTTCCCCCGCCTGCAACCCCTCCTGCACCGCCGCGCCGGACTCCTGTCCGGAGGCCAGGCCCGACAACTCGCCATCGCCCGCGCCCTGGTCACCGACCCCACCCTGCTCATCCTCGACGAACCCACCGAAGGCATCCAGCCCTCCATCGTCGCCGAGATCGAACAGGCCATCACCCACATCGCCGCCCAGGGCATCACCGTCCTGCTCGTCGAGCAGTACCTCGACCTGGCCCTGCGCCTGGCCGACACCGTCACCGTCATCGACGCCGGACGCATCGTCCACAGCGGCGACCGCGCCGACCTCACCGACGACACCGCCCACGCCCTCATGGCCATCTGAGAACCCCAAACCGGACTTTCCCCAGCCTTTCCCACCAGCGGGTTCACCACCCGGCCCCGCCGTGATCGACTCGGCGACGGTGCGCCCCACCCGGCGCACCACACCCGAAACACCACGCACAAGGGGGCACCACCCATGGGCCGCATCACCACACGCGACAACGTCGGGATCCACTACAAGGACTGGGGCAGCGGGCGCCCGGTCGTGTTCATCCACGGATGGCCGCTCAACGCCGACGCGTGGGAGGACCAGATGAAGTGGGTGGCCGACAACGGGTTCCGCGGCATCGCCCACGACCGGCGCGGGCACGGCCGCTCCGACCAGCCCTGGGACGGCTACGACTTCGACACCTTCGCCGACGACCTCGACGAGCTCATGAACCAGCTCGACCTGCAGGACGCCACCCTGGTCGCGCACTCCATGGGAGGCGGCGAACTCGCCCGCTACATCGGCCGCCACGGCACCCGCAGGGTCCGCCAGGCGGTCCTGCTCTCCGCCGTCCCGCCCATCATGATCAAGTCCGACACCAACCCCGAAGGCGTCCCCGAGGACGTCCTCACCGGCATCAAGAACGGCATCCTCACCGAACGCTCCCAGTTCTGGAAGGACACCGCCGAGGGGTTCTTCGGCGCCAACCGCCCCGGCAACAAGGTCACCCAGGGCAACAAGGACGCCTTCTGGTTCATGGCCATGCACCAGTCCATCCAGGCCGGCGTCACATGCGTCGACGCCTTCGGCTACACCGACTTCACCCAGGACCTGCGCAGCTTCGACGTCCCCACCCTGGTGGTGCACGGCGACGACGACCAGGTCGTCCCCATCGACGCCACCGGCCGCAAGTCCGCCAAGATCATCGCCGACGCCACACTCAAGGTGTACGAGGGCGGCTCCCACGGCATCGCCCTGGTCCCCGGCGACAAGGAGAAGTTCAACCGCGACCTGCTCGAGTTCCTCAAGAGCTGACAGGCCCGCTCGGCCCGCGCCGCGGCGCGGGCCGAGCGCCTCCTACGGCAACCGCAACCACCCCGTGCGCACCTGCCAGGAGCCCCCCGACTCCAACCGCTCCACCACCGCGCGCTCCAACCGCGTCCGCCTCGGCGCACCCCCCACATCCACCCGCGCCATGCCGAACACGAACCGGAACACGTCCGACTCCCCCGGCACACCCGCACCCACCAGCGTGAAACGCCGCTGGAACCCCACGATGTTGGACCCCTCCCCCAGCACCGGGCCCCACTGCGGATCCAGCAACCACGACGTACACGTGGCCACCACCGGATCGATCCCCAAACACTCCCGGGCGAACCCCCGCGCCCGCCCCAGCGCCTCCTGCACCGCCACCGGGTCCAACCCGCCCGTGGGAATGTGCAACCGCAGCACCGGATCACCCACACCCATCCCCGGACCCAGCCCCCGCGCCTCCTCGGGCGCATACCACTCCACCCCGCCCTGGTTCCCCAACAGGGCCGGCTCGAACTGCAACCCGCCCACCCAGAACAGGCGGCCCCGGAACTGCGCCGCCACCCACGACGCCGTCTCCAGCGACAGCCGGCCGAACATCCGCCGCGAACGCCCCATCTGCACACCCACGTCCGCGAGCGTGGCCGCCGTCACCGACCGCTCCACACCCCGCGCACCGTGCGAGGCGAACTGCGCCCCCACCATCGCCGCGAACGCCCACAGCGACGCCACCCGCACCCGCGGATCCTCCACACCCACCAGCGAGGGCCAGTCCCGCCACTGCCCCGCCGCCAGCTCCGCATCGGCGCACAACCGCCGGTACATGCACTCCACCACGTACCACAGCTCCGGCGGCCACACCCCCCACGGCCCGCCCGACCCCGGCCACAACCCCTCCACCTCGGCCCGGTCCACCGCCTCCAGGGCGAACAGGTCCAACACCCGCGCCGCCTGCGCCCCCGAGGGCACCACCAGCGCCCTCACCGGCTCCGGCAACAGCGCAGCCTCCTCCAACCACGCACGCTCACCAGCACCCAGCCCGAAACGCTCCGCAACAGCACCACTGTCCATCCCCACATCATGGCCGAACCGCCACACCCGGCGCGAGTGAGGCCAGGCTCACAGGTGGGCATAGGGTTGACGTAACCCGGCGATACCAACAAACCCACCGAAACCGAGGAAGACCACCGATGCCCGTGCCCGACCCGGCGCACCACGTACGCGACTGGCTCGCCACCTACGACACACCCACCACATCGGTGGCCCACCTCCTCTGCGACCGCCACGACCCCCACACCGTCGCCACCACAGAAATCGGCCCCACCCTCACCGCCACCACCCTCACCTACGGCGAACTCGCCCACCGCTCCCGCGCCCTGGCCACCGGACTCGCCGACCTCGGCATCACCACCGGCGACCGCGTCGCCACCCTCCTGCCCAAAGGCACCGACCTCACCGTCACCGCCCTCGCCGTCTGGCGCCTGGGCGCCGTCCTGGTCCCCCTCCTCTCCTCCTTCGCCCCCTCCGCCATCAACGAACGCCTCACCAACTCCCGCGCACGCCTGGTCGTCTGCGACGACGAATACCGCACCAAACTCGACCCCACCCCCCACACCACCCCCACCTGGGACATCGCCACCACCGGCACCCACCCCCTACGCCCCGGCGACCACACCCTCACCACCCTCACCCAACACACCACCACCCCCACCGTCACCGACACCCCCATCGGCGGCCACGGCACCCTCGCCATCCTCTACGTCTCCGCCAACGTCGGCCCGCCCCGCGGCGTCCCCGTCCCCGCCCGCGCCCTGACCGCCATGCACGCCTACCACCACTACGGCCTCGGCGTCCGCGACGACGACGTCTACTGGAACACCGCCGACCCCGGCTCCGCCTACGGCCTCTACCACGGCCTCATCTCCCCCCTCCTGGCCGGACACGGCTCCCTCGCCCTGCGCGCGGGATTCTTCGACCCCGAACTCACCCTCGACGTCCTGGGCCTGTACGGCGTCACCAACCTCGCCGCCGACCCCACCACCTACCGCACCCTGCGCGCCGCCACCAAGACCCTGCCCCCCGAAGTCATGGTCCAACGCCTCACCAGCGCCGGCGAACCCCTGGCCCCCGACGTCATCGACTGGGTCGCCGACGTCTTCGGCGTCCCCGTACGCGACCACTACGGCCAGACCGAACTCGGCTGGTGCATCGGCGTCCCCAACGGCGACACCCCCGCCACCCCCCTCGTCCCCGGCGCCATCGGCCCCGCCCTGCCCGGCTGGAACATCCAGGTCCTCGAAGCCGTCTCCGACGACCCCGCCCCCCTTGGCACCTACGGCCGCATCGCCATCGACCTCGCCAACAGCCCCCTCGCCTGGTTCGAGGGCTACCTCGACAACGAGGCCGCCTCCCAGGTCCGCTTCACCCCCGACCACGCCCACTACCTCACCGGCGACACCGGCATCCAGGACCGCGACGGCCAGATCTTCTTCTCCACCCGCGACGACGGCGCCATCCGCACCCACGGCTACCGCATCGGCCCCACCGAGGTCGAGGCCGTCCTCAACGACCACCCCGCCGTCGAGGAGTGCGGCGTCTACTCCATCCCCGACGAGATCGCCGGACAGCTCATCGGCGCCCGCATCGTCCCCGCCCCCGGGCACACCGCCACCCCGCGCCTGGCCGACGACCTCAAGGAATGGGTACGCACCCGCTTCGCCACCCACGCAGCCCCCCAGGTCGTCGACTTCGTCGACGAACTCCCCCGCACCGCCTCCGGCAAGATGCGCCGCTCACGCCTGCGATGACCCCGCCGGGCGGCCCGGCACAGGACCGGGCCGCCCGGCGTGCACGCCCCCGAGAACCACCGCGAACCCACACAGACCCCCACCCCCAAACCACCCCAGACACCCACCAACCCTCACTTTTGATAACTTGACTTATCGAAACTCAAAAAACAGGCGTCCACCCCACCCCCGGAGCCCCCGTGACAGCCCAGCCGACCCCCCACCCCACCGACGACCCGACCCAGGCAATCGCCCTCCGCAACCACCACACACCCGCCCTCCCCGACACCGCACTGACCGCATCCGCAGCCGCACGCGTGGCAGACGGATGGGCCGCCTCCACCCGCACCGGCTACGCCCGCGACTGGCACACCTTCACCACCTGGTGCTCACACACCTCCCGCACCCCCCTCCCCGCCACCGCCGAAACCCTCGCCTCCTACACCGACCACCTCGCCACCACCGCAGCCGCCCCCACCACCGTCGACCGGGCCCTGGGCGCCATCGCCTCCCGCCACGCCGCCGCCGGACACGCCGTCTCCACCAAGGCCGCCCGCCTCGTCCTGCGCTCCTACCGCCGAGAATGGGCCGCAGCCGGAGGCCGCCGCAAACAGGCGCCGGCACTCTCCGTCGAAGAACTCCGACAGATGCTCGACGCCGCCCAAGAAGGCCTGACAGGCCTACGCGACCGCACACTCCTCCTCCTCGGCTACGCCATGATGGCCCGCCGCTCCGAACTCGCCGCCCTGAACACCACCGACCTGCGCCAGGTCCCCGAAGGCCTCGAAGTGTTCGTGGCCACCTCCAAGACCGACAAGGACTCCGCCGGCACCACGGTCGCCATCCCCTACGGCACACACCTGCTCACCTGCCCGGTACGCACCACCACCGCCTACCTCGCCGCCCTGGCCGACGCCGGGGTCACCGAAGGACCGCTGCTGCGCTCGATCGACCGCCACGGACGAGCGGCCGGAACCGCCGATTCGGCCGGACGCGGAACAGGCCGCATGTCCGGAGCCGGGATCAACCTCGTGGTCAAACGCCTCGCGGACAAGGCCGGCATCGAGAACGTCACCGCCCACTCCCTACGCTCCGGACCCGCCACCGCCGCAGCCGCCGCCGGCGCCCCCCGCGCCTGGATCGCCCGCCAGGGCCGATGGTCCGAAGCCTCCACCGCCGTCGACACCTACATCCGCCCCGCCGACGCCTGGCGCGACAACCCCATCCGCAAAGTCGGACTCTGACCCCCGCCCCCACCCGGGGGCACACCGGGTAAGGCCGAAAGGGGCAACCGCCCGGCGAGGCCCCTGGGCGCCGCCCGGATGCGATGGCCGGCGCTGTTCGGTTGCACCTCCGCGCAGACGCGGTCTTCAAGGCGACGGAACGCGGCTGGCCTCGAGGACCGCTTCGAGCTGCTCGCGCATCCATGCTGCGAGGGATCCCTCGCGGTGCAGTGCCCAGCCGATCATCGCGCCGTGATAGGCCGTCTCGAGAAGCTTGGCCAGGGCAATGACGTCGGTGCTGTCACGGAGCTCACCCTCGGTTACCGCTGCCTGCAGGTGGCGCTCGAGTGCCGCGCGTAGCCGGCGCGCGCCACGCAGGGTCTCCGCGTGGAAGTCGGGTTCGACGAGGTCCAGCTGGAGCATCGCCACCGAGTTCGCAACCCCCTCCGGGGTCATGTCCGGATCCACCGCGCCGACCAGGCCCTCGACGACCCGGTCCAGCGGCGAAGGGTGTTCGGCCTTCTCAACCGGGAGAACCCACCGCTCCACGCCGCGGCGGTCTGCGGCGAGCAGCAGCTTACGCTTGGTGCCATAACGCTGGACCAGCGTGGCGGGAGCAAGGCCGACCTCGCGAGCCGCCGCGGCGAGTGTGAGCTTGGCTGGGCCGACACGATGGGCGAGCGCGAGAACGCCGTCCAGGACGTCCTCGTCGGAGACAGTGCGCGGACGTGGCATCTATTCGACGGAGGGTTGCGCGGCCTCGGCGTCGGCCAAACGCGCCTCCGCATCGACTACACCCCAGTCCGGGTACTCTCCGTCGACGTCGGAGAAGCCGTAGGTGTGCATGAGCTCCCACGAGCCGAGGCATTGCCCGGCGAAGCGGGCCCGATCGGGGTCGGCGGCAAGGGCCGCGATCCCACGGCCGAGCAGGTGGGGGGTCTCTGAGTAGCGGAAATAGCCGCCGTGGGCATCGGCAGCGTCGCGCCAGGTGGCCTCGGTGACGCCGAAGTGTTCGAGCATGGCCTCAGAGCGCAGGAAGCCGGGGGTCACCGACAGCGCGGTCGCACCGTACGGGCGCAACTCGGCCGCCAGCGAGAAGCCGAGCCGCACGACCGCCTCCTTGACGTGGTCATAAGCGACGACGCCACGGAACGGGACGCCGGCCTTGCCGTCGCCGACCTCCACGACCAGCCCGTCTCCGGTCTCGATCAGCAGCGGCAGCGCGTAGTGCGCGGTGATCAGATGCGTCTCGATCCCGTTGCGCACGATCCGCAGCGTGTCCTCAAGCGGATGTTCCCACACACCCTTGACCCAGCGCGTGTACGGGTCGCCGCCCCAGACGTCGTTGACGAGCACGTCCAAGCGGCCGTGCTCGGCGCGGATCCGGTCCATCAACGCCGCGACATCGGCACTCTGGGAATGGTCGCAGCGGACGGGGATCCCGGTCCCACCGGCGGCGTCGACTAGTTCCGCGGTCTCTTCGATCGTCTCCGGCCGGTCCATCTCCGAACGCCCGTCGCGAGTACTGCGGCCGCTGCCGTAGACGGTGGCTCCGAGCGCTCCGAGCTCGACAGCGATCGCGCGGCCACAGCCGCGAGTGGCGCCGGCGACGAGGGCGACCCGGCCGCTGAGGGGAGGCGTGATACTCATGTGGACGATTATAACCAAACGAACGTTTATATTGCCATTCGGAACGCTCAGGGGGAGATCTTCCCGTGTGCACAGTGCGGACGCGCCGCCATGGTCCACCTCGACCTGCAAGAGGTGCGACCGCTCGGAAAGGGTGGTCGAGATGGAGCGGGGCCGCGGCGCTTCTCCAACCGGGGCACCCCGTCGTCGATGAACAGGTCGGCGTTGTCGGCATAGCCCACCTCCAAGGCCCGGGGGTCGCGCCGGCGGACGAGAGGCCCCGCAGCGGACCGGCCGAAGGAGCCGAATGCCATCATCTGCACATGGTGATGGAGCCGATGCCCGACTACGACGACTTGATCTGGCTCTTCGAGGACGAGCCGATCTATCGGTATGCCGAGGACGAGAAGGCGACCGGGTACGAGTACGGCTGGCGCGAACTGTGGCCGTACACGTCGGTGACCTTCAAGACCACTCGGTCCGGCTATGAGATCGCGATGGAAATCGAACCGGGATACGAGGTTGTCCGCCTGCGGCTACACGCCGAGAGCGACGGCACCGGACTGTTCGACCTCAACCTCGTCGGCGTGCGAACGGTCGGGGTGGAACGAACAGGTGGCCGCGAGTTCCTCCGCGTCGACTTTCCCGACGACGCCCCGGCGGCGACGCTATGGCTACGCATGAAACCGGACGTAGCGCTCCTGTGGTCATACGACGCGAACTCGTCCTGAGGAGGAGCACCGGCACGACCCCTGGCTACACGGCATCACACCCACACATAGTCGTCATCGGTCACAGCACCCCACCCCGCGTCGGCCACCACCGCACGCGGAGACGGCAACGCCGCCAACGCCGCCCCCACCGGCGGGAACAACGGCAGCGCACCAACCGCACGAAAATCCACCCACTCCACCACACCCACCTCGAAACCGCCGTCCCGCTGCTCGTCGTACTCCTCCACCGCCAACACCTCCCGCACCGCCTCACTCACATGCAACCGGTACAACAGGTGCAGCTTGCGCGGAGAGGGCGTGGGCCCCGGACGCGTCACCCGCTGATCCACCACCCACAACAGCTCCGGCGCCCCCGCCTGCCCCTCCCCGAGCCACAGCTCCTCGCCCAGCTCGCGCCACAGCGCGACCAGCAGGTCCTCACCGGGCTCGACGTTCCCGCCCGGAGGCGTGTAGTGCACGGAACCGGGCCGGTCCCTGCGGATCAGCGCGACCTCCTCACCGCAGAACACCAGCGCCCCGACACGGATCTTCACACGCGAGAACCCCTCGGAAGCACTCACCGCGAAGCCCCGCCGAACGGGAACCCGGCGCCCTCCGGACCCCGGAACACCGCCTCGCGCACCCCGCCCGGACAGGCCCCACGCCCCGCCGGCGCGATGCCGCGCCCGGCGACCCCGGCCTCCGGGTCGTCGACGAACACCGTGCTCATCACACGGCCCGCACGTTCGGGACAGACCTCCACGAACACGCGCCGGTGCCCGGCCGACTCCCGCACCGCCTCCGTCTCACCGTCCCCGTACACGGGCGGCGAGCCGAACAGGCGCTCGTACCACGCCGGGGCGGCCTGGTGGTCGGTGACGGGGATTCCCGCGTACAGGTCAAGGGCCATGCCGAGATCCTAGGGACTCCCCTCCCCCGCCACCATGGGCGGCCCCGCACCACCGCGGCGCCGGGAGGCGCTCAGGGCACGAGCTCGTCGATGCGCGCGGCCAGGGCCATGTCCTTGTCGGTGAGAGCGCCCTCGGAGTGGGTGCTCAGCGCCAGGTGCAGCGTGTCGTAGCGGATGTCGATGTCGGGGTGGTGGTCCACCTGCTCGGCGGCCTGGGCGATCTCGTTGACCAGGGAGACGGCCGCCGGGAAGCCGGGCAGGCGCACCGTCCGGCGGATGACGGGTGCGTCGGGGTCCAGCTCCCAGCCGGTGAGCCTGGTCAGGCCGTCACGGACCTGGTCCTCGGTGAGCTTCATGCGGATCCTCTCCCCTGCCCGCGCACGGCGGACGGTCTGCTGCGCCCGGTACGCGGGACGGCCGGGACCGACCGTCCCGCGTACCGCTTCCGGCGCCGTTGGGTGAACACCCGGTCGCCCCGGGTACACATGGATGTGTTCGCAGGAGGCTACGTACCCCTCGGAGAGCCCCTGTTCACACAGAGCTCTCGCCACGGAAGTGATTTTTGGTATTCAGTGCGGCGCAGCCGCCCCTTTGTTCTGTTTGTCTGATTTTTGAGAGAAGTGCCCATCTTTACGACGTAGATTTTTTGTCCGTTTCGCGTTATCAAGCTGAGGCCCACGCCCTGACCTGCGAAGATGTCCTCACACACCCTCTCATCAGCCTTTTCAGCCCTTTCAGGCTTGCGTAATCCCCCGCGGAGCGGTTCACTCTGGGAAACCCCGGCCCTCCCCCACCCCGGCGGACGCTTCCCAGCCACGCCCGCCTCTCCCCCGGAAGCGAGCCCATGCCCCACGAGAAGCGCCGGTCGCTTCGCGCCCGCATGATCACGCTGGTCCTGATCCCCAGCACCGCGCTGCTGCTCCTGTGGGCTGCCTTCACCGCCGTCCTGGTCACCGACATCCGCGAACTGCGCACCACCGCCGCCCTCACCGAACAGGTCGCCACCCCCGTCATCACGGTCATCGGCGAACTCCAGCGCGAACGGCGCGCCACCATGGACTCCGCCAACGGCACCGAGCGCACCGCCCACCGCCTGCGGACCACCCGGCAGGAGACCACCGAGGCCGTCGAAGCCCTCCGCCTGCGCCTGCGCGCCTTCGACGAGGACGACCTGCCCGAACAGGCCCTGAACTTCCAGCGCTCCCTCAACCGGCTCGAGGCCCACCGCCAGAGGGTCGACGCCCTCTCCCCCGGCGAACGCACGCTGGAGGAGGCCGCCACCGCCTACACCGAGATCATCGAGAGCGGACTGCGCGTGTGGGACGCCCAGGTCGAGCGCGCCGACTCCGCCCAGGTCCCCCACCTGCGCTCCCTGACCTCCCTGGCCCGCACCCGCGAACTCCTCAACCAGCAGGACGCCGTCCTGGCCCACGCGGTCGCCACCAACGCCTTCCCCGCCGAGGCCCACGCCGAGTTCGCCGCCGCCGCCGGGGCCCAGCGCTACACCTGGGGCCGGGTGGGCGCCGAACTCAACGACCAGGACAGTCAGCACTACCTCCTCCTGGAGTCCTACTCCGCCCTGCAGAGCGTCTACCAGCTCCAGGAGAGCATCATCAGCATGCCCATCCGGGGCGAGAACACCGTCCCGGTCAACGCCACCGCCTGGCGCGGCGCCGCCGAGGCCGTGGACCTGCGCATGCGCGGTGTGGAGGAGGCCCGGACCGAGCAGGTCGTCGCCTTCAGCCACACCCAGTCCGCCGAACTGCGCAACAGCGCCCTGCTCATCAGCGTGCCCGCCCTCGTGGCGGCGCTGGCCTCCTCCGCGGTGGCCGTGGGCGGCACCCAGCGCCTGGGACGCCGGCTCCAGCACCTGCGGGTCCTCACCCTGGAACACGCGCAGGTGCGCCTGCCCGAGGTGACCGCCCGCCTGCGCGCGGGCGGCAGCGTGGACGTGGACGCCGAGGTCCCCAAACTGCGCGTGCGGGTGCGCGACGAGATCGGCCGGATGGCCGAGGCGTTCAACGACGCCCAGCGGGCCGCGGTCGCCGCCGCCGTGGAGGAGGCCCAGGTCCGCGCCGGGGTGCGCGCCATGTTCCGCAACATCGCACGCCGCACGCAGTCGCTCGTCCACCGCCAGCTGGGGCTGCTGGACACCCTGGAACGGGGCGAGACCGACCCCGAGGTGCTGGAGGCGCTGTTCCGCATCGACCACTTCAGCACCCAGCTGCGGCGCAACGCCGAGAACCTCATGCTGCTGAGCGGGGACACCCCCGTGCGCCGCGGACTGGGCCCGGTACGGCTGCACGAGGCGGTGCGGGCCGCCGCCAGCGAGATCGAGGACTACGCGCGGGTACGCATCCTGGCGCTGCCCGCGGTCGCGCTGCGCGGCGACGTGGGGACCGACACCGTCCGGCTGCTCGCCGAACTGCTGGAGAACGCGACCTCCTTCTCCCCCCCGGGGACGGAGGTGACGGTCCGGGGCCGCGAGGACGACCGCGGCCGCCACGTCCTGGAGGTGGAGGACCGCGGACTGGGCATGACCGACGCCCAGCTGGACTCGGCGAACGTGCTGCTGGCCGACCCGCCCCGGTTCGACCTGGCCCGCATGCGCGAGGACTCGCACCTGGGCCTGTTCGTGGTCGCCACGATCGCGGCCCGGCACGACTTCGAGGTGACGCTGCGGGACTCCCCCCACGGGGGGACCCGGGCCGTGGTGTCCATCCCCCGCCGGGCCCTGGCCGCGCCCGGGGACGGCCCCTCGCCGCTGCAGGCCACCGGGCCGCACCGGCGACCCGTCCCCGGCGCCGGAACGGCCGACCCGACCGCGGAGCCCGGCGGGGTGCTCACCGAGGTCGCGGCGGCCCCCGCCCCCTCCGAGCCGCAGGACCGGGGCACCCCGGCCGGCGAGGGGGCCGCCGACGGTGCCGGGGACGGGGCGGAGGACACCTACATGGGGCTGCCACGGCGCCGGCGCAAGCACGTGGCGCCCCCCCAGGAGGCGCCCGCGGCGGCGCAGGACACGGGCGGGCAGCGTTCGCTGTCGGACATCCGGTCCATGATGAGTGCCTTCCAGTCCGGGACCCTGCGCGGGCGCGCGGAGTCCGAGGAACTGGGTGAGGGTGGCGCGCGCGGTGCGCGCCCCGGTGAGAGGTCGGAAGGGTGATGTCGATGTCGGCGGGCACTACGGCGGGAGACCGGGTCACCGGTGGAGAAGAGGTGGGCGGGGAGTCCCCGGCCAGGACCCTGGACTGGCTGCTGGGCGACCTGGTGGACAGGGTGGCCGGTGCGCGCGACGCCCTGCTGCTGTCCGCGGACGGCCTCCTGCTGTCCTCCTCCCCGGGGCTGGTCCGGGAGGAGGGGGAGAGGCTCGCGGCGATCGCGTCGGGGTTCGCCAGCCTGGCCCGGGGGGCGCGTTCGCAACTGGGGGCCTCGGAGGTGCGTCAGACCGTCGTGGAGATGGACAACGTCTTCTTCTTCGTGCTGGCCGCGGGCCGGGGCGCCTCGTTGGCCGTGGTGGCCGAGTCCACGTGCGACATGGGCCAGGCCGCGTTCGAGGTGAACCGCCTCGTGCGCCAGGTGGGGCCGCACCTGTCGGCGCTGCCCCGCCGCGGGCACGGGAGGTCGTGAGGCGGGGGCCGGTGCGCCGCGACGGCGCACGGCCCGTGCCGTCGAGGAGGAGTGGGAGTGAGCGCGGTGCCGCCTGGCGAGGAGTTCCCCCGGGAATGGTCGTTCGAGTCGAGCCTGATCCGGCCCTACTCGCTGACGGGTGGGCGGACACGGCCCTCGCGCTCGGACTTCTCCATGACGTCGCAGGTGGTGGCGGTCCCGTCGGGAGCGCCGCCGGAGGTGGACCCGGAGCTGGAGCTGATCCTGTCGCTGTGCGCGCGTCCGCTCTCGGTGGCGGAGGTGGCCTCGCGGTCGGGTTTTCCCCTGGGCGTGACCAGGATCCTGCTGGCCGACCTGTTGGACCAGGGGTACGTGATGGTGCATACCTCGGACTGGGAGCGGAACAGGCCCGACGCGGCGACGCTGCGCGCGGTACTGGACCGTATCCGGGAGTTGTGAGGGTGGAACGGATGGGCCTGAGAGGCCGGATGGGGTGGATGGGGCGTTGGTCGTGATGGAGGCCGAGGGGGCAGGGCCTGTCCCCGACACCCTGAAGATCGTGGTGGCCGGGGGTTTCGGGGCCGGCAAGACCACCTTGGTGTCGGCGTTGAGCGAGGTGGAGGCGCTGCACACCGAGGAGGTCATGACCTCCGAGAGCGTGGGAGTGGACGACCTGGAGGGCGTGGAGGGCAAGACCACGACGACGGTGGCGCTCGACTTCGGACGCATCACCTTGGACGAGTCGACGGTGGTGTACCTGTTCGGGACCCCCGGGCAGCGCCGGTTCTCGTTCATGTGGGAGGAGCTGGTCGAGGGCGCTCTGGGCGCTGTGGTGCTGGCCGACACGCGCCGGCTGGCGGACTCCTTCGACGCGATCGACTTCTTCGAGTCGCGCGGGGTGCCGTTCGTGGTGGCGGTGAACTGCTTCGACGGGCACCGCACGCACCGGGCCGACGACGTGCGGGTGGCGTTGGACCTGGAGGAGCGTGTGCCGTTGCTGCTGTGCGACGCGCGGGACCGGGAGTCGGTCAAGGAGGTGGTGGTGGAGCTGGTGTCGCTGGTGCTGCGGTTGGAGCTGTCGGGGGCCTGAAGGCGGCCCGGCTCGGGCCGTGACGGGCGCGCCGGCCGGGCGTGCCTGCGGCCCGGGCGCGCGCGAGGGGCTGCCGGCAGCCTCCCGGGAGGGCCGTCCGCCGTACGGGCCCCGGGGTGGCAGGTGCACGCGGACGTGGTCATCGGCTCGACCCCGGGCCCCGCCGTGGGGGAGGCCCCGGCCTCCCCCACGGGCCCGCCCCGGGCGGGCGCCGCTACCGGGCCGCGCCCCGGCGGTCCACGGGCACGATCATCGGCGTGCCGGTCTCGGGGTCGGGGATGATCCGCACCGGGAGCCCGAACACCTCCTCCACGAGCTCGGCGGTGACCACCTTCGCCGGGTCGCCCTCGGCGACGATGGCGCCCTCCTTCATCACGATCAGGTGGCTCGCGTAGCGGCACGCGTGGTTGAGGTCGTGCAGGACGGCCACCAGCGTGTAGCCGCGCTCGGCGTGCAGGTCGGCGCACAGGTCGAGCATGTCCATCTGGTGGGCGATGTCCAGGTAGGTGGTGGGCTCGTCCAGCAGCAGCAGCGGGGTCTGCTGGGCCAGGACCATCGCCAGCCACACGCGCTGGCGCTGCCCCCCGGAGAGCTCGTCCACCGACCGGTCGGCCAGAGCGGTGACGCCGGTGGCGTCCATGGCCTCGGCCACCACCGCCTCGTCCTGGGCCGACCACTGGCGCAGGAACCCCTGGTGCGGGAACCTGCCCCGGGCCACCAGGTCGGCGACCCCGATGCCGTCGGGGGCGATGGAGGTCTGCGGGAGCAGCCCCAGCCGGCGCGCGACCTCCTTGGCCGGGTAGGAGCCGATGACCTGCCCGTCCAGGTGGACGTGCCCGTGCGCGGGCTTGAGCGTGCGCGACAGGGCCCGCAGCAGGGTGGACTTGCCGCACGCGTTGGGGCCCACGATCACCGTGAAGGAGTTGTCGGGGATCGACACGGCCAGGTTCTGGGAGATGACGCGCTGCTCGTAGGCGAGGGTGAGGTCCCGGCCGTTGAGGCGGGAACCGGTGTCGGCTGGAGTGGTCATCGTTCTCTCTCGGTCTCGCTCAGGCACGTCCGCCGCGCCATTCGGTGTACAGCAGCCAGATCAGGTAGCTCCCGCCGATGACGGCGGTGACCACGCCCACGGGAAGCTGGGTGGGGGCCAGGGCGCGCAGCGCCACCAGGTCCGCGACCGCCAGCAGGGCCGCTCCCGTGAGCGCGGAGCCCACCAGGGTGGTCCCGCCGGCGCGGGTCAGGCGCCGGGCGATCTGGGGCGCGGCCAGGGCCACGAAGCCGATGGGGCCCGCCACCGCGATGGCGGCGCCGGTCAGCGCGCTGGCGGCCGCCAGGGCCCAGATCTGGGTGGAGCGGATGGGCACCCCGAGACCCTGGGCCGTGTCGTCGCCCAGCTCCATGAAGCGCAGCCGCTGCCCCAGGGACAGGAGCACGGGGGCCAGGACCGCCAGGGAGATCCACACGGCGGCGACCTCGGCCCAGCCTCGCGAGTTGAGGCTGCCGATCATCCAGATCTGGGCGCCCAGGGCGTCGGTGAGCTCGGCGCGGGTCAACAGGTAGTCGCGGACCGACCCGAGCATCGCGGACACGCCGATGCCCACCAGGACCAGCCGGTACCCCTGCACGCCGTTCTTCATGGCCAGGAGGTAGACGATCGCGGCGGTGAGCAGCCCCCCGGCGATGGCCCCCAGGGACACCGCCAGACGGCCGGCGCCCAGGACCAGGATGACCAGGACGGCGCCGGTGGCGGCCCCGGACGTGAAGCCGATGATGTCGGGGCTGCCCAGGGCGTTGCGCGACAGGCTCTGGAAGACCGCGCCCGCGATGCCCAGGGCCGCGCCCACGCCGATCGCGGTCAGCGCGCGGGGCAGGCGCACGCCCTGGACGAAGAAGACGTCGAGGCGTTCGCCGTAGCCCAGGATCGCGCCGGGCACGGCCGCCAGGGAGATCTCGTAGTCCCCCACCGTGACCGTCACGGCCAGCGCGAGGACGCCGACCAGGACCAGGGCCAGGCACACGGCCACGGTGCGCGGGCGCACCAGCAGGGAGAGCCGTTCGCCGAACAGGCGCACGGCCAGGGCGCCGCGCGGGGTGGCGCGGCCGGTCGGGGTGGGGCGCGGCGGCGCCAGGGTCTTGCTCACAGCTGGGCCATCCTTCTGCTGCGGACCAGGGCGATGAACAGGGGCGCCCCGACGAAAGCGGTGATGATGCCGACCTCCAGTTCGGAGTGGGGCAGGACGACGCGGCCGACCACGTCCGCCGCGGTGAGCAGGATCGCGCCCAGGACGGCGGCGTAGGGCAGCAGCCACCGCTGGTCGGGGCCGGTGATCATGCGCGCGGCGTGGGGGATGATCAGGCCCACGAACCAGATGGGCCCCGCCGAGGCGGTGGCCGCCCCGCACAGCAGGACCACGGCCAGGGCCGTGGCTGCGCGGATCAGGGGGATCCTGGCGCCGAGGGTGGCCGCGAGGTCGTCGCCCAGGGCGACCGCGTTGAGGGAGGGGCCCAGGCACAGGGTCAGGACCACCCCGGCGACGAGGAAGGGGGCCACCTGCCAGAAGACGTCGAGGTCGCGTCCGGCGAGGGAGCCCACCTGCCAGAAGCGGATCCGGTCGAAGACGAAGTCGTTGAGGACGATCACCCCGTAGACGATCCCCTGGAGCACGACCGCGACCGCGGTGCCGGCCAGTGCCAGGCGGACCGGGGTGGCGCTGGCGCGCCCGCGCGATCCCAGGGCGTAGACGGCCACGGCCGCCACGGCGGCGCCGATGAACGCGGGCCACACGAACGCCGACCCTCCGGCGCCGAACGCGAAGACGGCGATGACGACGGCGGCGGCGGCCCCGGAGTTGATGCCCAGGAGGCCGGGTTCGGCGAGGGGGTTGCGGGTCAGGGCCTGCATGAGGGCGCCGGCCAGGCCCAGCGCGGCGCCGACGAAGATGCCGATGACCGTGCGGGGCACGCGCAGGCTGCGGATGACGTCGTGGTCGTAGCTGCCGTCGTAGGCGGCCAGGGCGGCCCAGACGTCGGCGACGGGGATGGGTTTGGCTCCGACGGTGACGCTGAGCAGGGCGCACACGGCGAGGACGCCGAGGGCCAGGAGCAGACCCGTGGGTCGAAGGACACGCCTGGTGAGGGTGGGGCGCGTGAGGGTGGGCGCGCGCAGGGCCACGGCTTCCCCGTTCGTTGTGGCGTGGGTGGTGGGTGGGGCCGCCCTGTCGGGCGCGGCCCGGCGGGGCGTGGTTCGCGGAACCGAAAAGCCCAGGGGACAGGTTAGCCTTACCTTCATCCTGTTCGCACGGAAGGGCCCCTCATGGTTTCGCTCCCGCGCACCGCACGCACCCTGGTCACAGTAGCCGCCCTGGGCTCGCTCCTGGCCTGCGGGTGCTCCCCGCAGCCCCCCGCGCCGGAGGAACCGGAGGGCGGGACCCGCACCGTGGAGGCGGCCAACGGGTCCGTGGAGATCCCCGCCACACCGCGCAGGATCGCCGTGCTGTGGCGCCCCACGCTGGCGGCGGTCACCCTTCTGGGCCACGACGTGGTCGCGACCATGGGCACGCCCGGCGGGGAGGACCAGGGGCTGGCGCCGTTCCTGCCCGGGGGCGCGGACGGCGGCGGGCACGCCCTGGTGACCAACTCCCCCTCCGAGGAGGACGTCGACGTCGAGGAGCTCGCCAACGCCGCACCGGACCTGATCATCGGCGTCAGCACCCCGGTGGGCGCGCAGGCGGGCATGCTGGAGAGCCTGGAGGCGATCGCGCCGACGGTGCTGCTGGAGTGGGAGGGCACCGGGTCCTGGCGCGGGCACCTGGACGAGGTGGCCGGGGTCCTGGACGCCTCGGAGGAGGCGGGGCGGGCCCTGGAGGCGTACGAGGAGGCGGTGGCCTCCGCCCGCGGGGAGATCGAGGCGGCCGGCGTGGACCCCGCCGCGACCGAGCTGTCGCTGGTGCGGTTGCAGAGCGGGAGCGAGATACGCCTGGAGACGGCGGAGTCCTTTCCCGGGCAGGTCGTGGACGACCTGGGGTTCGCCCGCCCGGAGGGGCAGCTGGAGGGCGAGGGCCCGACCGACTACATCGCGCAGAGCTACGAGAACCTGGACCGGGCGGACGGGGACGCCGTCTTCGTCATGGCCGGGTCCGGGTACCCCGACGCGCCGCGGACCTTCTCCGAGGGGGTGTGGTCGAACCTGGACGCCGTGCGCGAGGAGGCCGTGTACCGGGTGGACCACGACCACTGGGGCGCGGCCAACCACTACGCGGCGCTGCGGATCGTGGAGGACGTCAGGGCGGCCCTGACCGGGGAGGCCGAGCCCGCCCTGTGAGGCCGCCGCCCCGGCGCGGAGGGCTCAGCCGGTCCCGGGGGACATCTCCCGGGCGGCCCGGAGCAGGGCCTCCAGGCCCCGTGCGACGGCGGGCCGGCCGCCGCTGCCCCGGCGCACGCAGGCGACCAGGCGCCGCGAGGGCGCCGGCGCCCCCGCCAGGGGGAGGCGCCTGACCGCGTGCTCGGGCGGGACGGGCGCCAGGCGGGGCAGCAGGCACACGCCGAAGCCGCGGGCGACCAGGGCCGTGACGGCCACCCATTCCTTGGCGTGGTGGGCCACGCGGGGCGAGAACCCGGCGGCCGAGCAGGCCGCGTGCAGCAGGTGGTACCGGTCGACGCGCTCGGCGCAGGACGCCCTAGGCGAGGAGGTCCCAGGCCATGCGCAGGAGCAGGGCCAGGACGACGACGAGCAGGACCGCGCGCACGAACCCGGAGCCGCGCCGCAGCGCCATCCGCGCGCCGATCTGGGCGCCGATGATGGTGCAGACGGCCAGGCTCAGCCCCAGGAGCCAGTCGACGTGGCCGCCGAAGGCGAACACGGTGAGCGCGCCGAGGTTGGTGCACACGTTGACGATCTTGGCCGAGGCGGAGGCGGAGACGAAGTCCATGCCGACGACGGCGGTGAAGGCGATGATGAGGAAGACGCCGGTGCCGGGGCCGATGAGGCCGTCGTAGAGGCTGACGCCGACCCCGGCCAGTGCGGTGACGGCCAGCAGCCGGTTGCGTGTGCGCAGGCGCGGGTCGGGGGTGGCTCCCATGGCGGGGCGGAAGTAGACCAGCAGGGCGACCCCGGCCAGGACGACCATGATGACGGGTTTGAGGACCTCGGCGGTGAGGGCGGCGGCCATGGCGGCGCCGACCCCGGACCCGAGGAGGGCGAGCGCGGCGGTGGGCAGGACGACGCGGCGGTCGACGGCGACCTTGCGGGAGTAGGCGATGGCGGCGGAGACGGTGCCGAAGACGGCGCCGAGCTTGTTGGTGCCCAGCAGGGTGGCCAGGGGGGTGGTGGGCGCGGCGACGAGGAGGGCGGGCAGCAGGAGGAGGCCGCCTCCCCCGACGACGGCGTCCACCCAGCCGGCGGCGACGGCGACCCCCATGACCAGGGCGAGGATCTCGGGGTCCATCTACCGCACGCGTTCGGGGAGAGAGGTGATCATGGGTTCTTTTCAATGAGGAAGAGCGGGAACCCGGTGAGTTTATCCAGCCCGTACCGGTGCATTCGGGGCGGTCGACTACCGTAAACCCCTTACACGAGCCCGTCCTTTACTACGTAGATTCGTAGTGGGGGAAAGGGGCGGCGGCGCCCGGGATCAGGGGGCGCCGCCGCGGTCTGCTGTCCCGGTCAGAACCGGGAGCGGTCGAACCAGTCGCGGGCCTGCGCCAGCACGTCCGGGTCCAGCCGGTGTCCCCCCGGGTGCTCGCGCGCCTCCACGTCCGCTCCCCTGTCGCCGAGCTGGGCGGCCAGCAGCCGCGCCTGGTCGGGGGTCGTGACGGGGTCGGCCGCCCCGGACCCCAGGAACACCCGGACCCCGGACAGGTCCACCGGGTCGGGTTCGCGCCCCTGGAGGGGAGCCCCCGCCGCGAACAGGGCGGCCCCGCCGAGCAGGCGGGGGTGGAGCAGCAGCAGCGCCGCACCGGTGTTGGCCCCGTTGGAGAACCCGCTGACCACGATCCGGTCGGGGTCCAGGCCGTAGTCCCGGGCCGCGGCGGTGACGAACCCCGCCAGCTCGGCGCTGCGCGCGACCACGTCGTCGACGTCGAAGACGCCCTCGCGCAGGCGGCGGAACCAGCGGTTCATGCCGTTCTCGCTCACACGGCCGCGGGGTGAGAGCAGGGCCGCGCCGGGCGAGAGGGCCCGGCCCAGCGGCAGCAGGTCGCGTTCGTCGGCGCCGGTGCCGTGGAGCAGCAGGAGCGTGGGCGCTCCCGGCCGGGTGGCGGGCTCGAAGACGTGGACGAAGTCCTGGGTCGCCGTCACCGGGGGACCTCCAGCGCGGGCAGGCGGCGGGCGATCTCTTCGCGGCCGGGCTCCAGCCACGGCGGGAGCCTCAGCTCCCGGCCCAGTGCGAGCAGCGGCTCGTCGTAGTCGAAGCCGGGGCCGTCGGTGGCGATCTCCAGCAGGACCCCACCCGGCTCGCGGAAGTAGATGGAGGTGAAGTAGGTGCGGTCGCGGATCTCGGTGACGCCCACGCCGTCGTTCTCCAGGGTCCGGCGCCAGGCCTCCTGGACGTCGCCGTCGGGGGCGCGGTAGGCGACGTGGTGGACGGTGCCGGCCGCGACCAGGCCGCGCTCCGCTCCGGGGGCGGCCAGGACGTCGACGATGGTGCCCACCCCGTCGCCGGAGCCGCCGGTGCGGAAGCGGAGCCGGTCGCCGTCCTCGCCCTCCAGCCGGAAGCCGAGCTGCCCGCTCAGCATCTCCACGGTGCCCTCGACGTCCTGTTCGGTGAGGGTGACCGCGCGGATGCCCCGGACGGCGTGCTCGGGGGGCACCGCTCCCCCGTCCCAGGGGTCGGTGTCGTGGGCGTCGGCACTGGCGGCGAGCTCGATGGCGAGGCCGTCGGGGTCGCGCAGCACGAGCACGTCCTCCTCGCCCCTCTCGGCGGGCCGGGTGGCGTCCACGCCCAGGGAGGCCAGGTGCTCCGCCCACCATCCCAGGGAGCCCTCGGGCACGGAGAGGGTCGTGGTGGTGGCCTGGCCCGCGCCGATCCTGCCCCGGGGCGCGTCGGGCCAGGGGAAGAAGGTCATGATCGTGCCGGGGTTGCCCGCGCGGTCGCCGTAGTAGAGGTGGTAGGTCTCGGGCGCGTCGAAGTTGACCGTGCGCTTGACCAGCCGCATGCCGAGGGCGTTGAGGTAGAAGTCCGCGTTGGCCTGCGGATCGCTGGCGATCGCGGTCACGTGGTGGATTCCCGTGGGGCGCACGTCCATGTCGTCACCTTCCGTCGAAGTCGCCGGTGTGTCTTCGGACCAAGGTAGTTGAATTTTAAACTAACCCGGCCGATGCGTCTCCCCCACCCTCCCCCGGCGGGGCGCCCCCGACGCCCAGGGACACGGGGCGGGCGCCTCCGCGGACCGGCGCCCGGACACGCCGGACAGCCCGGGGCGCGCACGCGGGCGGTGCAGCGCGGACCGGTCCCGCCACCGGGGCGGGGCGGGCGAGCAGGGGGGCGCCGCGGCCTCAGGCCGCGGGGGGCAGGCGGCGCAGCCGCAGCCCCACCAGGGCCGCCGCCGCGCACAGCCCCGCCGCGAAGGCCACGGCGCCTCCCCAGCCCACCGCGTCGTAGACCAGACCGCCGCACCACCCGAACAGGCTGGAGCCGAGGTAGTAGGCGAGCGTGTACAGGGCCATGGCCTGGGCGCGGCCGGTGACCGCGCGGGCCCCCACCCAGGCCGAGGCGGTGGCGTGGGCGCAGAAGAAGGCGAACGTCAGCACCAGCAGGGCGGCCATGAGGCCGGCCAGCGCGGTGGTGAGCAGGCCGCCCAGGCCCGCGGCCATCAGCGCCGTGGCGGCGATGAGGACGGGGTAGCCGCCCCAGCGCCCGGAGAGGTGCCCGGCGACCGCCGAGCCGAGCATCCCTGCGGTGTAGGACAGGAAGAGCAGGGACGCCGCGGACTGGGAGAGCCCGAAGGGCTCGCCCATGAGACGGAAGCCGAGCAGGTTGTACACGGTCATGAACGCGCCCATGAGCAGCAGGGCCTGGGCGTAGAGGGCGGGCAGGCCGCGCGTGGTGAGCGCGGCGGCCAGGCGCCGCCCCATCCCCGGGCCCCCGGGGGCCTTCGCGCCGCCCGGGCCGTCCCCCCGCGCCCCTTCCCCCGGGCGCCCGGAGGGGGGCGCGGCCCCGGCCGCGCGCCGCGGGCGCGGCAGGACCAGCACGAAGACGACCAGGCACACCAGTCCCAGGAGGGTGTTCGCCGCGATCCCCCACTGCCAGCCGCCCAGGTCGGCGGCGAACCCGGCGAGCAGGCGCCCGCCCATCCCGCCGAGGGGGTTGCCCGCGATGTACAGCCCGGTGGCGCGCGCGGCGTCGGCCGGGTGGACCTCCTCGGACAGGTAGGCGACGGCCGCGGCGGGGACCCCGCCCAGGGCCGCGCCCTGGAGCGCGCGCAGGGCGAGCAGGACCCAGAGATCGCCCGCCAGGGGCGTCACACAGCCCAGGAGGGTGGTCAGGGCCAGGGACACGGCGATGACGCGGGCCCGGCCGAACCGGTCGGCGGCGCCGCTCCACACCAGTGTGAACCCGGCCAGTCCCCCGGTGGCCACGGAGACCGTGAGCGCGGCCTGGGACGCGGTGGAGCCGAAGCCGTCGGCGATGGCGGGCAGGACCGGCTGGACCGACCACAGCTGGGCGAAGGTGGCCACGGCGACGGCCACCATGGCGGCGACCGTGCGCCGGTAGGCGGCCGTGCCCGCGCGGAGGCGGGCGTCGTGGTCGGGCGGGGACGTGGTCGCGGTCATGGGTCCACGCTAGGAACCACGGTTTCATACGTCCAATGCATGGTTTGTCCCTGACTCATACTGGAATGCATGGAACATACGGAGGGGTCGGAGCGGGCGGGGCGGCACGGGCGCGCGGACGGGGCCCGGGAGCCGGACGCGGACGCGCTCGCCCGGGTGCTGGCGCCCCGGCTGAGGATGGTGGCGGCGGTCGCCGGGACCGAGCACGTCACCCTGGCGGCCGAGACGCTGGGGGTGCCCCAGCCGACGCTGAGCCGGGCCCTGGCACGGGCCCAGGAGGAGCTGGGGATCGCCCTGGTGGAGCGGACCGGCCGGGGGGTGCGGCTGACCCGCGCCGGCCGGATCCTGCTCCCGCACGTGGAACGCGCCCTGGACGACCTGCGCAGGGGGATGGCGGAGCTGACCGGCGCCGAGGAGGGGCGGGTGGCGCTGACGTTCCTGCCCACGCTGGGGGTGGAGGTGGTGCCGGTGCTGCTGCGGGGGTTTCGCGCCGAGCACCCGGGGGTGCGGTTCTCGCTGACCCAGGAGCCGTGGGCGGAGTCGCTGAGCCGCGTGTCCTCGGGCGGGGCCGACCTCGCCCTGACCTCCCCGCTGCCCTCGGGCAGGGGGCTGGCGTCCGCGGTGCTGCACACGCAGTCGCTGCGGCTGGTGGTGCCCGAGGGGCACGCCCTGGCGCGGTCCCCGCGGGGGGTGGCAGCGGTGGCGGCGGCCGAGGAGGAGTTCGTCCTGCTCAAACCGGGCCGGGGCGTGCGCCACCTGACCGACCGGCTGCTCGACCGGGCGGGGTTCACCCCCCGGGTCGCGTTCGAGGCCGACGACATCTCGACCGCGCGCGGCCTGGTGGCGGCGGGCCTGGGGGTGTCGGTGCTCCCCGCCCGCCCGCGCGGGCCGCTGGCCGGGACGGTGGAGCTGCCGGTCCTGGGCGGTGGCGCGGACCGGCCGATCGGGGTGGTCTGGCCGCGCGAGGGCTCGGGCGGCGGGTACGAGCCCCCGGCCGTGGCCCTGTTCCGCGACTACGTGCGGCGGGTGGGGCCGCGCATCATCCCCGGCCTGACGGGCTGAGCCGCCGCACCGGGGCCCGGCAATTCCGTTGCCCCGCCGCACACGCCGCGCCACGATGGCCGCATGACCTTCTCACCGCCCTCCTCCCCCGCCCGGCCGGTCGCCCTCGTCACCGGGGTGGGCCGCACCGTCGGCATCGGCTCGGCGATCGCCCGCCGCCTGGCGTCCTCGGGCTGGGACGTGGCCTTCACCCACTGGACCCCCTACGACGCGCGCATGGACTGGGGTGTGGAGGCCGGCGCGGCCCGGGCCACCCTGGACGCACTGGCCGAGCGCGGCGCGGCGGCCCACTCCGTGGAGGCCGACCTGGCCGACCCGGCCTCCCCCGCCCGGATCTTCGACGAGGCCGAGGAGCGCCTGGGCCCCGTCACCGCGCTGGTGATGGCCCACTGCGAGTCGGTCGACTCGGGTCTGCTGGACACCACCGTGGAGTCCTTCGACCGCCACTTCGCGGTCAACGCGCGCGCCACCTGGCAGCTGGTCCGCGAGTTCGGGCTCCGCTTCGGCGGGGCGCACGGGACGGGGCGGATCGTCGCCCTGACCAGCGACCACACGGTCGGCAACCTGCCCTACGGGGCGAGCAAGGGCGCCCTGGACCGGATCGTCCTGGCCTGCGCACGCGAACTCGCCCACCTGGGGGTGACCGCCAACGCCGTCAACCCCGGCCCCGTCGACACCGGCTGGATGTCGCGGGAGACGCGGGAGGAGTGCGCGAACCACACCCCCCTGGGACGGCTCGGCACCCCCGAGGACACCGCCGACCTGGTGGACTTCCTGTGCTCCCCCCGGGGGGTGTGGGTCAACGGCCAGCTCCTGCACAGCGACGGCGGCATCTCCGCCTGAGCACGCCGGGCGTCCGCCGAGGGGGCGGCGGGCCCGGCCCCTCCCCGCCGGGTCCGGGGGGCCGGCCCGGTGGGGAGAGGCCGACCGCGCCCGTGCGGAACCTGCCCCTAGACTCGGGGGCGAGCCCCTCGACAGCTGCCGGAAAGAACCTCCATGAGCCAGACGGACGGCGTCCGCACCGCCCACCACGGGCAGGACCGTCTGTCCCTCCCCCAGGTCCGGCTCGACGACCTCCTGGACGAGGTCCGGTCGCGGCTGAGCGAGATCTCCGCCGGCCAGGAGCGCATCCACACGCTCCTGGAGGCGGTGGTCTCCATCGGGGAGGGACTCGAACTCGACCCCCTGCTGGTGCGCATCACCGAGACGGCCGCCAGCCTGGTGGACGCGCGCTACGGCGCCCTGGGCGTGATCGGCCCCGACGGGGAGATGAGCCGCTTCATCCCCGTGGGCCTGGGACCGGACGAGATCGCGGGCATCGCGCACTGGCCCAAGGGCGAGGGCGTGCTGGGCCTGCTCATCAAGGACCCGCGCCCCCTGCGCCTGCGCGAGGTGCGCGACCACCCCGAGTCGCGCGGGTTCCCGGCCGGGCACCCGCCCATGCACACCTTCCTCGGCGTTCCCATCAGCATCCGCGACCAGGTGTTCGGCAACCTGTACATGACGGACAAGCGCGACGGCGCGGAGTTCACCGGGGACGACGAGCTCCTGCTGCGCGCCCTGGCCACCGCGGCGGGAACCGCCATCGAGAACGCCCAGCTCTTCGCCCAGACGCAGAGCCGGGAGACCTGGTTGGACGCCTCGGGCCAGATCACCACCCGGCTGCTGTCCGGCGCCCCTCCCGAGGAGGTGCTGCGCCTGGTCGCGCGCCGCGCCCGGGGGATGGTCGACGCCGACCTCGCGGTCATCGCCATGCCGGGCGAGGAGCCCGACACCCTCACCGTGCGGGTGTGGGACGGGCCCGACAAGCACAGCGGGGCCGTGGCCGCCGGTGCGCGGGGGGCCACGCTCACGTGTGCGCCCCACACCCTGCTGGGACGCGTCTACCGCAGCGGTGAGCCCGTCCAGACCGACGTGTCGGCCTCGGACGGGGACGGGGCGGGCTTCCTGACCCGGCTGGGGGTGGGGCCCGTGCTGGTGCTGCCGTTCGGTCCCCCGGACGGGGCGCGGGGCGTGCTCGTGCTCGCCCGGGGCCGGGACGGCGGGGATTTCCAGGACAGCTGGCTGAGCATGCTGTCGCCGTTCGCCGACCAGGCGGCGGTCGCGCTGGAGCTGGCCGAGGCCCGGCTGGACTCCGAGCGCCTGAGCGTGCTGGAGGACCGCGACCGCATCGCGCGCGACCTGCACGACACGGTCATCCAGCGCCTGTACGCCACCGCCATCACGCTGATGGGCACCGTGCGCCGCATCGACGACACCGTGTCCTCCCAGCGGGTGCAGAACGCGGTCGACGACCTGGACGACACCATCCGCCAGATCCGCTCCACGATCTTCGCGCTCCAGAGCTCGGGCGAGGAGGGCCCCTGGCTGCGGTCGCGGGTGCTGGACCTGGTCAACTCCGCCTCGGAGACGCTGGGGTTCGCGCCCCGCCTGCTCACGCAGGGGCCGATCGACAACGCGGTGGACGAGGCGGTCGGGGAGCACCTGGTGGCGGTGCTGCGCGAGCTGCTGTCCAACGCGGCCCGCCACGCTCGGGCCACCGCCGTGGACGTGGAGCTGTCCGTGGGCGAGGAGCTGGTCCTGCGGGTGAGCGACGACGGCCGGGGCATCACCGGGGGCGTCTCGCGCAGCGGGCTGCGCAACGCGGCCTCCCGGGCCGAGGAGCTGGGCGGCCGCCTGTCGGTGACCTCCGGTCCGGGCGGGGGAGCGTGCGTCGAGTGGTCGGTGCCGCTCCGCCGCACCGGCGGGGCCGGGGAGGTGCGCGGGTGAGGCCCGCGGGGGCCTCCTATCCCTGGTCCATGGACAGCCGCACCGCGTAGGCCGCGGCCTGGGTGCGCCGGGCCATCCCGAGCTTGGCCAGGACCCTGGAGACGTAGTTCTTGACGGTCTTCTCCGCCAGGTACATCCGCGCGCCGATCTCGCGGTTGGTGAGCCCCTCGCCGATGAGCTCCAGGACGCGGCGCTCCTGCTCGGTGAGTTCGCTGAGCGGGTCCTTGCGCACCGCCTCCTCGCGCAGCCGCTTGAGCATGCGCGCGGTGGACTCGGGGTCCAGCAGGGAGCGCCCGTCGGCGACCGTGCGCACCGCTCCGACCAGGTCGGTGCCGTGGATCTGCTTGAGGATGTACCCGGACGCCCCGGCCATGACCGCGCCGTAGAGCGCCTCGTCGTCGGAGTAGGACGTCAGCATGAGCATGCGGGTGTCGGGGAGCAGGGAGCGGATCTCCCGGCACACGGTGACGCCGTCGCCGTCGGGGAGGCGCACGTCGAGCACGACCACGTCGGGGGCGAGCGCGGGGACCCGCGCCAGCGCCTGCGCCGCTGTCCCGGCCTCGCCGACCACCTCGATGCCGTCCTCCTCGTCCAGGAGTGATCCCACACCCCGCCGGACGATCTCGTGGTCGTCCACCAGGAACACCCGGATCGTTCTGTCTCCACCCATCGGGCGGGCACCTCCTCAGAGCTGGGGACGGGAGCCCGAGGCGGCCCGTCCGCCCTGTGTCGGGGTCGCCCGCCGCCGCGTGCCCATTGTCGGGCACCCGCGGCGGGGGCGCTCCGGCCGCGGGAGGGGCGGGGCGGGAGGCAGGCTCCCGTCCACCCAGCCTAGCCAGCGAAGATTCATGCCATATGAGTCGAACGTCCCGTTCTGTTTGAGCCCTGCGTCCCCCCGGGTAAGCGCACAGGAGGGGACCTCCGCCGCCCGACGAGGGGCCGGCGGTCCACGCCTTCGGGGCCGGGACCGGCGAGAATGGCGGGGAACGGAGCGAGGGCACCGACTTCGGGGAGCCTGTCATGGACGGATCACACGGCGCCGGGGCGCCGGACCAGGATCGGGGAACGGTCGCGGGAGCGGCCGCACCGCCCGCCCAGCGGGAGGCGGACGACTACGCGGGGACCGACCGGCTCGCGGAGGAGCAGGAGCTGATGGAGGGCGCCGACGTCGCCGAGGGGGACGACGGGGCGAGCTTCACGGTGCTGGAGCGGCAGACCTGCCTCAACCTGCTGGGCACCCGCGACATCGGCCGGGTGGCCTTCACCATCGACGGGGACGCCGCCCCGACGGTGCTGCCGGTGAACTACGCGCTGTTCAACGACACGGTGGTGTTCCGCACCACCCTGGCGGGAACCGTGATGCGCTACGCGCGCGGCCACGCCGCCTTCCAGGTCGACCTCTTCGACGAGGAGCGCCGTGACGGCTGGAGCGTCCTGGCGAGCGGGCGGTGCAGGTGGGTCCGCGACGCGGAGGAGCTGGCCCGCATCCCCCGGGGCCGCCTGCCCCTGCCCTGGGCGGCGGGCGAGCGCGACCAGGTCCTCAAGCTGGTCCCGGGCCGGGTGAGCGGGCGGCGGGTCCACCGGCCCTGAGCCGGCGGGCGGCGGCGCGGCCGCCTCCGGCCCGTGGCCGGGGGTCGCGGGGCCCGGCCACCGGCGCGTCACCCGGGGGTCGGCGAACGTCTCCCCAGCCTTGTCCGTACCGGGCGTTCGGTCTGTCCGGTTGCGGGTACCGAATCCGTCATGGGAGCACATCACCCCCTTCGGGCCCGGTACGCCACGGGCTCCCCCCACCGCCGTCCGGGCCCGGCCGCCCCCTGCGCGCACCCCGCCCACGGGGCGCCGGGGCCCGGCCTCCGGCGCCCCGGGCAGCTGCCCGTCCCCTCCCGCGTCCCCGGGGACGCGGCCCGCCGCGCCCGCTCCGCGGGACACGGCTCCCACCGGCCCGGCCGGTACCCTGCGGGGCGCCCGGCCCCCTGCGGTCGCCCCGGACGCACGTGAGGGCGGGACCGCGGGGCCGCACGCTCCTGGGCGCCGCGGCGGCCGCCGCGGCCGTCCTCCTCACCGTCTCCGGCGCGCCCCTGCCCTCCGCCCTGTGGGCGCGGCCCGCCGCCCCCGAGACCCCCCGCGACGCCGACGCACCGCTCTCCCTGGAGGTGCTCTCCTCCCGCCCCGACACCGTCATGGGCGACACCGCCCTGGTCAGGGTGGTTCCCTCCCCGTCCGTGCCCGCCGCCGACGTCCGCCTGGACGCGGGAGGCGCCGACGCCACCCCCTCCCTGCGCACGGTGCGCCTGGCCGACGGCACCCCCGCCCTGGAGGGCCTGGTCTCCGGGCTGCCCCGGGGGAACACCGTCCTGACCGCCTCGGCGCCCGGGGCCGGGGGAAGCGCGCAGGAGGGGACCGACCCGGTGACGGCCAGGGTCACCGTCACCGCCCACCCCCTCACGGGCCCGGTCTTCTCCGGCCCCCACCAGGAGCCCTTCGTGTGCGACACCGAGCGCTTCGAGCTGCACGGCGGCGGCACCCTCGGCCCGCCCCTGGACCCCGACTGCTCGGCCCCGACCGTGGTCCGCCACATGTACCGCACCGAGGAAGGGGCCTGGGCCCCCATGGCCGACCCCGACCGGGTGCCCGGCGACGCCGCCCGGACCACCACCTCCACCGGCCACAGGGTCCCCTACACCGTCCGGGTCGAGACCGGCACGGTGAACAGGTCGATCTACGAGACGGCGCTGCTGTACACCCCCGGCGACCCCGGGCCCGACCCGTGGCAGCCGCCGCGGGGCTGGAACCGCCGCCTGGTGTACACGTTCGGCGGCGGGTGCGCGGGCGGCTGGTACGTCCAGGGGACCAGGACCGCCGGGGTCCTGGACCACGGCATGCTCTCGCAGGGGTACGCGGTGGCCTCCGCCTCCCTCAACGTGTTCGGCAACAACTGCAACGACCTGCTGGCCGCCGAGACCGCGGCCGCCGTGGTCCAGCGCTTCTCCCTCACCCACGGCGCCCCCGACCTGACCCTGGGCCGGGGCTCCTCCGGGGGCGCCTACCAGGCGCACCAGATCGGCGACAACCAGCCGGGCCTGCTGGACGGCCTGCTGGTCTCCCACTCCTTCCCCGACGTGGCCTTCTCCGTGGTGCCGACCGCCACCGACGCCCTGCTGCTGCACGAGTACGCGCGCGAGCACCCCGGCACCCTGAGCAGGGAGGAGCAGCGCGCCGTGTCCGGGTTCGCGCGCTGGGACGCCATCGGCAAGCTCGCCGGGGAGGCCGACCGCGTCGACCCCGCGGGCGTGTGCGCGGACCGGGTGCCCGAACGGGTGCGCTGCGAGCTGTACGCGCACACCGGCAACGTCTACGGGACCGACCCCTCGACCGGTCTGCCGCGCCGCCCCCTGGACAACGTCGGCGTCCAGTACGGCCTGGGAGCCCTCCTGGACGGCACGATCGACGCCGACCAGTTCCTGCACCTGAACGAGCACGTGGGCGGCCTGGACGCCGACGGCCGGGTGGTGGAGGAACGCACCGAGGCCGACCCCGCCGCCACCGTCGCCGCCTACCGCACCGGCCGTCTCCTCAACGGGGGCGGCGGACTGGCCGACATCCCCGTCGTGGACCACCGCGCCTACGAGGACGACGTCCCGGGCGGCAGCATCCACATGCGCTTCCACTCTTTCTCGCTGCGCGAGCGCCTGCTCGCCGCCAACGGCACGGCCGACAACCACGTGATGCTCGTGGAGCGGGGCGGGCGGGGCGGGTTCTCCTCCTCCGCCCCGGTGGCCGGAAGGGCCCTGGCCGAACTCGACGCCTGGGCGAGCGGGGTGCGGGAGCTCGGCGCCGCCGACCCCGGCCGCCCCGCCATCGACCACGTGCGCGCCGCGCGCCCGGAGTGGCTCACCGACTCGTGCTGGGTGGGCGACCCCGCCCGCCGGGTGGTGGCCGAGCAGCTCCCGCTCAGCGCCGGGCAGGGGGACGCGTGCGCCGACGCCTACCCCGTGCACGCCTCGCCCCGGCTGGTCGCGGGCGCGCCCCTGGCCCTGGACGTGGTCGCGTGCCGCCTGGTCCCCTTCGACGCCGCGGAGCACCCGGCCGACCTGACCCCCGAGCAGGCCGAGCGCGCCGCGGAGGTGTTCGCCGACGGGGTGTGCGACTGGTCGGCCCCCGGACGGGGGCAGCAGGGGCTCGCGGGAACCTGGCTGCGCTTCTGAGCCGCCGCGGGGGGCGGCGGGGGCGGGCCCCGGTCCGCCGGTGCCCGTGGGCCCGTCGGCGGCCCCGGGCCCGAGGACGCGGAGCCTCCGGGTGCGGAGTCCGCACGTCCCGGCGGCGCGCCCCGGGGCGGCCCGCTAGCGGCCGGCGCCGTCCGGGCCCGGCCCGGCCTCCCCGTCGCGGGGCGCGGCCGCCCCGCCCCCGGCCGGGTCACGGTCGGCCAGGGCGTGCAGCAGGAACGCCCCGCCGTAGGCCGGCCTCCCCCGGCGCTCGTGCTCGGTGAGCACGTACTCGTCCAGGACGGCGAGGATGCGCCGACCCAGTTCGTCCCGGTCCTCGTCGGACAGGTGCAGCACGAACCGCGCGTAGTCGCGGACCGAGTCCGGCCCGGCCTCCTCCAGTTCCCGGCGCAGGGCCTCCACCGGCGCGTCGGCCGCTTCGTCGCCGGCGCCGATCAGCGGCCCGTCCAGCCACCAGGACTCCCCGGTGGCCCGGTAGGGCTTCTCCAGGGCCCCGCTCGCCCCGGTGCGCACGGGCGCGGGCACGAGCAGGCCCGAGTCCACGAGCTGGCGGACGTGGTACAGGACCGTGCCCGGGGTCGTGTCGAGCCGGTCGGCCAGTTCCCGGTTGGTGAGCTCCCGCACCGCGCACAGCCTCAGGATGCGGATCCGCAGCGGGTGGGAGAGGGCCTTGACCTCCTTGACGGTGGCCGGTCGCCTCCTGCGCGCCGGGGGCGCCTCCCCCTGCGCCCGCGTCCCGGTCCCCTCCGCGCCAGCCCGTTCTCCCATGGGGCCAGCGTAGCAACGATCGACAAAAGCCAAATCGATTGTTTTCTCTCAATCACCCTGTCAGGCTCGACCCATGACGGAGACGACCCCCCTTTCCGACCCCCCGCCCCCCACCGGACCCCGGCACCTCGGAGGCCGGTTCTGGACCGTGTGGACCTCCTCCGGACTCTCCAACCTCGCCGACGGGGTCCTCAAGGTCGCGCTGCCCCTGGTCGCCCTGCGCTTCACCGACTCCCCCCTCCTGATCGCGGGCGTGGCGTTCGCGCTGACGATCCCCTGGCTGCTCCTGTCCCTCCCGGCCGGCGCCCTCGCCGACCGGTACGACCGCCGCCGCCTCATGGTCGGCGCCAACCTCGCGCGGGGGCTGCTCCTCGCCGGCCTGGCCGCGGCGCTGGCCCTGGACCTGGGGTCGGTCTGGCTGCTCTACGCGGTGGCACTGGGCGTCGGGACCGCCGAGACCGTCCACGACACCTCGGCCCAGTCGATCCTGCCGCAGGTGGTCGGCCGCGACCGGCTCTCCCGCGCCAACGGGCGCCTGCACGCCGTCGAACTGACCGCCCACCAGTTCGCCGGACCGCCCCTGGGCGGGATCCTGGTCGCCCTGGGCCTGGCCGCCGCCTTCACCGCCCCCGCCGCCCTGTGGCTCGTCGCGGCCGGCACGCTGGTCCTGGTGCGCGGAAGCTTCCGGACCGAACGCGCCGCACCCGCCACCATGCGCACCGACATCGCCGAGGGACTGCGGTTCCTGTGGCGCCACCGGACCCTGCGCACCCTCGCCGCCATGGTGGGCCTGAGCAACTTCTCCACCAACGCCGCCTTCACCGTCATGGTCCTGTTCGCGGTGGGCCCCGCCTCCCCCATGGGCCTGTCCGAGCCCGCCTACGGGCTGCTGCTGACCGCCACCGCGGCGGGCAGCGTGCTCGGCGCCCTGACCGCCGAGCACGTCGAGCGCCTCCTGGGCCGGGCCTGGTCCCTGCGCGTGAGCGCGCTCGCCTTCGCCGTCCTGGTGGGGGTCCCGGCGCTGACCGCCGACCCGCTCGTGATCGGGGCGGGCTTCTTCGTCGGCGGGGTGGGCCTCTCGGTGTGGAACGTGGTCACCGTGTCGCTGCGCCAGCGGATCACCCCCGACCACCTGCTCGGACGGCTCAACAGCGCCTACCGGCTGCTGGCCTGGGGCACACTCCCGCTGGGCGCCGCCGCGGGCGGGCTGATCGCGCAGTTCTTCGGACTGACCGCCGTGTTCGCGGGCATGGGCGCACTGGCCCTGGTCACGTTCCTGTGGCAGTTCACGCTGAGCGAGGCGGACCTGGGCGGCGCCGGGCGCGCCACCGCCGGGGCCTGAGCCCCCCCCCCCCCCCCCGAGCGCCGGGAGAAGCGCCCCTCCCGGCGCCGCGCGGGCCGCGGTGCGGCGCGGGAAAACCACCTGCGCCCCGGAACGTCGCCGGGGATACTGCTGCGATGACCGAACCAGAACACCGGGAGCAGCACGAAGAGGTCCTGGAGGGCGGCAACGTCGCCGACGGGGTCGTACGGGTGGGGCAGACCGTGCGCAAACCGTGGACGCGGTCGTCCCCGTCGGTGGCGTCCCTGCTCCGGTACCTGCACCGGTGCTCCTTCGAGGCCTCCCCGGTCCCCTTGGGCGCGGACGCCCGCGGGCGCCAGGTGCTCGGCTACCGCCCCGGCGCGATGGCCGACACCCTGCCGCCCCTGACGGGGGCCGAACTCCGCCGGCTGGGCGGGATCGTCCGGCGCCTGCACGACCTCACCGCCGGCTTCCGGCCGGACGGGGAGCCGGAGTGGGACATCGCGACCCCGGACCCGCGCGAGGAGGTGCTCTGCCACTACGACCTCGCGCCGTGGAACCTGGTGCGCGACGGCGACGACTGGACGTTCATCGACTGGGACGGCGCGGGGCCGGGCACCCGGATGGGCGACCTGGGGTACGCGGCGCACGGGTTCGTGCCGCTGCACGCGGGCGGCGACCCCGGGTCGGACGCCCTGCGGCTGCGCGCCCTCGCCGACGGCTACGGGTGCGACGACGCCCAGCGCCGTGAGCTGCCCGACGCCGTCCTGCACCGGGTGCGCGGCATGTACGACCTGCTGGAGGAGGGCGCCCGGACCGGCGCCCAGCCCTGGGCCCGGCTGCACGCCCAGGGGCACGCCGACCACTGGGGGCCGGCCGCCGACTACGTCGAGCGCCACCGGGCGGTGTGGCTGGCGGCGCTGACCGGCCCCGGGGAGCCCGCCGCCACGTGAGCGCCTCCGGCGGGGGCCTGCGCCGGCGGGCGGCGGAGGCCCTCCGCGCGGAGCGGGCCGGCCGGCCCGCGCGGTGACCGGCCGGACCGGGCCTGCCCCGGGCGCCGCCGCGGCAGCGCCGCGACCGGTCCGGAAGGCGCCTCCCGGACCGGCTCCGGGAACCCTCCGCGGCGGTACCGGCGCGGAGGGCTCAGGCTGGCCTGGTCCACACGTAGGCCGCCGAGACCGGGTGCCCCCGGAACCTCTCCCACGTGGGCTTGGCCGCCACCCACGTGTCGTCCACCGTGCCCTCGGAGAGCTCGGCCAGGGTCCAGCCGGCGGCCGTCGCGGCGCGCACGTGGTCGCTGATCAGGTGGACGTGCGTGGTGATGGCGATGTCCTCGCCGGAGGCGTCGGTGTAGTGGGTCGGCATCCCGGAGACCATCGAGAAGTGCGGGTGGTAGGAGACCAGCACGCAGGTGCCGCCGGGGCGGGTCAGCCGGAAGGCCTCGGCGTAGAAGGGGGCCAGGTCGGGCAGGTGCTCGTCGATGAGCGAGGCGATGGCCAGGTCGTAGGAGCCCCCCGAAAGGCCGGTGTCGCGCACGTCGCCCAGGGTCAGGGTGTCGTGGGCGCCCCGCTTGCCGGCCAGTTCCAGCATCCCGGAGCTGATGTCGACGCCGTCGATCCGGGCGACCCCGCGCGCCCGCAGCCAGGAGCCGGTGCGGCCGGTCCCGCAGCCGAGGTCGGCGGCGGCGGTCACGGCCGACCAGTCGGGGACGGTGAGCCCGTCCAGCAGTCCGAGGTCCATGGCGTCCAGGACCGAGCCCTCGTAGGTGGCCGACCAGCCGTCGTAGCCGGTGGCCGGGTCCACGGTGCGGTAGTGGCGGGTGTCGAAGTCCGCGAAATCTGGCATGGGGCCGAGTATGGCGCGACCCGGGATCGGGCCGCGAACGCTTTTCCCGTCCCGTGCCCGCTGCCGGGCAGGCGCCGTTCGTACGCCCGGCGCCGCACTCCGGGCCGTGCGGCGGGAGAGGCCCGCCCGAAAGGGCCCTCCGGTGCGGGAGGGACCGTGCGGGAGGGCCGCCCCGCCGCCGGGACCCGGCGGCGGCCGAGCGGCGGTGCCGCGGCGCCGGGTCGCACGGCGGAGGGGGCCGGCTCCGGCGCGGCCGGCACCTCGTGCAGGTGCGCCGGGAGCGCGGCGAACACGTCCGCACCGGCGTTGACCAGGACGACCTGGTTCGGGGAGGGCCCCGGGCGGGAGCGGGGCCGTGGAGCGGCGCCGGGGCCGGCACGGCGGAAAACCGGTTGCGGCGCCCCGGCGCGGCCTCCTACGGTGCATGCCATGTCCTGCTGCCACGCGATCTTCGACGGGGCGCTCGCCTGGTCGGTGAACGCCCACCCGTACGCCAAGCGCCTCCGGTCGGCCCGCCTGCACCGGTAGGCCGGGCCCCGGTCGGCCCCGGTCCCCCCTGGGGGTCCGCGCCGACCGCCCCGCTTCGCGTACGCGTCCCCTTCCGCCCCGCGCTCCCCGCGGCGCCGCCCAGCGGCCCCGGTGGCCGCGCCGGGCGGTCCCTCCCGTGTGGCCCGCCGGTCCAGGCCCAGTCGCGTCCCCTTTCCCACGGACGGGCTGCCCGGACCCCTTCACCCGCACGCCGGCCGGCGTGCCCGTTCGTGCTGCCCGTCCTCGCCTGCCACCCCGCGTGGCCGGAACGGACCTTCCTGTGGCACGAACCGAACGACCCTCCCGGACGAACGCCCGCGACAACCGGCGCCGCCTGTCCCAGAACTTCCTCGCCGACCCCGGCGCCGCGCGCCACGTGGTGCGCGTGTCCGGGGTGGGGCCCCGGGACCTGGTGGTGGAGGTGGGGCCCGGCGAGGGCGCCATCACCCGCTTCCTGGCCCCGGCCGCACGCCGGGTGCTCGCCTACGAGCTCGACCCCCGCCTGGCCGAGCGCCTGGCCGCCCGCTACCGCGATCCCGAGCGGGGCGTCCGCGTCACGCGGGCCGACTTCACCCGTGTGCGCCCCCCGGGCGAGGACTTCGCCGTCGTCGGCAACATCCCCTACGCGCGCACCGCCGACATCGTGCGCTGGTGCCTGGCCGCCCCGCACCTGACCTCCGCCACCCTGGTCACCCAGCTGGAGTACGCGCGCAAGCGCACCGGCGGGTTCGGCAGGTGGAGCCTGCTGACCGTGAGCACATGGCCCGAGTGGTCGTGGGCCCTGGCCGGGCGGATCGACCGCCACCGGTTCCGCCCGGTGCCCCGGGTCGACGCCGGCCTGCTGGTGCTGCGCCGCCGCCGCACGCCCCTGGTGGATCCGGGGAGGATGGGCGGGTACCGGCGCATGGTCGAACTCGGTTTCGGCGGGGCGGGCGGCTCCCTGGGCGCGTCGCTGCGCCGCGCCCACCCGGCCCGCCGCGTGGACCGCGCCCTGGACGCGGCCGGGGTGGCCCGGGGCACCCCCGTCGGCCACGTCTCCCCCGACCAGTGGCTGGAGGTGTTCGACGTGCTGGACCCCCGGGGGCGGTGACCGGGGAGGGCCCGGGGGCGCCTTCGCCCTCCCCGGGCCCAGGCCCCGCGACGGGGGACGCGGGGCGTCCGGCCGCGGCGGTGTCCGGGCGCGTTCTCAGCGCAGGAAGTCCAGGAGCGCGGCGACGAGTTCGGCGGGCGCGTCCTCCTGGACCAGGTGCCCGGCACCCTCGAGGAAACGGAGGCGGGCGCCCGGGATCGCGGCGGCCAGCCGCTCCCCCCGTTCCGGGGGCAGCCAGGTGTCCTGCCGGCCCCACACCACCAGGGTCGGCTGGTCGAGGCGGGCGTACCCGTCCTCCACCTCGGCCGTGTGGCGCTCGTCGGCCTGGGCGATCTGGCGGTAGAACGCGGGCTGCCCCTCCTCCCCCAGCCAGGGCCGCACCAGCGCGTCCAGGGTCCCGGCACGCAGTTCGCGGTGGGCGGCCGAGGCCACGTAGGCGCGCACCAGCGCCTCGTGCAGGTGCGGCGGGAGCGCGGCGAACACGTCCGCACCGGCGTTGACCAGGCGGAAGAAGTCGCTGCCCCAGGGGCGCACGCTCACCGCGTCCACCAGGGCGAGCCGCTCGTAGGCGACCCCGTCGAGCACTGCGGCGCGCAGGGCGACCGCGCCGCCGAAGTCGTGGGCGACCACGGCGGGCCGCTCCAGCCCCCAGTGGCCGAGCAGAGCGGTGAACGCGGCCTGCTGGGCGGGCAGGGACACGTCCTGCCCCTCGTACTTGGCGGAGGCGCCGTAGCCGGGCATGTCCCACACGTGGACGGTGTACCGGTCGCCGAGGGCGCGGACCGCGTGGCGCCACACGTAGGACGAGAACGGGGTGCCGTGCAGGAGCACGAGGGGGGCGCCGTCACCGAACCTGTCCCAGTGGACCGTCCCGTTGGGCGCCTCGAACCTGCGGCCGAGCCTCCAGTCGGCTTCGGTCATCATGAACCCTTCCGTCGAACCGGCCCGGCGCCGGATACCCGGTGCCGGGAGCAGCCAGCCTAGGCAGGACCGGTGACCGGCGGCCCGGGCGGCCCGGGCGGCCCGGGCGGAGGCTCACATCCGCAGGACCGCGAAGCACTCCCCGGGCAGCGCGACGGTGGCGCCGCAGAACCGCGCGGCGCCGTTGGCCAGGACGAGTTCGCGGGGGGCGGCGTCCAGTGCCACCTCGGCGCCGCCGGGGTCCAGGTTGACCACCACCCGCAGCCCGCCCCTCACCAGGACCAGCCTGCGGCCCTCCCCCTCGGCGGTCACCGCGAAGCGGTCCAGCCGCGGGTCGGACAGCTCGGGTTCGCGGCGGCGCAGCGCGATGAGCGCCCGGTACGTCTCCAGGACGAACCGGTGGGGCCCGGCCCCGGGCTGGGACCAGTCCAGGACCGCTCCGTCGCGGGTGGCGGGGTCCATCGGGTCGGGGACCTCCTCCCCGGCCCACCCCAGGGCGGCGAACTCGCGGCGGCGGCCCGCGCGCACCCCCTCCGCCAGCGCGGGGTCCTCGAAGGAGGCGAAGAACGGCCACGGCGTGGTGGCGCCCCACTCCTCGCCCATGAAGACCATGGGGGTGAACGGCGAGCACAGCACGAGGGCGGCGCCGCACACGAGCAGGCCCGGCGAGAGGTGTTCGCCCATGCGGTCGCCGCGCGCCCGGTTGCCGATCTGGTCGTGGGTGCTGAGGTAGGCCAGGAACCGGTGCCCGGGGACGCGGGCGGTGTCCACGGGCGCCCCGTGGGTGCGCCCGCGGAAGCTCGAGTAGGTTCCGGCGTGCCAGAACACGCGGCCGAGCGTGGCGGGCAGCGCCCCGGGGCGGGCGAAGTCGCCGTAGTAGCCGTGGGTCTCCCCCGTCAGGGCCACGTGCAGCGCGTGGTGCAGGTCGTCGGACCACTGCGCGCTCATCCCCAGGCCGCCCGCCTCGCGGGGCAGGACGGTGCGGGGGTCGTTGCGGTCGGACTCGGCGATCAGCGGCAGCGGGCGTCCCAGGGCCGCGGCCAGGGCGTCGGCCTCGGCGGAGAGTTCGGCCGTCAGGGGGACGGCGCGGTCGTCGCGCAGGGCGTGGACCGCGTCCAGGCGCAGCCCGTCCAGGTGGTAGTGGCGCAGCCAGCCCAGGGCGTTGTCCAGGACGTGGCGGCGCACGGGGTCGGAGTCGGGGCCGTCCAGGTTGAGGGAGGGGCCCCAGGCGTTCTCGCCGCGGAAGTAGGGGCCGAACCGCGGCATGTGGGCGCCCGAGGGGCCCAGGTGGTTGTAGACGACGTCGAGGAGCACGGCCAGACCCCGGGCGTGGCAGGCGTCCACCAGGGCCTTGAGGGCGTCGGGGCCTCCGTAGGGGGCGTGGACCGCCGCCCACAGGACCCCGTCGTACCCCCACCCGTGGGTGCCGTCGAAGGCGTTGACGGGCATCAGCTCGACGTGGGTGACGCCCAGGTCGACCAGGTGGTCCAGCCGGTCGACGGCGGCGGTGAGGGTGCCCTCGGGGGTGAAGGTGCCCACGTGGAGCTCGTAGACGACCGCGCCGGGCAGCGCCCGGCCGGTCCAGGAGGCGTCGGTCCACCCGAAGGCCGCGTGGTCGTGCACGCGGCTGGGGCCGTGCACGCCGTGGGGCTGGTCCTGGGAGCGCGGGTCGGGCAGGGGGGTGGGGTCGTCCTCCAGGAGGTAGGCGTACTCGGTACCGGGCCCGGCCCCCTCGACCCGGGCCCGCCACCACCCGTCCGCGCCCCGTTCCATGGGGACCACGCGCGCACCGGGGGCGGGGGAGCCGCCCGGTCCCCCGGCGCCTGCCCCGGGGGCCACGCTCAGGCGGACCCTCTCCAGGCGGGGTGCCCACACGGCGAAGTCGCCGTGGACGCCCAGGCCGGTGTCCGCGGGGGGCCGGGCGGTGGTCGGGGTGGTGTCCGGTGCGCTCACGCAGGGTGTGTACCCCCCGGTCGGCCCCGTCACCCGCGGGGCCGACCGGCCGGTGGGCGGCGGGCGGCCCCGGGCGGGCCGCGCCCCGGGAGCCGCACCGCAGGCTCCCTGGCGGTGTGGGAGGCCGGGGCGGTGGACGGGTACGCGCCCGGGCGCCGGGAGGGGCGACGGCGGGGGCCTCGGGCGCCGGCCCGCGGGGCCGTGTCCGACCGGGGTCTCAGGCGCGGGGGCGGTAGGCGTGCAGCCGCACCGAGGCGGTGACGGTGAACGGCTCGGGGAGCCCGGCGACGCGGGCGCGCAGTTCCCCGGCTCCGATGTGGCGGGCGCTGGGGCCCATGCCCACGACGGTCGCCACGTCCTCGTGGGAGAGCGCCATGGCCAGGCCCAGGCCCTGTGCGCCGACCGGTGCGAAGTGTCCGTGCAGGGACTCCGCCAGGCGCTCGTCCTTGCGCGGGTCCACCTCCAGCAGCCCCAGCGGGGCGCGCAGTTCGGCCAGGTGGTCGGCGGCGGGGACGACGACGAGCAGGACGCCGTCGGGGCGCAGCACCCGGTGGAACTCCGCCGCGTTGCGCGGCGCGAACACGTTGAGCACGGCGTGCGCGGAGTCCCCGCGCAGGGGCAGGCCGCGCCAGGCGTCGGCGGTGACGGCGCCGCCGCGCCCGTGTGCGCGCGCGGCCCGGCGGGCGGCCCACTTGGACACGTCCGCGGTCAGCCCCACGGCGCCGGGCAGGGCGTCCAGGACCCGGGTCAGGTAGTGGCCGGTCCCGCCGCCGACGTCGACCACGACCGGGGCGTCGTCGCCGAGCTCGCGTCGCAGCGCGTCGGCGAGGGCGTCACCCACGAAGTCGTAGTGTCCGGCCTGCTGGAAGCGCAGGCGGTCGGCGACCATCTCCTTGCTGTCGCCGGTCCCGGGGGGCGTGGCCCCGGTGAGCAGGCTCGCGTAGCCCTCCCGGGCCACGTTGAAGCTGTGCCCTGCGGCGCAGGCGAGGCCGCGCTCGTCCGGGCGCAGGCCCTCGCCGCAGGCGGGGCAGGCCAGGAGTGCGGCGACGGTGCCGGGCATCCGCAGCCTGGGGCCGGTGTGGTGTGTGGTGTTCGCTTGCGCCATGATCGCCGCTCAGCCTATCCCCTCGCCCGGACCGGGGCGGGGCGGTGGACGGCCGGGGCGGTCCCGGCCCCTGCGGCTCCGGCCGGGGTCGGCGGGCGGGTGGGCACGGCGAACCCCGCAGCGGTCCCCTGCGCGGGGGCGGGATCCGCGGCTCCGGCCGGGGTGGGCCGCGCGATTCCGGCGCGGGGGCGGAACCACTTCCCGCCGCCGGGTATCTGAGATCGTAGTCACCGTCGACCTCGCAGCCCCCACCCCCTGAGGCGCCCTCGCCCTCCACCCGCAAGGAGCACGCGTGAAACCCCCTGTCGCGGACCGCTACCGACTCGACGAAGTGATCGCCGCGGGCGGCATGGGAACGGTCTGGCGGGGCCATGACCTGCGCCTGGACAGACCGGTCGCGGTCAAGCTGCTGCGCGACACCGCCTTCCAGGACGCCGAGGGCGCCCGGAGGCGCTTCGAGCGCGAGGCCAGGGCCGCGGCCAGGCTCAGGGGGCCCGGCTTCGCGGAGGTCTACGACCACGGCGAGACGGTCCTGGACGGCGAGAAGCTCGCCTACCTGGTGATGGAGCTGGTCGAGGGGGAGTCCCTCACGGCGCTGCTCAGACGCGAGGGCCCGCTTGTGCCCGACCGGGCCATGGAGATCACCGCCGTGGTCGCCCAGACCCTGCAGACCGTGCACGACGAGGGCATCGTCCACCGCGACATCAAGCCCGGCAACATCCTCATCAACCTGGACGGGGAGGTCAAGCTCGTCGACTTCGGTATCGCCCGGATCAACGACGCCACCTCCCTGACCTCCACCGGCATCGCCCTGGGGACCCTCTCCCACGCCTCGCCCGAACAGCTCGACATGGGCGAGCTCACCTCCCGCACCGACATCTACTCGCTCGGCACGGTCGCCTACCAGTGCCTGGCCGGGAGGCCGCCCTTCGACTCCGCCGACCGCGCCGCCGTCATCGCGGCCCACCTGAACGCCGAGCCGCCCCCACTGCCCGACCACGTCCCCGACCTGGTCGCGCACGTGGTGCTCGTCGCGCTGGAGAAGGACCCGCGCGACCGGTGGGGTTCGGCGCAGGAGTTCGCGGCGGCCTGCCGGGACGCCGCGTCCGGGGACCGGACCGTGCTGACCCGGCGCACGCGCAGCAGGAGGGCGGGCCCCCGGGGGATGTGGTCCTGGCGGGGCGGGTTCGTCGCGATGGCGGTGGCCGCCGCGCTGCTGCTGACCGCGACCCTGGTGTGGTCCCCGCTGACGGGGGCGGACGGCTCCCCCACGACCGCGGACGGGGCCGCCGCCGAGGCCCCCGCGCCGACCGGCGGCACGCCCTCCGCCGACGGCGGACCGTCCGCACCCGAACGGGACCGGGGCCCAGGCGCGACGGCCCCCGCCTCGGACTCCGACGAGGCCCCGGGCGCCTCCGAGCGGGAGGAGGACGACGAGGAGGAGGACGAGGAGGAGGACGGGGGCTCCCCGCGGGACGACGGCGCACCCTCGGGCGGGAGCGGTTCGGGGGACGGGACCGGAGGCGGCGGCGGTGGTGGCGGGTCCGGGGGCGGCGGCGGGTCGGCCCCCACCGGCGGCACCGTGCCCGACGTCGAGGGGATGACGACGCACAGTGCCAGGAGCGTCCTGCGCGAGCGGGGGTTCACCAACGTCCAGGGGCAGTGGCAGACCTGGGGCGAGGGGCAGAACTTCCTCCCCTCCGAATGCGAGGTGCTGTCCCAGACGCCGGCCTCCGGCACGGACCAGGACCTCGACGCACCGGTGCGCCTGACCTACTTCTACTCCCGCGGCCTCCCGGACTGCGGCTTCCCCGTCTTCGGCCGGTAGGCGCCCGCGCGACCGCCCGCGGTCCGGCTCCTCCCGGGGGCGCCCCCCCGGGGGGGTGTCGTCGAGCGATGAGCGGCGTCCATGACGTCCGGACCCGAGTTGGGGCAGCCCGGTCGACCAAGGCAACATCTTTGTTCGTTGAGTCCGGTGTCGTGGATCCGAAGGGGTTGTGGCGGATGAGGGTTCTGTTCTTTCCCCATGGCAGCGGGGTGGACGTCTCGGGCGACGCGACGGAGCTCGTCCTCCTGGCCCTCGCCCTCGTCGGGGGGGGAAGGGCCGCGTGGAGACCACCGCCTCGGCCGAGCCGAGCTTCGGCGGCACCGAACTGGCTTCGGTCGAGGTGGTGGGCGCCGGCGGCCCGGGGGGTCGGTGTCAGGGTCGACGTGGAGCGCCGCGTCCTACTCATCGAGGGTGACCGACCCGGCTTGACCGCACTCGCCGACGACGTCCGGTCGATGGCGGGGATGGACGACGGCGGACACCAGCACATCGAGTACTTCCCAGGTCACCACTACCTTGCCGCCGGATCACTGGCCATGGTCGTGAACAGTCCGCACGGGGGCATGCCGGCCCGGTGAACGCCCGATGGCCGCGGTCGGCGGGGGTTCGTGGAAGGTGCCGTCGCGGAGCACGGCGAAGAGGACGGCGGCTCCTCCTCCAGCGGGACACAGCAGAGCGTGGGTCGTGGTGCCCGCCCCGGCCGTCCTCCTTGTCGTGGCAGGCCGGGGAAGCAGGGTCGGCCAGAGCGGCACACGGAGAGGAGGAAGGCCCGTTCGAGCTGCTCGCCCCCGAGGGGCTGTTCACCGCCGATCGAGGAGCCTGAGCTGCGCACGGCCCTCACCGGCGGACCAGCACGGCCACCGGGTAGCGCCGGAGCAGCTCCGCGAGCGGCGCCCACGTGTGCCCGTCGGTGCGCGCGGGCGCGAGGACGCGCCCGGTGAGCCGGTCGGTCCACTCCCCCGGGCCCGCGGGCAGTGCCAGGGCGGTGTCCGCCCACCCCCCGCCCGCAGCCAGCCCCAGCGGCAGGCGGGTGGCGACCGCCACCACGTCGGGGTGGCGCGCCCCCCGCGAGGTCCGGGCGAAGGCCACGGCGTGGCCGGCGGCCCGCCCCGAGGCGGTGAGCGGCAGGTAGCCGGCGGGGCGCAGCTCCCGGCGCAGGCGCAGGCAGGTGCGGACCAGGTGGAGCTTGGCCGCGCCGGTCCCGTCCACGGGGGGAAGCCACCCCTCCTCCAGGCGGGCGAGCATGTCGGCGCGGGCCCGGTGGTCCACGGGCCTGCGGTTGTCGGGGTCGACCAGGGACAGGTCCCACAGCTCGGTGCCCTGGTAGACGTCGGGGACCCCGGGGCCCAGCAGCTGCACGGCCTTCTGGCCCAGGGAGTTGCTCCACCCCGCGCCGCGCACCGACTCCACCGCCGAGGCGACCTCCTCCCTCAGGGCGGGGTCGCCCAGGACCCGGCCGGGCCAGGAGCGCACCCGCTCCTCGAAGTCGGCGTCGCGGTCGGTCCAGGAGGTGCCCAGGCGCGCCTCGCGGGCGGCCTTGAGCAGGTACTCGGCCAGGCGGTCCTCCCCGATGGGCCAGGCCCCGACCAGGGTCTGCCAGCCCAGCAGGTTGAGCGCGGGCTCGGGCAGGGCGCACCGCCCGGTCCAGCGGCGCACCGCGCCGGCGAAGGCCTCCGGCGTCTCGGACAGCGCGGCCAGGCGGGCGCGCACGTCCTCGGAGCGCTTGGTGTCGTGCGTGGACAGGGTCGTCATGGTGGCGGGGCGGGAGGCCTCCCGCCGGGCAGCCCCGTCGTGGAACTCGCCCGGGTCCACGGCGAAGCGCGAGGGGTCGCCGCCCACCTCGTTCAGGGCCGCGAACCTGGTCCCCCGGTAGAACGCGGTGTTCTCGGTCCCCATCGCCACGACCATGCCGCTGGTCTGCTGGATGCGGCGGGCCGGCTCACCGGAGGGGTCGCCGCGCACCAGCCGGTCGATGTCCTCCAGGTCCGGGGCCAGGTCGGGGCGCCGCCCGCGGGCCCGGTCCACCGCCGCGGCCCAGTCGGCCTCCCCCTCGGGAAGGTAGGAGCGGTACACCCCGAAGGCGCACAGGAGTTCGGCGACGGCCTCCTCGCGTCGGCGGGCCGCCCCCTCGGGGTCCGGATCCGCACGGTCCCCGGCCCGGGGCGGCAGCAGGGCGGCGATGCGCCGCACCTCCGCGCGCAGCAGCACGGTGGCCGCGTGGCGGCGCGCCCCCTCGTCGAGGGCCTGCGCGTCCACCTCCACGCCCTGCTCCCGGGCCAGGGCGGTGAAGGCCGCCTCGCCGGCCGGGTCGACGAACAGCCCGCACACCTCCCGCAGGGCGTCGTAGCCGGTGGTCCCGGCCACCGGCCAGGACTGGGGCAGGCTCTCGCCGGGGGCGAGGACCTTCTCCACCACCACCCACCCGCCGAAGCGCCCGGCGAGCCTGCGCAGGTACCCGCCGGGGTCGCTGAGCCCGTCGACGTGGTCCACCCGCAGCCCGTCGAGCTGGCCCAGCTCCGCCCACCGCAGGATCTCGGCGTGGGTGGCGTCGAACACGCCCGGCTCCTCGACGCGGACGGCGGCCAGCCCGTCCACGTCGAAGAACCTGCGGTAGGTGAGTTCGGAGTCGCCGCGGCGCCAGGACACCAGCCGGTAGTGCTGGCGACCGTGGACGTCGCCGACCCGGTCGCCGGGGGCGTACGTGCCCGGGGCCAGGGGGTAGCGCTTGTCGTGGTAGGCCAGGCACCCGTCGACCACGCGGAGGTCGTCCAGGGCCGAGGCCCCGCCGTCCCCGTCGTCGGCCAGCACCGGCACCAGGACGGGTCCGGCGTCGAAGTCGACGTCGAAGCAGCGCGCGTACACCGACGCCCGCCCGTGTTCGAGCACGTCCCACCACCAGGGGTTGGCGTCGGGCCGGGCGACGGACATGTGGTTGGGCACGATGTCCACGACCACGCCAAGGCCGCGCTCGCGGGCCTTGGCGGCCAGGGCGGCGCGGGCGGCGTCGCCGCCCAGCGCGGGCGAGACCGCGGTGGGGTCGACCACGTCGTAGCCGTGGCCGGACCCGGGCGCGGCGGTCAGGACCGGCGAGAGGTAGAGCGCGCCCACCCCGAGCCGGTCCAGGTGGTCCACCAGACCCGCGGCGTCCTCCAGGGTGAACCCGGGGCTCAGCTGCAGGCGGTAGGTTGACGTCGGAGCGGCGGCCGTGGGCGTGCTGTGCGTGCTCGTCACGCACGTACCCGTGCCCGTGCCGCCCGCGTGTCATGCACGCCCGTCACCGCAGGCGGTGAGCGCCATCCCACACGGGGGCGCTTTGGGGGTGTTGGTCCACCGGTGGTTAAATTCTTCGGCGGTGGACCATCACCAGCGACGACGTGCCGGGAACCGGCCGCGGCGGTGAGACCAGGACCACCGACACCGACGAAGGGGATAGAAGCAGTCGTGCTCCCGTCCAACAAGCACACCAAGACCGGCGCCCCGCGCCACCGCGGCGCCTACCGGGGGGCGGCCTCGGCCGCGCTCGCCGGTCTGCTGCTGGCGACCACCGCATGCGGAAGCGACGACGCGGTCCAGGGAACCGCCCCTCCCGCGGTCCCCGACGACCTGGAGTGCTTCTCCGGAAGCCTGTCGGGCGCCGGGTCCAGCGCCCAGGAGAACGCGATGACGACCTGGATCGCGGGCTACCAGTCGGCGTGCGAGGACGCCCGCGTGTACTACGACTCCATCGGGTCGGGCGGGGGGCGCAACCAGTTCATCGACGGGGCCGTGGCCTTCGCCGGGACCGACGCCGCGATGGACCCCGACGAGAACGGCGACGCCATGGAGCGCTGCGGCGGGACGAACACCATCAACCTGCCCGCGTACGTGGTGGCCATCGCCGTGGTGTTCAACCTCGAGGGCGTGGACTCCCTGAACCTGCGCCCGGACACGATCGCCAAGATCTTCAACCAGGACATCACCCGCTGGGACGACCCGGAGATCGCCGAGGACAACCCCGACGCCGACCTCCCCGACCTGGAGATCACCCAGGTCAACCGCGCCGACGACTCGGGCACCACCGAGAACTTCACCAACTACCTCAGCCAGGCGGCCCCCGACGCCTGGCCGCACGAGGCGGGCGGCCAGTGGCCGATCACCCCGCGCGAGTCGGCGCAGGGCAACAGCGGCATCGCCGACACGGTCCAGCGGGCCGAGGGCTCGATCGGGTACGTGGAGATGTCGCACGTGCACGGGATGTCCACGGCGAACATCGGGGTCGGCGGGGAATTCGTGGAGATCTCCCCCGAGGCCGCCGCCCAGGTGGTCGCCGACTCCCCCCGCCGCGAGGACAACGCCAGCGAGCACGACCTGGCCCTGGACCTGGAGTACGGCACGACCGAGGCGGGCAGCTACCCGCTGGTCCTGGTCAGCTACGAGACCGTGTGCGAGGAGTACCCGGACGCGACCGAGGCGGAGAACGTCAAGTCGTTCCTGCGGTACGTGGTGAGCCCCGAGGGCCAGGAGGCGGCCTCCGCCGAGACCGGCTCCACACCGGTCAACGACACCCTGCGCGAGCAGCTCCTGGCGTCGATCGACGCCGTGGGCGCGCGGGACTGACGCCTCCGCCCGGGACGGGGCGGACCGATCGGGCGCGCCGCCCCTGCGGCGCGCCCGCTTGACGTTCGGCGTCGGGTACCTTACGTACGGACCGCGTCGCGCTCGGTCACAGGGCCGGGCGCCGTGGTGGGCGTGCGGGGCCCGCTCGTCTCCGGGCCGGTGTCTTCCCCCATCTGCCCTGACACGGCCGGACCCCGCACGCCCTCCCCCGGGACCCCGCCTCAGCCCTCCTGGGCCGGGTCCCGGCCGGCGGCGGGGCCGTGCGCCCGCTCGCGCCGCAGGCGTCTCAGCGTGCCGCGCCAGGCGGACCTCACCAGGGCGCCCACCGGCCGCCGCCCACCCCGCCGCGCGCCGGACGCCGGCGCCCCCTCCCGGGACCCCGCGTCCCCGTGGGGGCACGGGGCGGCGACCGTGTCGGGGGCGGTGCGCGGCTGCGGCGGCACCGAGCGGTACAGCGACAGGTCGGTGAGGGTCTCCTGGCCCGCGTGGATGCGGTAGCGGCCGTGCAGCTCGGCGACCACGTCCCCCAGGTCCTCCTCCTCGCCGCACACCCGCATGGCCCGGGCCAGGGCCCGCGTCCGCCACAGCCGCACACCGGCGTCGCGGGCGGGCGAGGTGGCGGAGAACAGCTCGGTGAGCCCGGCGCGGGCGCGTTCGGCGCTGGCGAGCAGCCGCGACAGTGCCACCTGCCCCAGCCCCCACGCCACCGGCACCTGGAGCAGGAAGGGCGAGGGGAAGCCGGTGCGGGGCGCGGCGGTGGCGAAGGAGATCCGGGGCTCGCGCAGGTAGTTGGCCTGGACCAGGCGCAGGTCCAGGTGGGGGCCGCCGGGGGCGCCGCCCCCCTCGCGCACGCCCTCCCAGTCGGCGACCAGGGTGATGGCCAGGTCGGTCTCGGCGCTGTCCAGGAGCCGGTCGACGCAACCGCGGACCAGGTCGTAGGGGGCGCCGGACACGTCGACGACGGCGTGCACCAAAGGGATGCGGCGCCGGTGGGCGGGGACCCGTTCGCGGTAGGCGTGGGGGTGGGGCATGAGTTCGGCGAGCACCTGGGTGCGGAAGCGCTCGGAGGGCAGCCGGGTGCGCGCGGTGCCCGCGCGGCCCACGTGCCAGGCGGTGGCGGCGTGCTCGGGCACCATGACCGCGCCCGCCTGCCAGAGGCGGTAGCCGAACTCGGTGTCCTGGCCCAGGTCGAGGTCGGGGTCCACCCCTCCGGCGGCCTCGTACAGGTTGCGCCGCACACCCGCCGCCGCGCCGACGTAGGCGTGGAAGCCGAGGTGGTCGGCGTCGCGCAGGCGGTCGCTCTGGGTGAGCAGGCACTCGACCCACTCGTGGCGGCGGCCGGTGTCCAGGCTCCGGTGCAGGGTCCCGGCCCGGACGCGGGACATGAGCTCCTCCGGGGTCCGGGGGCCGGCGTCGGCGAAGCGGACGCGGCCCAGGGTGACGGCCTCGGCGTGCGTGTGGTGCCAGCGGGCCTGGGCCTCGACGAACTCGGGGCCGGCGACCATGTCGGCGTCCATCCACACGAGGATGTCGCCGGTGCTGGCGTGGGCGCCGTAGGCGCGGGCGTACCCCGCGCCCCATCCGCCCTCGGGGGCGTTCAGGACGCGGCACCGGGCGGGGCGCAGCGGGGGCAGGCGCAGGGCGGGCGAGGAGTGGTCGTCCACGACCACGACCTCCAGCAGGTCCTCGGGGTAGGTCTGGGCCGCGAGGGAGGCCAGGGCGAGGTCGAGTCGGCGCTGGCCGCCGCGGGCCGGCATGACGACGCTGACGCTCAGGTCGGGGGTCCAGCGGCCGATCTCGGGGGGTGTCAGCGCACTCCAGTCGTTGCGGAAGACGCGGGTGAGGACCCGTTCGACCCGCCCGCGGTGGGACACCCCGTCAACATGAGACCCTACGTGCTTATTCAGTGACACAGAGTCACTATAACCCTGTTTCCCCGAACCGCTGCGGCCTTCCCCGATGTGTCACCGGATCACCCGGAGAGCACCCCGGGCACACCGCGGGGCGCGTCGCACCGGCCGGTACGACGCGCCCCGCCGGACCCCGCCCCGGGAGGCGGGCTACCGGCCCCTCCCGGCGGAATCGGCCCTGAGCATCCTCACCCCGAGGACGACCACGCCGACGGCCAGGGCGATGACCACGCCCCAGATCAGCAGGCCGACCACCACGGAGAGCAGCCAGAAGAAGGCGAGCACCACCGCCACGCCGGCGGCGACCCTGAACAGAAGTCGTCCCATGGGCCGAAGGATACGCGGGCCGCACCCGGACAAGAGCGCGGCCCCGCCCTCGCCGTGACCTCGCGCCCGAACCGGCCCGGGCGCCGGGGCCGGCGGCAGGGACGACATCCACCGGTCCACGGCGGCGCCGGGCCCCGCATCGGCCGCCCTCGCGGCCGATCCGCTAGCCGACGCGGACCGCCCCGGAGAAGACGCCGTCCCAGTACGCGGCCAGCGAGACCTCCTCCAGCGGCTTGGAGGGGTTGGAGCCGTGGATCATCATCCCGTTGCCGGAGTAGATCCCCACATGGCTGGGGGCGGACTCGCTGTAGAAGAACAGCAGGTCCCCCGGCTGGACCTCGTCGCGCGAGACGCGCGTGCCCGCGTTCACCTGGTCGTAGGTGGTACGGGGCAGGCTCACGCCCGCCTGGGCCCACGCCGCCTGGACCAGGCCCGAGCAGTCGTAGCCGTCGGGCCCGGTGCCGCCCCACACGTAGGGCTTGCCGATCTGCGCGCGGGCGAAGTCCAGTACCGCCTGGACGTCCCCGGACACCGCGCCGGCGTCCCCTCCGGTGGCGGCCGCGCCCGCGGCGCCGGCCGTCGGGTCCACCCCGCCCAGGCTCTCCAGCACCGCGGCCTGCTCCTCCAGGGCCGCCTCGCCCTCCTCCTGGGCCGACTCGGCCTCGGACAGGGCCTGCGCGGCCCCCTCCTCGGCCGCCGCGGCCTGCTCGCGCAGCTCCTCGGCGCGCTCCACCTCCACGACGTAGTCCGCCAGGACCACCTCCTGCCCCTCGGAGAGGAAGTTGAGGTCGGCCACGTTCTGCAGCGCCGCGTCGGGGGAGCTGTCGAACAGCACCGTGAAGAGGCTGTGCGTGGACTCGGTGTAGGCGACCCGGGCGATCCCGGCGACCTGGCCGGACATGGCGTCCAGGTCCTCCTGCGCCTCGGCCAGCCGGGCGTCGATGTCCTCCAGCTCGGTCCGGGCGCTGGAGTGGTCCTCCTCCGCCTGGTTGAAGGCCTCGTTCAGCACCGAGAGCTCCTCCTGGAGCTCCTCGTAGCGCTGCTGCGCCTCCTCCGCGGTGGGTTCGGCCAGTGCCGGGGCCGAGGAGAGGGCGAGCGCGCCGAGGGCGACGAAACCGACCGTCGCGCCGCGGCGCCTTCCACGCGAACCGGGTTCGGGGTTGCGAGTCAAGGGATCGACTGCCTTTCTCCCACACCCGTCTACCAGCGCAGGGCATCCCGCGGACACACCTGTGGCAGGCGTGCGGGGATGAGCGGTAGGGGGTCCCGGTACGCGGCGGGAAGGCCGCGGGAGGTGTGCCGGGCGTGCTGCGGTGGCCCCCGCCCTCGGGAAGAGAGCTGCTGACGGGCGGGGTGCGACGGAAACCGGACGCCGTCACCCTGATGGTGACCAAGCGGTGCGTTCCGACCTGAGGGAACACTAATTCACGACAAGGGCGAAACGCGACCCTTTCGTTACCTCGCCTTGGGCAACCCCCTGACCTGCGAAGCCGCGCCGACCGAGCGGAAATCCCGACAGCTCCCGCGAAGCGGGCACACAGCATCCCCGCTCCGAACACACCAAAACCAGGTCAACCACCCCCGAAAAAGAGACGTGTATCACGAGAACCGGGGGAAGGGGCGGGGTCCTCCCCCCGCCCCCGACGAACATCACAGGTGGCGCTGCCACCAGTCCAGGACCGCCTCGAAACGCGCGACCCGGTGGCTGGGCAGCCCCGACCTCGACAACTCGTGCCCCTCACCCGGGAACAACAGCATCTCCGCCTCGTGCCCGCGCAGCTTGAGCGCCACGAACAGGCGCTGCGCCTGCTCCACCGGACACCGCCAGTCCTCCTCGGAGTGGATGATCAGGAACGGCACCCCGATCCGGTCGGCATAGGTGAGCGGACTCTCCTTCGCCCACACCTCCGGCGGACCGTACAGCGGCCGCGGGAAGAACGAACCGATGTCGGAGGAGCCGTGGAAGCTCTCGATCGCGTTCACCGCCCGCTCGCTGATCGCCGCACGGAAGCGCCCGCCGTGGTGCGCCGCGATCCACGTCGTCATGAAGCCGCCGTGCGAACCGCCCATGACGCCCACCCGCGAGGAGTCCAGCCGCCCGTCCTCCAGGGCCGCGTCCAGGAACGCCATCACATCGGCCGCGCTCACCTCGCCCACCGCGCCGATGATCGCCCGGCCGTGCTCGTCCCCGTACCCCGAGGACCCGCGCGGGTTGCACATCACCACCGCGTACCCCGCCGCCGCGTACACCTGGGTCTCGTCGAACAGCTGGTGGCCGTAGGGCGCGAACGGGCCACCGTGGATCATCAGCACCACCGGGTGCGGCCCCTCGCCCTCGGGAAGGGTGACCCACCCGTGCACCGGGTACCCGTCGGGCGCATGCGCCGTCAGCTCGGCCATCGGGAGCGGGGCCGGCCCCCGGGCGAACCCCGTGAGCCGCCTGACACCGTCCCCGGACACCACCACCAGCTCACCGCTGGAACGCCCGTCGGCCACCACCGCGACCGTCACACCGCCCGCGCTGTCGAACGACTGGACCTGGACCTTGTCGCCCACCAGCACCCGCGGCACACCGCCCCCGAAGGGCACCAGCACCAGATCGACCGCGCCCCGGTTCTCGGCCAGGCCCAACACCCCGTCCGCCACCACCAGCAGGGGACCCGTCATCCGCGGCCCCTCCCCCGGCGTCAGGCGCGTCGGCACCGCCGAGGCGTCCGCCGGGACCGACCACACCCCGGTCGTGCGCCCCACGAAGTCGCCCAGGTCCGGGCCGATCTCGTCACCGCTGAAGAACACCGTCGAACCGTCCCCGGAGAACCGGCCGCCCCAGGCGTCCAGGTCCCCCGCGGTCACCCGGCGGGGCCGCGCCCCCTCCTCCGGCGCGCACGCCCACACGTCCTGCACCAGGTCGGTGTCGCGCGTCTCGTGCCGCGAGGCGGCGAACAGCAGCTCGGAGCCGTCGGGCCGCCACGCCACGTCGGCGTGCTCGAAATCGCCCCCGGTCACCCGGACCGGCTCCCCCGCCTCACCCGAGGCGTCCACCGGCGCGGACACGAACACGTGCGAGCGGCGGTCGTTGGTGAACCCCAGGCCGTCCAACCGGTACTTGACCTGCGTGATGCGCCGGGGCGGCTCCTTGCCCGGCTCCACGCCCACGTACCGGCCCGGCTCGGGGACCCTGGCGGTGTAGGCGAGGCGGCTGGAGTCCGGACTCCAGCGCGGCGCCCCGGCCCCCAGGGGGTGCGACGTGATCTTCCAGGGCTCGCCGCCGTCGGCGGGCAGCACGTGGATCTGGGCGCGCTCGTCCTCGTCGGGCCGCAGGAAGGCGATCCAGCGCCCGTCGGGGGAGAACACCGGGCCACTGTCCCTGGAGCCCCGGGTGAGGCGGACGGGCGGGGCCGACCCGTCCGTGGGGACCGACCACAGGGAACCGAGGTAGGCGTCCTCCTCCAGGTCCGGTCGGGTCACGGCGAAGACCGCACGCCGCCCGTCCGGCGACAGGGTCGGAGCGCTGAGACTGTGCAGGTGGACGATGTCAGCAGGTTTCATACACGGATGGCCGTCCCGGCGCGGGGGCGCCGCGACCGCCCCCTCCTTATCCCTTTGCGGGGCGCCGTCGTCCGGAGCCTCCGCGTACCAGGTACGGCGCGACCACCTCGGGGCACGACCGCTCGAACACGGGATGCGCTCCGGTCAGGAGACCACCCCAGGGGGACCCTATCCACGCCCGTAGCCGGAAATCCAGGCACTTTCCCGGCTCACCCGCGACAACCGCCGCCGACGGCCCCGCGTCCGGGCCCCGGGCCCGGACGCACCGCCCGGCCTACCCCCCGCCCCGGAAGAACCCCGCCAGGGCGCGGGCCACCAGCTCCGGACGCCCCCCGTTGTCCGCCGCCAGGTGGCCCACCCCCCGCAGCTCCACCCGGCAAGCCCGGGGAAGCACGCGCTCCAGCGCGTCCAGGGCCTCCCCGCCCGGCCCTGTGAGGACCGCCTCGGCCGCGGGCGTCAGCGGAAGGCGCGCTCTCCCGGCCGGGAGAGCAGCGGGCGCGGCACGAGGGCGGTCCCGCCCCCGCCGGGCCCGCACCCCGCCCCCTCACGGCGAAGGAACCACCGGCACCCCGCTCCGGCTCCGCACCGCGCTGTCGGTCTCCAACCGCACACACACCCACCGCCCCTCCACCCGCCGCGCCCTGAACGCGAACACCCGCGACCGCCGGGCACAGCCGATCACCGCACTCGCCTCCACCTCGGGAGCACCCGACCCGCCCGCGTCCGCCCTCTGGTGGAACACCCTCCCCAACCGGGGCGCCAACCCGCACGGGATCGCCCCCCGCAGCCGGCGCAGCTCCTCACGGACCGGAACCGCCAACTGGTCCCGCAGCACCTCCGGCGCACGGCGGCCCACCAGCACCTCCGCCAACCGCTGGGCCAGCAGGTACACCTCACCCGGCGTCCGGTGGCCCGCGAGCAGCGGACCGGCCGCGCACCGGCCCGCCGCCGCCCCGGCGAGCGGGGCCCGGGCCGGTGTCCGCGCCGGACGCGGACGCCCGCCCGGCACCCGGGCACCGGACGAGGGCTGGTGCGGCGCCGGCCGCCGACCCGCCGCCGCGGACCGGCGGTGCGGCCCCGGGGAGTGACGGGCGGCCGGAACCCCCGCATCCCGCGCAACCCCCGACCCGGCGGAGGAACCGGACACGGGCGCCACCGGCGCGCCCTCCCCGGGACGGCCGTCCGGCGCCGGACGGCCCGGCCCCCCGCGACCCGGGAGGGACTCCGGAACCCGGGCCCCGTCGCAGGCCGGCCCACCGGCCCGGCCCCGACGGGCGAAGGGGCCGCGGTGGACCGCAGGGCCGGGACGGCACGCGGGCAACGGGCAGCGGTGACGTGGAGGGGTGGTCGACATGAACGGGTCCCTTCGACGAGGATGACGTCCGCCTACACCCCTCCACAGAGCACGCCGCACACCGCCCGTCCCACCGGGCATTCCAGGTTTTCCGGATTTTCGGGCACCCCACGGCGACGGGCGCACCGCACTGCACAACCGGCATACTGCAAGGCGTGACTCACGCGTACCTCTCCTCCCCCGTACCCGTGGCCCTCGCCCACCGGGGCGGATGGCTCACCGACGACCAGGGCGTGCGCAGCACCGAGCTGGAGAACACGGCGGCGGCCTTCCAACACGCCGTCGACCTCGGATACACGTACCTGGAGACGGACGTCCACGCCACCGCCGACGGCGTCCTCATGGCCTTCCACGACCCGACCCTGGACCGCGCCACCGACAGGACCGGCGCCATCGGCGACCTGCCCTTCGGCGAGGTCGCCCGCGCACGCGTGGGCGGACGCGAACCCGTACCGCTCATGGAGGACCTCCTCGGCTCCTGGCCCGACGCGCGGTTCAACATCGACCTCAAGGCCGACGCCGCCGTCCTCCCCCTCATCCGGGTCCTGCGCCGCACCCGCGCCTGGGACCGGGTGTGCGTGGGCTCCTTCGACCAAAGACGCCTGGACCTGGCCCGGCGCCTCTTCGACCACCCCGTCGCCACCTCCTGCGGACCCGCCGACGTGGTCCGCCTGCGCATCGCCTCCCTCTCCCCCCTGTTGCGCCCCCTGGCCGGCCGCACCCCCGTGTGCGCCCAGATCCCCCTGTGGCACGGCGGCTTCCCCGTGCTCAGCCGCGACCTCATCCACACCGCCCACCGCCTGGGCATGCAGGTGCACGTGTGGACCGTCAACGACCCCCGGGTGATGGAACGCCTGCTCGACGCGGGCGTGGACGGCATCGTCACCGACAACACCACCGCGCTGCGGCGGATCCTCCTCCGCCGGGGCCAGTGGACCGACCGCCCCACCGGCCCCGGCACAACCCTCCAGAACGGATGACCCCCATGGGCGACCCCACGGAGGCGGCGGCGGACAACGCCCCCTCCAGCGACCCGGTCCAGCGCAGGCGCGAACAGCGCGGCTGGTACCTCTACGACTGGGCCAACTCGGTGTTCATCACCTCGGTGGTCACCGTCCTCATCGGCCCCTACCTGAGCAACCTGGCCTGCGTGTCGGCCGGCGCCCCCGACGCCGCGTCCTGCCTGGACCCGTCGCTGACCGTCGCCCCGCTCGGGACCGAGCTCCTCACCCTCCACCCCAACGCGCTCTACCCCGCGCTGACCACGGTCGCGATCCTGCTCCAGATCGTCTGCCTGCCCGTCCTGGGGGCGATGGTCGACCAGTCCCGCCACAAGAAGCGGTGGCTGTTCTGGCTGGCCCTCACCGGGTCGCTGTCCACCCTCGGGCTGTACTTCGCCGACGACGGCTACATGCTGGCCTCGCTCCTGTTCGTGCTGGCGAACCTGCTGTACGGCCTCTCGATCGTGGTGTACAACGCGTTCCTGCCCGAGATCTCCACCTCCGACGAGCGCGACCGGGTGTCGGTGACCGGCTGGGGCATCGGCTACCTGGGGGGCGCGCTCCTGCTGGCCGCCCACCTGGGCCTCGTGGTCGGCGCGGACTCCCTGGGGATCGGCGCGGACGACGCGGCGCGCATCGCGTTCGCCTCCTGCGGCATCTGGTGGGCGGGCTTCACCGTCCTGGCGGTCAAACCGCTGCGCGACAGGTTCGGCGCGATGGCGGCGCGCGGACGCGGCCGCCCCCGGGTGGGACGGTCGGTGCGCGAGTTCGGGCACACGCTCAAGGACATGCGCAGGTACCCGAACACCATCCTGTTCCTGCTGGCCTTCATTTTCTTCAACGACGGCGTGCAGGCGGCGATCCGCTACGCGGCGCCGTTCGCGACACAGGACCTCGGGCTGCAGCAGGACATCCTCATCGTCACGATCCTGGTCATCCAGTTCGTGGCGTTCGGCGGCGCGTTCCTGACCGGGTGGATCTCCCGTTTCCTGGGGACGAAGAACACCGTGCTGGCCTCGCTGGTGGTCTGGGGCGCCCTCGTGGCGGCCGCGTACTTCCTGCCGGTGGGGAACGTGCCCCTGTTCATCGCCATGGGTGTGGGCATCGGCCTGGTGCTGGGCGGGACGCAGTCCCTGGCGAGGTCGATGTACTCCCAGCTCATCCCGAAGGGCAAGGAGGCGGAGTACTTCAGCCTCTTCCAGATCTCGGACCGGGGGTCCACGTTCCTGGGGTCGCTGACCGTGACGATCGCGGTGTCCCTGACCGGCGGCTACCGGGTGGCGATCCTGTCGCTCATCGCGTTCTTCCTCCTCGGAGGGGTGCTGCTGTGGCGGACGCGCATGCGCGAGGGGATCGTCGCGGTGGGCAACCAGGTCCCGAAGAACCTCTGATCCCCGATGACGGGCCCCGGTCTTCGGCCGGGGCCCGTCCGCGCTGTGGCGAACAGCCACCTTTACGACGTAGATTCATCCTGTCGCCCCGACCCCGGCGCGGGGCGTCAGGGGGAGAGGGTCATGAGAGCGGTGGAGCCGTCCACGGCGACCAGGGTGATGGTGAAGCCGTTCATGACGAAGGTGGGGGGCCGGCCGCCGTCCGGCGGCGGGAGGTGCCCCGAGAGCTCGATCCCGGGGCCGAAACCGCTCATGCCCAACCCCTCCCCGTCGACCGCGTCGACCACGAACCGGTCCACCCCGTGGGTTCCGTCCATCGCGAACTCGTCGCCCGCCTCCACCAGGACCTCGCACTCGGCGTCGGCGCAGGCCTCCAGATCGGTGCCGTCGGCCGCCTCCGGCAGGTCCGGGCCCGCGGGCCCGCGGGCCCGGCGGAGGGCTCGGCGGCGTCCGCCGAGGGGGTCGCGCCGGCCCCGGCGGGATCCTGGCCGGACGGTTCGGCGGAGCAGCCGGCGAGCAGGGCCGCCGCGGCCAACGCGGCGGTGAGGGCGGGGAGGGGGTGCGGAAGGGGGCTGGTCATGGTGCCTCGTCCGTGGTCCGGTCGTGCGGGGAGGTGGAGGACCGGGCGACACAGGCCCCGTCACCGAGGGTCCCGGCCCGGTCACGGGTCACCCTACTCCCCGGCCCCGCGCCCGTGGGGGGCCGCGCGGCGAACGCCGGGCCACACCTCGGCGGCGGCGCACGAACCCCCGGAGCCGCAGGACTCGTGTGACCCTGGCCACAACCGGACAGCGCCATCGTGCCGGAAGCGGGTAGACCACGTGGATGAGCGACCTCGCATTCTTCAAGTCCAGCCACTCCCTCGAACGGGGGGAATGTGTGGAGGTGGCCTTCCGCACGACCCCGCGGCACCCCGGGGACGGTGCCCGCGCGACGGCCGCGGGCCCTCCCGTCGGCGCCGCCCTCCGCGACTCCGGGCACCCCGGCCGGGGGCGCCTGGACGTCCCGCGCCGGGAGTGGGCGGTCTTCCTCGGCACGGCGAGGCTGTGACCGTGGGGAGCACAGCCGTGTACCTGGTGGTCCTCGCCATGCTCGTCGCACTGGTCGTGTCCCTGGCGAGCCCCTCCCCGCGGTCGGGGGAGGACGCGGCGGGACCGCACGGATCCGGCGGCGACGGCGGCGGGGCGGGCGACGGAGGCGGCTGACGCGCCGGGGCCCCGAGGGAGCGTCCGCGCCCGTGCCGCCCCCGGCCCGCTCCGCGTCCCCCGTGCCCGGGCTGTCGGCGGTCACGGGGATACTGGGCCCACGGGCAACGGGGGAACGCGGGAGGTGCTGTGCGGGTCGTGCACGGCGTGTGGGTCGGGGACGCGCTGGCGGTCTGGGCGGAGGCGGACGCCCCGTCCCGGGAGGGCCGCGGGGGAACGGGGGCCGGGTCACCGCGCCCGCACCCGTTCGCCGCGGGAACCGCCGAGCTGCGCACCCTTCCCGGCACCGGGTCGGCCTCACCGCTGGTCCTCGGGCTCACCCTCCCCGGCGACACCTCCGCCCCCTCCCCCTCCACGGCGGCCGACGGGGAGCCTGCGGCCTTCCACCCCTGGCGGGTGCCCGCGCTCCGCCTGCCGCCCGCCGGGGCCGAGGCCTTCCTGGCCGCCGCTCCCCCGGTACCGGCCGGCCCCTCCCTCCGCCACCTGGCGGCCGTCCGGGAGTTCGCCGAACAGCTCGTCACCACGGGCTGCGTCCTTCCCGACCTGGTCGGGAACCCGCCCCGGGCGCGGTGGCGCCCCGCGCCCGTGGACTGGGCGGAGGAGCACCTGGCCGCCCTCACGGCCGCCCTCCCGCCCTCCGCCCGCGCCCACATGCCCGGCGAGTCACCGGACCGCGCCGCCCGCTCCTGCGTGCTCGCCCCCCTCGAACTCCTCACGGACGCCGTCGCCCGGCGGCTGGCCGCCCGGCCCCGCCGCGCCACCGGGCCGGACGACGGCACGGCCACCCCCGGGCAGCGCCTCGCCGCCGCCCTCACCGGAACGCGGGACGCCGTGGACGCCGGGACCGCCGACCGCCTGCGCGGCCCCCTCCGGGACTGGCGCTCCCGGCTGCGCGGCGCGGGACGCGCCACCCTCCTCCTCGTCCTGCGCGAACCCGGGCGGGGCGGCCCCTGGACGGTCGAGTTCTGGGTCCGCTCGGTCTCCGACCCCGGGTTGCGCCTGCCCCTGGAGCAGGTCTGGCTGGGCGAGGGCGCCGCCTGGCTCCCCGCCGACGTGGGCGCCACCGCCCTCGCCGACCTCGACCGCGCCGCCCGCCACTACCCCCGGCTGCGGCGCGCGCTGCGCGACCTGGCCCCCGCCCGCCTGATGCTCACCACCGAGGACGCGCAGGAGTTCGTGTCCTCGGCCGCGCCCCGCCTGACGGCCGCGGGGTTCGCGGTGGTGCTGCCCGAGTGGAGCGGCCACCGGGGGATCGGCCTGCGCGTGAAGGTGGAGGAGACCGGGCCCGCGCGGCGCCGCGGCGGGGGCGGGGTGGGCCCCTCCGACCTGGTCTCCGTGTCCTTCGAGGCGCTCCTGCGCGGAACGGGGGCGGACGGGGGCGACGCCGAGCCCCTGACCGGGGAGGAGCTGGCCGAGCTCGCGGAGCTGGCCCGTCTCAAGCGCTCCCTGGTGCGCGTGCGGGGCCGGTGGATGGAGATGGACCCCGAGCGGGTCTCCGCCGCACTGGACCTGGTCACCCGCCGCGGCGGCCACCGCATGCGCACCGACGAGGCGCTGCGCACGGCCCTCGGCGTGGCGGGGACCGCACCCCTCCCCGTGGGCGACGTGGTCGCGGACGGACCCCTGGGCGCCCTGCTGGACGGCGGGGCCGAGGCGGAACCCCGCCCCATGGGCACCCCGGCCGGCTTCCGGGCCTCGCTGCGCCCCTACCAGGACCGGGGCGCGGCCTGGCTGCGCTTCCTGGGCGAGCTCGGCCTGGGCGCGGTCCTGGCCGACGACATGGGCCTGGGCAAGACCGTGCAGCTGCTGGCCCTGCTCGCCGACGAACGCCTCCGCGACCCCGCGCCCGGCCCCACCCTGCTGGTGTGCCCGGTGTCGCTGGTGGGCAACTGGAGGCGGGAGGCGGAGAGGTTCGCGCCCGACCTGCGGGTGCACGTCCACCACGGCCCCGACCGGCCGTCCGGCAACGCGCTCGCCCGCCTGGTGGGCGGCTGCGACCTGGTGGTGACCACCTACGGCGTGGTCACCCGGGACGCGCAGGAGCTCTCCGGCATGCCCTGGCACCGGATCGTGTGCGACGAGGCCCAGGCGCTCAAGAACCACGGGACCCGCCAGGCCGCGGCGGTGCGCTCGCTGCCCGCGGCCACGCGTGTGGCGCTCACCGGCACGCCGGTGGAGAACAACCTCGGCGAGCTGTGGTCGGTCATGGACTTCGCCAACCCCGGCCTGCTGGGGTCGGCCGCCGCGTTCGAGCGGGCCGTCACCGGCGAGGACGGGCCCGACACAGGCCTGGTGCGCCGGATGACCGGACCGTTCGTGCTGCGCCGCCTCAAGACCGACCGGTCGATCATCGCCGACCTGCCCGAGAAGATGGAGATGCGCACCTGGTGCACGCTCACCCCGGAGCAGGCCTCGCTGTACAAGGCCGTGGTCGACGAGATGGCCGAGCGGATGGCGGAGGCCACGGAGAAGGAGCGCAGGGGCCTGGTCCTGGCGACCATGTCGCGGCTCAAGCAGATCTGCAACCACCCGGCCCAGTTCCTCGGGGACGGTTCGGCCCTGGCGGGCCGCTCCGGCAAGCTCGACCGCCTGGAGTCGATCCTGGGCGAGGCGGCGGCCGAGGGCGACAAGGCGCTCTGCTTCACCCAGTACGCGCGGTTCGGCGACCGGTTGGAGCCCTACCTGCGCTCGCGCCTGGGGGTGCCGGTCCTGTGGCTGCACGGCGGCACACCGCGCGCCGAGCGGGAGGAGATGACCCGGCGCTTCCAGTCCATGGAGGGGCCCGCGGTGTTCCTGCTCTCGCTCAAGGCGGCCGGGACGGGGCTGAACCTCACGGCGGCCAACCACGTGGTGCACCTGGACCGCTGGTGGAACCCCGCCGTCGAGAACCAGGCCACCGACCGGGCGTTCCGCATCGGGCAGCGCCGGGACGTGCAGGTGCGCAAGATGGTGTGCGTGGGAACGGTCGAGGAGCGGGTGGACGAGATGATCGAGCGCAAGAGCGCGCTCGCGGACAGCGCGGTCGCGACCGGTGAGCAGTGGCTGGCGTCCCTGTCGGTGGAGGACCTGCGCGAGGTGGTCCGGCTGTCCCCGGAGGCGGTGGCCGGATGAGCGCCTGGTCGGAGCTGTTGTCGGAGTCGCTGGGGGTGCCGGCCGGGGCCGCCTCGGCGGTGGAGCGGTTGTCGGTGCGTCCCGGGGAGGTCGCGGGGCGGGTGCGCGCCGGGGGCGGCCGCGGGAGCGTGCACGAGGTGAGCCTGATCCGCCCGGTGCCGCCCGAGCCGGAGCGGGAGCGCGTGTGCGCCGCACTGGCCTCCCAGCCGGTGTTCCGGGCCAGGATCCTGGCGGAGGAGCTGCCCGTGGCGGCGGACCGCGTGTTCGCCCTGCTGGGGTGGGACCTGGTCCCCCGGAGCTGGGACGCGCTGGTGGCGACGTGCTCGTGCGAGGCGTGGGAGTCCAGGTGCGCCCACCTGGACGCGGTCGCGGCGGCCCTGGGCGCGGAGGCCGACCGGGACCCGTTCGCGCTGACCCGGTGGCTGGGGCTCGACCGCCGCGCCCTGGTGGCCCGGGTCAGGACGCTCTCCCCCGCCGCCGCGCAGGGGCCTCCGGCGCCGGAGGAGGCCGTGTCCGGCGGCGGCGCGGAAGCGCCGCAGGACGTCCGCGGCGGGGCCGTGCGGCCCTCGCGCCCCGCCCCGCCGGACGCCGCGGCGACCTCGGCCGCCGTGTTCTGGTCGGCGCCCGCGATCCCGGCCCCGCCGGCCCCGCCGGGCGGCACGGGTGAGCGCGTCAGGGCCTCCGCCCCGGGGCTCGTGGCGGACGAGCTGCCCGGCTTGGGCCGTCCCGGGGCATGAGGCGCGGCGGGCCGGTGCGCTCTTTCCTCTTTCTACGGAAAACGCCGGTGTGCTCGGACGAACGCGGCTACGATTCGCCTGAAGATCGCTGCACGGCCCTTCCGCCGCAGGGCGGCCCCTCGCGCCGAGGGGTCCGGGGCCGTGCGCAGACCGGCGATCGGCGCGCACGCGCGCGGGCAGAGCGAGGGAGGTGACCGATGGCGGCCCTGGTCCGCTCCGGGCCCACGTTCGGTCCCGGACCGCTCTCCCGGCTCCGGTCCCCGCTCGCCTCCGCATCCCGGGACTCCCGCGCGCCCTCCGCACCGCGGGACCGGACCACCGCCTCCGCACCCCGGAGCGGCCCCGTCCCGCACGACGGCCGGAGCGGCGACACCCCGGAAGCCTTCCGGCGGCATCCCCTCGCCGCACCCGGTCCGGCGCACCCCTCCCGGAGCACCGGCGGCTCCCCACACGGAGCCCCGCGCTCCACGACGGCGTCCCCGCCCCGGGGACCCGCCACCGCTGTGTCGGTCCGCACCGGCGGGCCGACGGGTACGCGAACACGACGAAGAAGGAGGCAGGGGCTCCCTCGGCCCGGTCCGCGGACCGGGTACAGCCCCAGACATCTGATGGCCGATCGCTTCCCCCCCGACATCGACATGGAAACCCCCAGCATCGCGCGTATGTACGACTACCTGCTGGGCGGCAAGGACAACTTCGAGGCGGACCGGAAGGCCTGCGAAGTGCTCGCCGCGGGCACGCCCGAACTCGTCTCCTTCGCGAACGACAACCGCGCCTACCTCTCCAGGGCCGTCGAGTACGTGGCGGCCCAGGGCGTGGAGCAGTTCCTCGACCTGGGAGCGGGGCTCCCCACCGCCAACAACACCCACCACGCGGCGCAGCGCGCCAACCCCCGGGCCCGGGTGGTCTACGTCGACCACGACCCGATCGTGCTCGCGCACGGCCGGGCGCTGATCAACGACAGCGCGGAGACGGCCTTCCTGCTCGCGGACATCAGGGAGACGGACCGGGTCCTCGGCGCTCCCGAGACCCGGCGGCTGATCGACACCGACCTGCCGGTGTGCGTGATGCTGGTGTCCCTGCTGCACTGCCTGCCGGACCACGACGACCCGTTCGGCATGGTGCACAGGCTGACGGAGCGGCTGGCCCCGGGGTCCTGCGTCATCTTCTCCCACATCGTCTCCGACGACCCCGCCTCGGGCGCGTGGATGACCGACCAGATCCTCTCCTTCGGCACGCCGTGGGGACGCGTGCGCAGCCCGGAGGAGGCCTCGGCGGTCTTCCGGGGCCTCGAACTGGCCAGCCCGTGGACCGACGGGCGCGAGGACGGCGGGCCCCGGGCCGTGGACTGCGCCTCCTGGCGCCACCCCGACGTGCCCCCCCGGTTCCGTCCCGAGGACCCCGGGGTGAAGCTGTGGGAGCTGTCGGGGGTGGCGTTCAAGCGCTGACCCCGGCCGCTCCTTCCCGCGGCGCGGTCGGCGGGGACCGCGCCCGCGCCGCGGGAGGGCGCTCAGGAGTCCTCGGCCAGGACCTCCTGGGCGATGGCGAAGGCCCTGTTCGCGGCGGGCACGCCGCAGTAGACGGCCGCCTGGAGGAACACCTCGCCGATCTCGTCGGGGGTCAGCCCGTTGCGCAGCGCGGCTCGGACGTGCATGGCGACCTCCTCCCAGTGGCCGTGGGCGACGAGGGCGGTCAGCACCATGCAGCTGCGGGTGCGGCGGTCCAGCCCGGGGCGGGTCCAGACCTCGCCCCACGCGTAGCGGGTGATCAGGTCCTGGAACGGCTCGGTGAAGCCGGTCGTGCGCGCGCCGGCCCGGTCGACGTGGGCGTCGCCCAGCACGCTCCGGCGCACCCGCATACCGGCCGCGTGGCGGTCGGCGGACGCGAAGTGCTGGGTGAGGAGTGTGTTCACCTTGGCGGCCTGCTGCCAGGACAGCAGGTGCGCGGCGTCGTCCAGCACCGTCAGGCGGGCGTGCGGGACGCGCTCGGCGATGAGTTCGGCGTTGCCCGCGGGCGGGGTGGAGGGGTCGTCGGCGCCCGCGACGACCAGCGTCGGGGCGGTGATGCGGTGGAGCTCCTCGCGCAGGTCGTAGGTCTCGATCGCACCGCAGCAGCCCGCGTACCCCTCGGCGGGGGTGGCGGCGATCTGCTCGCGCAGCCCGGCGGCGTCGCGGGGGTGGGCGCCGAGGAAGCCGGGGGTGAACCAGCGCTCCACCACGGAGTCGGCCACGGCGCCGGTGCCCTCGGCGCGCACCAGGGCGGCCCGCTCGCGCCAGTTCCGGGCCGGTCCCATGTAGGGGGAGGTGGCGAGCAGGGCGAGGCGGTCGATCCGCTCGGGTCGGTGGACCGCCAGCCACTGCCCGACCATGCCGCCGATGGACAGTCCGGCGTAGTGGGCGCTGCCGATGCCCAGCCGGTCCATGAGGGCCACGACGTCCCCGCCCAGGTCCGCCATCGTGTACGGGCCGTCGGGGACCGGTGAGCGGCCGTGGCCGCGGTGGTCGAAGCGGATCACCCGGAAGACCGTGGACAGTGCCTCGACCTGCGGCTCCCACATGTCCACGGTGGCGCCGAGGGACCCCCCGAGCAGCAGCGGCGGCGCGTCGGCCGGTCCGCTCTCGACGTGGTGCAGGTCAACGCTCATGGGTGCGCCCTCCGTTGTTCTCACGATCCGTGTCCTCGGGCCCCGGCCGCGGGTCGTGGCCGGGTGCCTCCGCGGGCCCGTGCGCCCGTGGTGTGCCGCCGGGGGCCGGCGCCGCGTGCGCCTCGGGCCCACCCGTCCCCGTACCCGCACCGGGGGCCCGGGAGACACACGGGCCCCCTGGGACCCCGCCCCCGTCCGGCTCCGGGCCGGGCCCCGGGGCCGTGGCGGCTCCCCGGCCCGTCCGCCCCCCGGTGACCCGGTCGGTGAACACCGCCGCCGCCCCCAGGTAGCCGGAGGGGTCGAGGAGTTCGAGGACGCGCTCCCGGGTGCGGACCCCGGCGAGGCGGGCGGTGAGGACGTCGGCCAGGTCCCTGCCGGAGGCCGCCGACTCGCGGCAGGCGTCGGCGACGAGGTGGTGGGCCTCCGTCCGGCCGAGTTCGGGGGCCAGGTCGGTGGTGACCCGTTCGGAGAGCGCCAGACCCCCCGTGAGGCCGAGGTTGGCGCGCATCCGCCCGGGGACGACCCTCAGCCTGGAGGCGCTGGTCCGCAGCCAGGCCACGGCCCCGCCGGTACGGCGGAACAGGTCGGTGAGGGGCAGCCATTCCGCGTGCCAGCCGCCCGCGGCGCGCTGGTGCTCCTGGATCTGGGCGGCGAGGAGGTTGGCGACGAGTCCCGGGGCCTGGCGGGCGCAGGCCAGGGCGCTGACGGCGGCGACGGGGTTGCGCTTGTGCGGAAGGGTGGAGGACCCTCCGACGCCGGGGCCCCCGTCCTCGACCAGTTCGCCCACCTCGGTCTGGGCGAGCAGGACGACGTCCTGGGCCGCGGTGCCCGCGGCGCCGCAGATCCGGCCCAGGGCCGAGGCGAGTTCGGCGATCCGCCCCCGCTCGGTGTGCCAGGGCAGGACGGGGTCGGCCAGGTCCAGGCGCGCGGCCAGGGCCGCGGTGACCCCGGGGCCGTCCTCGCCCAGGGAGGCCAGGGTGCCGACGGCGCCGCCGAGCTGGACGGCCAGGCGGCCGGTGAGCACGCGGTCGAGCTGGTCGGCGGCCTCGGCCAGACCGTTGGCCCATCCGGCGGCGACCGCCCCGAAGGTCGTGGGCAGGGCCTGCTGGAGCAGGGTGCGCCCGGCCATGGGCGTGTCGCGGTGCGCGGCGGCGAGGTCGCGCAGCTCGTCGGCGAGTCCGCGCAGGTCGGCCAGGAGCGCTCCGCCCGCGCGCCGGGCGACCAGCATGGCGGCGGTGTCCAGGACGTCCTGGCTGGTGGCGCCCCGGTGCACGTGGCGGGCCGCGTCGGGGTCCAGGGCGCGGACGCGGCCGGTGAGCTCCTCGACCAGGGGGATGACGGGGTTGCCGCCGCCCGCGGCGGCGCGCCCCAAAGCGGCCGGGTCGTAGCGGTCGGCGGCGCAGGCGGCGGCGATGCTCTCCGCCCGGTCCCTTGCGAGGCGCCCGGTGTCGGCGAGGGCGTGCGCGAGGGCCGCCTCCACGTCGAGGAGCGCCTGGAGCCAGGCGGTGTCGCCGGTGGCCCCGGCCACGGGACCGCGGTCGAGGACACCGTCGAACAGGCCGGTCATGGGGGTTCCTCGCTAGACGTCGAAGAAGACGGTCTCGCCGTCCCCCTGGATGCGGATGTCGAAACGGTAGCCGTCCGGCGCCGCCCCCGCGACGAGGGTGGCGCGCGCGTCGGGGTCGCCGATGCTGTTCAGCACCGGGTCGGCGGCGTTGGCGGCCTCCTCCTCGGGAAAGTACAGGCGGGTGACGACCCTGTGCAGCATGCCGCGCGCGAACAGGGACACGTCGATGTGGGGGGCCTGGTCCCCGTGGGGGCCCGGCACGGTCCCGGGTTTGAGGGTGAGGATGCCGTAGCCGCCGTCGGCGCCGGTGGGACAGCGCCCGAAGGCGCGGAAGCCGGGGTGGGACCGTGCCCCGCGCGGGTCGTCCGGGTGGTCGAACCGGCCCTGGGGGTCGGCCTGCCAGGTCTCCACGAGGGCGTCGGTGACGGGCTCTCCGGCCCCGTCGTAGACGGTGCCGCGGATCCACACCGCGCCCGGGGCGCCCTCGGCGACGGCGTAGGGGCCGTCGGGCCAGGGCAGGCCGATGTGGAGGTAGGGGCCGACCGTCTGGGCGGGGGTGGTGGGGTGGGTGCTCACTCGTCGTCCTCCAGGATCTCCTCGTCGGACTCGAACGGGGTCTGCTCGCGGCCGCGCAGCACGATGTCCCAGCGGTAGGCCAGGGCCCACTCCGGCCGGGTGGCGTCGTGGTCGTACCGGGCGAGCATGCGCTCGCGGGCCCGGGGGTCGGGTACGGAGTTCCACATCGGGTCCTGGAAGAACAGCGGGTCGTCGGGGAAGTACATCTGGGTGACGAGGCGCTGCGTGAAGGCCCGGCCGAAGAGGGAGAAGTGGATGTGGGCGGGCCGCCACGCGTTGCGGTGGTTGCGCCACGGGTAGGCGCCGGGCCGGACGGTGACGAACCGGTAGCGGCCCTCGGCGTCGGTCATGGCGCGGCCGACCCCGGTGAAGTGGGGGTCCAGGGGTGCGGGCCAGTTGTCGCCGGTGTGGCGGTAGCGGCCCGCGGCGTTGGCCTGCCAGACCTCCACCAGGGTGTGGGGCACGGCCGCTCCGCCGCTGTCGCGCACCTGCCCGTGCACGATGATGCGCTGTCCCTGGGGCTCCCCGTCGTGCCCGCGGGTCAGGTCGTGGTCGTGCTCGCCGACGCGGTCCTCGCCCAGGACGGGCGCGGTGATCTCGGTGAGCGTGTGCGGGAGCAGGGTGAGCGGGCGCCGGGGGTGGCGCAGCGCGGTGCTCCGGTACCCGGGGTGGTCCAGCGGGGGGTGGGTGTCGTGGTCCCGGACGTAGCCGGGGACGTACAGCCCGGACGGCGCGGACGCCGCGTCGGGTGCGGTGGGCATGGGGGTCGTCCCTTCGTTCGTGCGGCTCCGGCTCCCTGCGGTCCGCGGTGGGCGGTGCGGCCCCGGCGGGCGGGGGCGCCCCCCCCCCGGGACCTGTGGTGGGGTGGCCTACTCGGCGTGCAGGACGACGGCGAGGCCCTGGCCGACGCCGATGCACAGCGCCGCCAGCCCCCAGCCCCCGCCGCGCCTGCGCAGCTCGTGGGCGAGTGAGCCGAGGACACGGGCGCCGGAGGCGCCCAGCGGGTGCCCGATGGCGATGGCGCCGCCGTTGGGGTTGACGATGTCGGGGTCCAGGCCCCGCCAGCTGCGGACGCAGGCCAGGGCCTGGGCGGCGAAGGCCTCGTTGAGCTCGACGGCGGCCAGGTCCCCCCAGCCGATCCCCGCGCGTTCGAGTGCGGTCTCGGCCGCGCGGACCGGGCCGATGCCGAACACGTCGGGGTCGACCCCGGCGGCGCCGCGCCCGGCGATGCGGGCGAGGGGCTCCAGGCCGGCGGCGTCGGCGGCGGCGCGGTCGCCGAGCAGCAGTGCGGCGGCTCCGTCGTTGAGGGGGGAGGCGTTCCCGGCGGTGATGGTGCCCTCGGCGCGGAAGGCGGGCCGGAGTCCGGCGAGCTTGTCGGGGGAGCCCTCGCGGATGCACTCGTCCCGGTCCAGGTGCGCGTCCCCGACCTGGACGATCTCGCCGTCGAAGGCCCCGTCCGCCCAGGCGCGGGCCGCCTTGGCGTGGCTGGCGAGGGCGAAGGCGTCCTGGTCCGCCCTGGTGACGCCGTGCTGCTCGGCCAGTCCCTCGGTGGCCTCCCCGAGGGAGACGGTCCACCTCCCGGGCATGCGCGGGTTGACCATGCGCCAGCCCAGGGTGGTGGAGTGCAGGGTGGCGTCGCCGGCGGGGTGGCCCTCGGCGGGCTTGGGCAGGACCCAGGGGGCGCGGCTCATGGACTCCACTCCCCCGGCCACGACGAGGGAGGCGTCCCCGGTCTGGATGGCGCGGGAGGCCTGGACGGCGGCCTCCATGCCGGAACCGCAGAGGCGGTTGACGGTGACCCCGGGGACGGAGGTGGGCAGTCCGGCCAGGAGGGACGCCATGCGGGCGACGTTGCGGTTCTCCTCGCCGGCGCCGTTGGCGTTGCCGAGGACGACCTCGTCGACGTCGGCGGGGTCGAGGCCGGGCGCGCGTCGCACGAGCGAGCCGACGACGTGGGCGGCCAGGTCGTCGGGGCGTACGCCGGAGAGCGCGCCGCCGTACCTGCCGAAGGGTGTGCGGACGGCGTCGAGCACGTAGACGTCGGTCACCGCGGGCCTCCTGGGGGTGGTGCGGCCGGGTCGGGCCCGGCCGCGGGCGAGATGGAACCTAACACTGTTAGGTAACTGTAGGGCGGCGCCTCCGCCGCCCCCTCAGGCGGCCCCCGTCAAGGAGCGCAGCACCGAGAGCTCTGCGTCGGTGGGCTCGGGGGTGACCTCCAGCCCCTCGGCCACCGCGAGGTCCCATCCGGTCGCCGCCCGGACCTCGTCCGCCCCCACGCCCGGATGCACGCCGGTCAGGACGAGCTCGCGCGTGCGGGGGTCGGGTTCGAGGACGCCGAGGTCGGTGATCACCCGCACCGGGCCGGCGCCGCGCAGGCCGAGCCGCTCGCGGTCGCCGGGACCGGAGCCGTGGCCGACCGAGGTGACGAAGTCGACCCGCTCCACGAAGGCCCGCCGGCTGTGCCGCATGACCACGACCACCTCGCGGCAGGACGCGGCGATCTCGGGCGCCCCGCCCGCCCCCGGCAGGCGCACCCGCGGGTCGGCGTAGTCGCCGATGACGGTCGTGTTGATGTTGGCGTACCGGTCGAGCTGGGCGGCGCCGAGGAAGCCGACGTCGATCCTCCCGGCCTGGAGCCAGTAGTTGAAGACCTCCGGGACCGGGACCACCGTGTCGGCGGCGTCGGCGAGGCTCCCGTCGCCGATGGACAGCGGCAGGCGGTCGGGGACCGTGCCCAGCGTCCCGGACTCGTAGATCATCCACAGGCCGGGGGCGTGGGTGCGGCGGGCCAGGTTGGCGGCGGTGCTGGGCAGGCCGATCCCGACGAAGCACGACATGCCGTCGCGCAGCGAGCGGGACGCGGTGACGGTCATGATCTCGTCGGAGGTCCAGGCCACGGTGGTCACAGGCCCCTCCCGGCGGGCTCGGGGGCGGCCGGGCCGGCGGGGGGCGGCGCGGTCGCGGTGAGTTCGGCGAGCCAGGCGGTGAAGGCCTCGCGGTCGCGGCCGATCGCGTCCCAGGCGCGGTAGGCCTCGTTGTCGCGCTCGTAGTAGCCGTGGGCGTAGGAGGGCGCGGCTCCGCCCGCGGCGACGCTGACCCGGTCGAGGACCCGCGCGGGCAGGACGACCTGGCCCGGGACGGGGTCGAGGGCGTCGACGACCTCCTCCACGGTGACCAGGACCCGTTCGGCCGCCAGGGCGGCCTCCTTCTGGACGCCGGTGATGCCCCACAGCTGCACGTTGCCGTCGCGGTCGGCGCGCTGGGCGTGCACGACCGTGACGTCGGGGTTGATCGCGGGGACGGCGGCGAGCTCCTGCCCGCTGAAGGGGCAGGTGATGGTCCTGATGTTGGGGTTGTTCCCGATCAGGTCGGTGCCGGCGTAGCCGCGCAGGATGGCGAAGGGCAGACCGGAGGCCCCCGCGACGTAGCGGTTGGCCATGCCGGCGTGGCTGTGCTCCTCGATCTCCAGCGGGACGGGCCAGCCGTGGGTGACGGCGTCGCGGAAGCGGTGCAGCGAGCCCACGCCGGGGTTTCCGCCCCAGGAGAAGACGAGCTTGCGCGCGCATCCGGCGCCGATGAGCTGGTCGTAGACGATGTCCGGGGTCATGCGGACCAGGGTCAGGTCGCGCAGGCCCTGGCGGATGATCTCGTGCCCCGCCGCCACGGGGATGAGATGGGTGAACCCCTCCAGGGCGACGGTGTCGCCGTCGTGGACGAGTTCGCGTACCGCCTCGTCCAGGGGCACGATCATGGAGAACCTCCCGTTCGTATAGCGAATGGATGTTCTCACAGCGAACACCTTGGGTACGAAGGTAGCGCCGATCCCCGACAGGGTCAAGATGCCGACACGGACGGCCACACCTGTTCGGTATGAGAACATTTCTGGGGACGCCCGTCCCCAGGCCCACACCCGAACCAGGAAGACCACATGCCCGACGAAGAAGAACCGGCCCGCGGCGCCCACTTCGTGCAGTCCCTGGAACGCGGCCTGACGGTCGTCCGCGCCTTCTCCGCGGAGCGGCCGTCGATGACCCTCAGCGAGGTCGCGCGGGAGACCGACCTGACCCGCGCCGCCGCCCGCCGCTTCCTGCTGACCCTGGCCGACCTGGGGTACGTGCGCACCGACGGGCGCCTGTTCTCCCTCACCCCCCGCGTGCTCGACCTCGGCTACGCCTACGTGGCCTCGGCCGGCCTGCCGGACGTGTCCCAGCCCCACCTGGAGGACCTCTCGGCCCGGGTGCACGAGTCCGCCTCCGTGTCGGTGCTGGAGGGCGACGACGTGCTGTACGTGGCGCGCGTGGCGACCTCCCGAATCATGGCGGTCGCCATCACCGTGGGCACGCGGTTCCCCGCTTCGGCCACCTCGATGGGGCGGGTGCTGCTGGCCGGGCGCGACGAGCGCGACCTGGAGGCCTACCTGGGCCGCGTGGAGCTCCGGCCCCTGACCCGGTTCACCATCACCGACCCGGACGAGCTGCGCGCCGAGCTGCGGCGGGTGCGCGAGCAGGGGTACTCGATCGTGGACCAGGAGCTCGAGGAGGGGCTGCGCTCACTGGCCGCCCCCGTCCGCGACGCGGAGGGGCGGGTGATCGCGGCCGCGAACGTGTCGGCGCACGCCAACCGCTCCTCGATCGAGGACGTGCGCCGCGACCTGCTGCCCGCCCTGCTGGAGACGGCCTCGCGCATCGAGTCCGACCTCGCCTCCGTGTCGCGCCGCGGCTCCGGCCGCTGAGGCCGTGCCGCGCGGCCTTCCCCGGAGCGGAGGCGGGCGGCGCGGCACGGGAGGCGGGAGACGGGCGGCGCGGCGGGATGACGCCCGACCGGCGGACCCCGGCCCCCGGGCCCCTGCCGCGTCCGGAGCGGCCGCACCGAGCCCCCGCCGCCCTACAGCGCGCCTTCGCGGTCGTCGGCGCGGGCCCGGTGGCGGCGCACGGCGTCCCTGTTGCCGCAGGCGGGCGAGCAGTACCGCTGGCGCCCGTTGCGGGAGAAGTCGGCGTAGACGCGTGCGCAGCCACGGGCCGCGCACCGGCCGAGGCGGTCCATGCCCCGACCGGTCAGGTGCAGGGCGGTGCCGACCGAGACCAGCGCCGCCACCTGGCGGTGGGCGGGCAGCACGTCGGGCCGGTAGTGCAGGTGCCATCCGGTGCCGGCGTGGTCGGTCAGGCGCGGGGCGGAGGAGTACTCCGCGAGCAGGGCGTTCAGACGCGCGGCGCGGGTCGGGCGGTCGGAGCTGTCGACCACCCCCTCCCACAGGCCCAGGAACTCCCGGACGGCCTCGACGTCGTCCTCGCCGACCGCCCGCGCGAGGACGAACCCCACCTCGGCGCAGCGCCGCTCCAGATCCTCCGCGCCCGTCGGCGGGCGGTTGACCAGGTCCACCGCGAGCGACAGCGGCCCCTGGCCGTAAGGGTTGAGATGCATAATGCCATTACATCAGACTGGGGGCCATGGGTACACGGCACGAACACCTCTGGTCCACCGAGTCCGACCACCCCACCAGCGAGGGCGTCGTCAGCTATCAGCGCTGCGTCTGCGGTGAACGGCGGGTGACGCTGCTCCCGGCCGTCCGCATCGTCCAGGCGCGGGCGGTCCCCTCCGGGGGCCGGTCCGACCGCTGACGGCTCCTCCGGGCCCCGGCGACCCGAGCGGGACCGGGGGACCGGGGCCGCGGGGATCCCCTGTCCGGGGCGCCGACCTCGCCCCTCGTGTTCCGCCGCCGCACCGGATGCGGGGAGCGCAGCCCGGTCGGGGACGGCCGCTTCGCGTCCGGCCCCCTCCGGCGCCCTGGGGACTCCCCCCGGCACCGTGGCGCCTTGCGGCGCCCCCCTCCGGCTGAGATCCTGCCCGCGACACCGCCGGGAGCGCGCGTCCGGGCACACCGCGACCGCGCCACGGCAGAGGCCTTCGGGCCAGGACGCGACCGCGGCCCCAGCGCCGCCCGGAAGGGACACCGTGACCGACGTGCACGCCACACCAGACATCGCAGAGCGGTCGGGGACCTTCGCCCTCGGCGGAGACCTCCCCGTCCACCGGCTGGGCTTCGGTGCGATGCGGATCGTCGGCGAGGGGGTGTGGGGGCCGCCCCGCGACCGCGACGAGGCGCTGGCCGTCCTGCGGCGCGCGGTCGAACTCGGCATCACCTTCATCGACACGGCCGACTCCTACGGCCCCCAGATCAGCGAGCAGCTGATCCGGGACGCCCTGCGCCCCTACCCCGACGACCTGGTCATCGGCACCAAGGCGGGGTTCGCGCGCACCGGTCCCGGCCGGTGGCACGTGCTGGGGCGGCCCGAGTACCTCAAGCAGCAGGTGGAGCTGAGCCTGCGCAGCCTGGGCCTGGAGCGGATCGACCTGCTCCAGCTCCACCGGATCGACCCCGGGGTGCCGCTCGCCGACCAGCTCGGTGCGCTGGTCGAACTGCGCGAGGAGGGCAAGATCCGGCACATCGGCCTGAGCGAGGTGACGGTCGACGAACTGTCGGCCGCCCGCGCGATCACCCCGGTGGCGTCGGTGCAGAACCAGTACGCGCCGTCCTTCCGACAGTCGGAGGACGTCCTGGAGCAGTGCGAGAAGGACGGGACCGCGTTCCTGCCGTGGGCCCCGGTGGGGCGCGGTGAGCTGGCCGGCCCGGAGTCGCCCCTGGCGGCGGTCGCCGCCGAGCACGGTGTCACACCGGTCCAGCTGTCCCTGGCGTGGCTGCTGCACCGCTCGCCGGTGATGCTGCCGATCCCGGGCACGTCGCGGGTGGCGCACCTGGAGGAGAACACGGCGGCCGCGGCGGTGCGCCTGTCGGAGGAGGAGACCGAGCGGATCGACCAGCTCCTGGGCGCCTGAGCCCGCTCGCCGGACGGCGTGGGAGGCCGCGCGCGTGCGGCCCGCCGGCAGACCCGGCCGGCCGCACGCGACCCCCTCCGTCAGCCGGGACGCAGGCGGAAGACCTGGAGGCGCATGTCGTAGTACTTCTCGGTCTCGCCCACCCACTCCATGCCCAGGCGGCGGGCGACGGCGATGGCCCGTTCGTTGCGCGGACGCGCGACGGCGAACACCTCCTCGATCCCCTGCTCGAACGCCCAGGCGATGACGGCCCGGCTCGCCTCCGTGGCGTAGCCGCGGCCCCACACGTCCGGGCGCAGCGCCCAGCTCAGCTCGAAGTCCTCCTCGAAGGGCGGGAGCAGCTTGAGCGACAGTCCACCCACCAGCTGCCCGTCCTGTCGCCGGACGATCGCCCAGCGGCCCGCGGGCGGGATGAGGTTGGGTCCGGCCTCGATCCAGGCGTGCAGGACCGAGCGCATCGCGTCGGTCTCGTTCACCGGATGCCACTCCGGCGTCAGCCAGTGCGCGACCTCGTCGGCCCCGTAGATCTTCAGGGCGTCCTCGGCGTCGCCCAGCTCCCACTCCCGGATGAGGAGTCGGTCGGTTGGCAGCTCAAGGCTCATACCACAACCGTAACCCGGGACCAACGACCACGACAGGGGGGCGGGGGAAGAGTCTGCATCCCCTGCGCCGGCGCGCCTGCGGGGCGAACCGCCGACCCCTCGGGGTGGTACCGGGACCCGATCGTCACGACCCCTTTACACGGAGTTCACCGTTGCCTATCGTGGTGCGCCACGACTGGGAGCGCTCCCAACTACCCCTGTCCCCCGCTCGCACGAGGAGTAGTCACGATGATTCGCAGATCAGCGGCCCTGGGGGCCGTCGGCGCCCTGGCCCTCGGCACACTGCTGTCCGGCGGCGCCGCGCCGGTCGGGGCCGCGTCGGCGCCCGGCGCCGATGCGGCGCGGACCGCCGCCCAGGACGCGCCCTTCTACGTCAACCCCGACACCGGTGCGGCGAACTGGGTCGCCGACAACCCGGGCGACCCCCGCGCCTCCGTCATCGGCGAGCGCATCGCCGGGGTGGCCCAGGCGACCTGGTTCACCCGCTACAACCCCGACACCGTCGAGTCCGAGGTGGCCGCCCTGACCGGCGCCGCCCAGGACGCCGGCGCCGTGCCGATCATCGTGGTCTACAACGTCCCCGGACGCGACTGCGGCAACCACAGCGGGGGCGGCGCGCCCGACCACGCCTCGTACAGGGCCTGGATCGACGCGTTCGCCGCCGGGCTCGACGACCGCCCCGCGACGATCGTCGTGGAGCCCGACGCCCTCTCCCTCATGGGCTCCTGCGCTGGCCAGCCGCCGGCGGAGGTCATGGACTCGCTGGCGTACGCGGGGCGGACCCTCAAGGAGGGCTCCTCCGAGGCCCGCGTGTACATCGACTCCGGCCACTCCGCATGGCACTCCCCCGCGGAGGTCGCCGAACTGCTGCACGGCGTGGACGTCGCCGAGAGCGCGGACGGCATCGCCGTCAACACCTCCAACTACCGCACCACCGCGGACGAGGTCGCGTACGCCGAGGCGATCATCGGCGCCACCGGCCTGGACGGGCTCGGGGCGGTCGTGGACACCAGCCGCAACGGCAACGGCCCGGCGCCCGGCGACGAGTGGTGCGACCCGGCCGGACGCGCCCTGGGAACGCCCAGCACGACCGACACCGGCAACCCGCTCATCGACGCCTTCCTGTGGGTGAAGCTCCCCGGCGAGGCCGACGGCTGCGCCGGACCCGCCGGTTCCTTCATCCCCGAGCTCGCCTACGAGATGGCCGTGAACGCCGGGGGCTGACCGGCCCGGGACCCGGACCCGCGGCCCGCAGGGGCACGGAACCGGTCGCCCCCTCCGGTCTCCGTTGCGATACTGGCGCTCCGGACCCCGCCCGTGTGGCGGGGTCCGGTCGCGTGCGCCCGCCGGCCGGCGGGCGCCCCAGCACACGAGCGCACCGGAGCAGCCCCATGAAGTTCGCCGGAGACCCCCACCACGACGGGTCCCCCGACCACGTCCGCGTCGAGGACGGGCAGGCGGTCCTGCGCGTGCGCGTCCCCGGGGGCGCGGACGCGGTGTACGTCCGCGTCGTGGAGGACGGCGAGGGCGTCCTCGTCCGGGCCGAGGAGGCCGGGACGGTCGGCGGCACCGCCTGGTTCGAGGCGTCGGTCGCCCTGCGCCCGGTGGTGACCGGGTACCGGTTCGCCGTCGTCCGGGGAGCCCGGTACACGTGGCTCAACCAGGAGGGGGCCCACGGCCACGAGGTCACCGACGCGGGGGACTTCCGGCTCATCGCCGGGCCGCCGCCCCCCGCGTGGGTTCCCGGCACGAGCGTCTACCAGGTCTTCCCGGACCGGTTCGCCCGGGACGACGACTCCACCGACCCCCCTGCCGAGCACCCGGACTGGGCGCTGCCGCGCTCCTGGGACGACGAGCCCGAGGGCCTCGGCCGGACGGCGTCCCTGGAGTACTTCGGCGGGACCCTCGACGGGGTGCGCCGCCGCCTGGACCACCTGGCGCGGCTGGGTGTGGAGGTCGTCTACCTCACCCCCGTGTTCCCCGCGCGGTCCACGCACCGCTACAACGCCTCCACGTTCTCCGAGGTGGATCCGCTGCTGGGGGGCGACCGGGCGCTGCGCGAGCTGGTGCGGGCCGCCCACGAGCGCGGTATGCGGGTGATGGGCGACCTGACCACGAACCACACCGGGGACGCCCACGAGTGGTTCCGGACGGCCCGGACCGACCCGGACTCGGTCGAGGCGGGGTTCTACTACTTCACCGAGCACCCCGACGACTACGTGGGCTGGCTCGGGGTGCGCACGCTGCCGAAACTGGACTACGCCTCGGCGGAGCTGCGCCGCAGGGTCTACGGCGCCGACGACTCGGTCCTGGTGCGGTGGCTGACCGGGGAGGACCCGGTGGACGGCTGGCGGATCGACGTGGCCAACATGACCGGGCGCCACGGCGCCCAGGACCTGAACCGGGAGGTGTCCGGGGAGATCGCCGCGCGGATGCGCGAGGTGGACGCCGCACGCGGCGGCGACGGGTCGTGGCTGCTGGCCGAGCACTTCCACGACGCCGGGCCGGACACCCACCACGACGGGTGGCACGGGGTCATGAACTACGCGGGGTTCACCCGCCCGGTGTGGAGCTGGCTGAACACCGCGCCGGAGGAGGTGAAGTACCTGACCACCCGGGCGCCGCTGCCCCGGAACGGCGCCGAGGACGCGGTACGGGCGATGCGCGCGGCGAACGCGGGGCTGCCGTGGCGGGTGCTGACGCACAGCGTCAACGCGCTGAGCACGCACGACTCCGCGCGGTTCCGGACGGTGGTGGGCGGCGACCCGCTGCGGCACGAGGTCGGGGTGGCGGCCCAGGTGACGCTGCCCGGCGCCCCGTTCCTCTTCGCCGGCGACGAGATCGGCCTGGAGGGGCACGACGGGGAGAACGCCCGCAGGCCCATGCCCTGGCACCGGCCCGGCGCGTGGGACCGGGGCATCCTGGACGCGTACACCCGGCTGCTGGCGCTGCGGCGGGAACTGCCCGCCCTGAGGACCGGCGGCCTGCGCTGGCTGGACGCGGGGCCGCACCACATGACGTTCGTCAGGACGCTCGCCGGGCAGGTGGTGCTGGTGCACCTGGCCGACGGCCCGCACACTCCGGTGGCGGCGGCGCCCGCCGACCTGGACGCCGCCCGGCCGGAGGCCGCCGCCTCGGGCGGGGGCGTCCGGCTGGGGACGGACGGGGCCGGAGGGGTGGTGCTCGGCGCCGACGGGCCCGGCTACGTCATCGCCGTCGGGGGCTGAGGCGGGGCGGCGGGGCCGGGCGGCGGCCGGGGACTACACGCCCGCGGCGAGGGCCGCGCGGACGTCCCTGGTGATCCGCCCGGTCACGTCGTCGATGCTCCCGACGAAGTAGAAGTGCCCGCCGGGCAGGGAGTGCCGTTCGACCGGGCCGTCGACGTGGTCGGACCAGGCGTCGAGCCGGCGGGGCGGCATGCCGGGGTCGTCCTCGCCGCCGAAGACCGACAGGGGCACGCGCAGCCTCTCCGCGCCGGGCTCCGGCCGCCAGGTGTCGACCAGTTCGAGGTCGGCGCGGACGAGGGGCTCCACGAGCCGCCACAGGTCGGGGTCGGCCAGGACCGCGGCGGGGGTCCCGCCCATGGCGGCGATGCCGTCGCGCAGGCGGTCGGAGGGCAGGAGGTGCCGGGGACGGTCGCGTTCGGGGCCGGGTGCGGGACTCCACGCCGACACCCCCAGCCAGGAGGGCCCGCGGTCCCCGACGGCCAGCCGCGACGCCATCTCGTAGGCGACGAGCCCGCCCATGCTGTGCCCGAAGAGCCCGAAGGGGCGGTCCAGCTCGTGGCCCACGCGCCCGTTGAGGTACTCGGCCAGTTCCCCGGCGTCCCGGAAGGGCTCCGCGTCGGCGCTGTGTGCGCGTCCGGGCGCCTCCACCAGGCACACGTCCCAGTCGTCGGGGAAGCGGCGCACCCAGGGGCGGTAGCCGAGGGGCGATCCGCCGGCGTGGTGGAGGAGGAAGAGCCGGAACCGGCTGTCGGGGACCGGTCTGAGCCTGGACAGGACGCCCTCGTGCACTGCTCTCCCCCTGCTTCCTCTCCCGGCCGGCTCGCGGTCGTCGCGACAGGGAGAACCTACCAGTCGGTAATACCCATCGGTAACAAAGGGCGAGCACACGGCGGCCCGGCGGCCGACCGCTCCCGGGCGGCCCGCGACGAACCACCCGGTCCGCGTCCGCCCAGGTCAGACCCCTGCGGGGCGGCGCGTCCCCCGGCCCGACGACAGCGGTACGCCGCGGCCCGCCGGTCGGGGACGGGCCGCGCCCCGTGACCGAACGCACCGGACCGGACCGCCGGCCACGACAGGCGGGACGGCGGAGGGACGCGCTCCGGGCGGGCCCGGCGGCGCGAGGGGGCCGCGGGACGGCAGGGAAAGCGGTGGCGCGGGAGAGTCGCGGGACGCGGCTGCCCCTTCCGCCGGGCATGGCACGGAGCGGCGGGAAGACCCCCGGGCGGGAGAAGCGCTCCGGGCGCCGGGGGAACCCCGGGAACCGGGAGCGGGCGCCGAACGGCGTCGCACCGCCCCGGAGGGACGGACGGAGGCGGGGAGGCCGGCACCGTTCCGGCGGGGCCCGACCGGGGGCCGGGGGCTCCGGGGGCACGCCCCGGGAGGAGGCCGGAGGGGTGTCAGGCCCGGTCGGGGCCGCCTTCGCGGGGTTCGTGGCCGGGGCCGCGGTCGACCCTGGGGTGGCGGCTCACGGCGCCGAGCAGCATCTGGCGCCAGGCGGGCATCCCGGGGTCGTCGGGCGCGGGGAGCGCCGGGGCGGACGCGGCGGGGCCCTGCGCCGCCTCGGCCTCGGCGACGCGTGCGCGCAACCGGTCCCTGACCTGTTCGGGCGTGTAGGCGCGGCGCTGCCGCTCGGCGCGCGCGATCACCGCGCCGGTCGCCGCGACGCCCACGAAAGCGGCCACTCCAAGGACTTTCCACCATCGCATGTGCCTAGGCTATCCCTGTGGCAGACACGAGTATGTCCCTGAACGAGGCGCTGGAGCTCACCCGGACCGGTGACGTGTGGGTCTTCCGGGGCACGAGCGTGCCCGACCGCGCCATCCAGATCACCACCAACAGCCCCGTCAACCACGTCGGCATGTCCATCGTGGTGGAGGACCTCCCACCGCTGATGTGGCACGCGGAGCTGGGCCGCTCCCTGCCCGACGTGTGGACGGGACGGCACCAGCGCGGCGTGCAGCTGCACGACCTCCGCGACGCCGTCCTGGTGTGGGGCCGCAAGTACGGGCAGCAGGGCTGGGTCCGCCAGCTCGACCCCCTGGCCACCCGGGCGATGGAGGACGCCGCCCTGCGCGCCGTGGCGCGGCTCGACGGCACCCCCTTCCCCTCCACCGCGCAGCTGGCGGCGAGGTGGGCGCGCGGTCGCCTGCCCCTGCGGCGCCTGCCGTTCGGGAGGCGCTCGCGCGAGCGGGCGCTGGAGACCGCCTACTGCGCCGAGGTGATCGCCCTGACCTACGAGGAGATGGGGCTGCTGCCGAGGGGCCGCCGCACCGGGTACTACGATCCGGGGCGGTTCTGGAGCGGCGACGACCTCGAACTGGAGGGCGGGGCCTCCCTGGGCGGGGAGATCCGGGTGGAGCTCCCCGCGGGCTGACCCTTCGCCCCGGCCGGGGCTCGCCGGCGGGCCCCGGCCCCGCCCGCCCGCCCGGCCCGCGGGGGCGGCCCGTGCCGAGGAGGGCGGGAGAGGGGTCAGGGCAGGTGGAAGAGCTCGGTCAGTGGGACCATGCCCTCGTCGGGGCGGCCGGACAGGCCCTCGAAGAAGGGCGCCATCTCGGCCTGCCAGCGGGCGTTGACGCCGGTGCGCGCCATGGCCTCCCGGGCCGCGTCGAAGTCGTCGGTCTCCAGGTAGCCGACGACGGTGCCCTCGTCGGTGCTGAACAGGGAGTAGTTGTGCCAGCCCGCGGCGGAGAGCGCCTCGCGCATCTCGGGCCAGACGTCGGCGTGCCGTTCCCGGTACTCGTCGAGGCGGTCGGCGCGGACCTTGAGGATGAAGCAGACACGCTGCACGGCGTGGTCCTCCCGGTGGGTGGAAGGCGGCGGGCGGAGGGCTCCCCTCCGCCCGCCGCGGACTGCGGTGGGCCGGGTCAGAAGTCGAAGTCGTCGATGTTGTCGACGTCGAAGACGGTCGGCGGGCCGAGGACGATCTCGCCGTCGGCCCCGACGGTGTACTCGCCCAGGTCCCCGGCCTCGAAGGTCTCGCCCTCGGCCCCGGTGATGCGTCCCGCGCTCAGCGAGGCTCCCGCGTACCCGGCGAGGTAGCCGAGCTCCTCCGGGTTCCACAGCGCGAAGGAGTCGACGGTGCCGTCCTCCACGAACTCGCGCATCTGGTTGGGGGTGCCCAGGCCGGTGATGGCGACCTCGCCCTTGTACTCGGAGTCGCTGACGTAGCGGGCCGCCGCGGCGATGCCGACGGTGGTCGGGGAGACCACGCCGTCCAGGTCGGGGTGGGACTGCATGAGCCCCTGCATCTCCTGGAAGGACTGGAGGTCGTCGTCGTTGCCGTAGACGGTGTCGACCAGTTCGAGGCCCGCGTACTCCTCCTCCGCCAGGACCTCCTCCATGGCGGCGATCCAGGAGTTCTGGTTGGTGGCGTTGGGGGTGGCGGACAGGACGGCGAAGGTGCCCTCGCCGCCGATCTGCTCGGAGATCATCTCGACCAGGGTGCGGCCGATGAGCTCGTCGGAGGACTGGTTGACGAAGATGTCCGTGCAGCTGGCGTTGGAGTCGTAGCCGACGATGGCGGCGCCGTTGTCCCTGGCCTGGTCGAGGGAGGGGCACACCGCGTCGGGGTCGTTGGCGGCGATGACGATGACGTCGCTGCCCGCCTGGCTGGCCGCGTTGATGTACTCGACCTGGGAGTCGGCGGTGGGTTCGGTGCCGCCCCGCTCGGTGAACTCCCCGGCCAGCTCCTCGACGGCGACGGCGCCGCCCTCGTTGACGATGTCGGAGTAGGGGTTGTTGAGCTGTTTGGGCAGGAAGTCGATCCTGAGGCCCTCGGGGATCTCGGCGTCCGGGTCGGCGGTACCGGTCGGACCGGAGGCTTCCTCCTCCTGCGCGTCGTCGATGGTGGTGCCGCCGCAGGCGGCGGTCATCAGCACGGCGAACGCGGAGGCGGCCAGCAGCAGGTGTCGGGGGCGGGGGTCGGTCATGAGGGTTCTCCCTGGGTGGGGTCGGGCGCGGGGTCCGCCGCGGGTCGGGGGCCGGGTTCGCGTGCGGCACGGACCCGGGCCGCGATGTTGGGGGTGACGACGGAGGCGATGAGGATGAGGCCGGTGACGATCTGGAGGACCTCGCTGCTGATGCCGAACAGCTGGAGGGCGTTGCGGATGGTCCCGAGGAGCAGGACGCCGCTCATGACCCCCAGGACCGAGCCGACCCCGCCGAAGATGGACACCCCGCCGAGGAGGACGGCGGCGACGACCTGCAGCTCCAGGCCGAAGGCGGTGTCGGCGCGGGAGGTGCCGTACTGGAGGGTCCAGAAGATCCCGGCGCCGGAGGCGACGACGCCGCTGAGCGTGAACAGCCAGAACCTGGTCCACGCGACGGGGACCCCCGAGAAGCGGGCGGCCTCGTCGTTGTTGCCGATGTCGAACAGGGACCGGCCGACCCCGGTGGCGTGGAGCAGGACCGCGAAGGCGGCGGCCAGGACGAGGACGGCCACGGCGATCCACGGCAGGCCCTCGATGCCGAGGAAGGGCGCGCGGGCTCCGCCGATCCAGTCGCGGGGGTAGCTGGCGACGGCGCGGTCGCCGAGGAGCACGTAGGCGAGCCCCCGGTACAGGGCCATGGTGCCGATGGTGACGGCCAGGGAGGGCAGTCCGCAGACGGTGACCAGGAACCCGTTGAGCGCGCCCAGCGCCGCGCCGACGGCCAGGCAGATCCACAGGGCCGTCTCGATGGGGATCCCGGCCTCCCAGAGCACGCCCAGGGTGGCGCTGGTGAGGGCGAGCGTGCTGGCCACCGACAGGTCGATCTCGCCGGTGATGACGATGAGCGTCATCGGCAGGGCCATCAGGGCGATGGCGGCGATGCTCAGCACCAGGAAGTCGATGTTGCGGCCGGTGGCGAACATGTCGACGAACAGTCCGGCGCCGAGCAGGGCCACCACGAGCGCGCCGACGACGGGGGCCTCCCGGGCGGAGAGCAGGGCCCTGGCCCGGGAGCCGGCCGTCCGCGTGTCCGGTGCGGCCGCCCGGGCCGGGGCGGCGGTGCGTTCAGGCGCCACGGGCACCTCCTCCTCGAAGCTTGCGCGCCGTGCGCAGCGCGAGCAGCCGGTCCAGGCCGATGGCGGCCAGGATGAGCGTGCCCACCACCGCCTGGTGCCAGAACGGGTTGATCTGCCAGATGGGCAGGGCGGCGGTGATGGTGGTGAGCAGGACGGCGCCGAGGGCGGCTCCGTAGACGGTGCCGACGCCGCCGGCGATGGCGACGCCGCCGACGACCGCGGCGGCCACCACCTGGAGTTCCATGCCGGTGCCGACGGTGGAGTCGACGGTGCCGTAGCGGGCGGCGAACAGGACCCCGGCGAGGCCCGCCAGGGCTCCGTTGGCGGCGAAGGCCAGGATGATCCGGCGCCCCGCCGGGATGCCGGACAGGCGTGCCGCGTCGGCGTTGGAGCCGATGGCGTACAGCTCGCGGCCGGAGCGGTGGTTGGCGAGGTAGAAGCCGACGGCGGCGACCACCGCGATGGCGATCGCGGCCGGCAGCGGTACGCCGAGGACGCCGACCCGGCCCAGGAGCAGGAAGGACGCGGGCATGTCGGTGGCGTTGACCTGGCCGCCGTCCGCCCACCAGTGGCCGAGGCCCCGGTAGGCGTAGAGGGTGCCCAGCGTGACGACCAGTGCGGGTACCTGTGCGGTCGTGACGAGCAGGCCGTTGGCCAGCCCGCACGCGAGGCCGATGAGGATGCCGGCGAGCATGGCCACGGGGACCGGCAGGCCGGGGAGGGCCACGAAGAGGGCGCCGGTGCCGAAGGCCGACAGCCCCATCACCGATCCGACCGAGAGGTCGACGTTCCTGGTGATGAGGACGAGGGCCTGGCCGGCGGCCAGGACCGCCAGGACGGTGGCGCCCAGGAACAGGTCGCGGACGCCCTGGGCGGACAGGAACCCTGGGTTGTGCAGCCAGGTGGCGGCGATCAGCAGGACGACCGCGAGCAGCACGCCGAGTTCGCGGAACTGCCACCGGCGCCGGGCCGGGCGTCCGGGGGTCCGGGGAGGGGCCGCCGCGGAGACCCCGGGGGCGGTGGGGGGTGCGTTCATCGGGCGGCCCCGTTCGGTCGCTGTCCGGTGGCCGCGTACATGACGGACTCCTCGTCGGCGTCGGCGCGGTCGATCTCGGCGGTGATTCTGCCCTCGTGCATGACCAGGACCCGGTCGGCCATGCCGAGGACCTCGGGGAGCTCGCTGGAGACCATGACGATGGCGAGCCCCCGTCCCGCGAGGGTGGAGAGCAGGCGGTGGACCTCCGCCTTGGTCCCGACGTCGATGCCGCGCGTGGGCTCGTCCACGAACAGCACCCTCGGCTCGGTGGAGAGCCACTTGGCGAGGACGACCTTCTGCTGGTTGCCGCCGGAGAGGGTGGAGACGGGGTCGTCGATGCGGCCGTAGCGGAGTTCGAGCCGTTCGCCCCACTCGCGGGCGGAGTCGCGCTCGGCGCGCGGGCGCAGGAGGCCGAAGCGGCTGAGGGGCCGGCGGCGGGTGGCGGTCGCGTTGCGTTCGATGGAGGACTCCATGACCAGGCCCTGCTGGCGGCGGTCCTCGGGGACCAGGGCCATGCCCGCGGCCATGGCCGCCCTGGGGCGGCCCGCGGGCAGGGGCGTGCCGTGGACGCGGACGGCGCCCGCGTCGTAGCGGTCGACGCCGAAGACCGCGCGGACGACCTCGCTGCGCCCGGCGCCGACGAGGCCGGCCAGGGCCACGATCTCGCCGGCCCTCACCCGGAAGGACACGTCGGCGAACACGCCGCGGCGTGTGAGTCCGTCGACCTCCAGGACGGTGTCGCCGCGCTCGGCGTCCTCCTTGGGGTAGAGGCTGGTGACGTCGCGTCCGACCATGCGCCGCACGACGGTGTCCACGTCCAGGTCGGGGGTGGGGTCGCAGGAGACGAACGCGCCGTCGCGGACGACCGTGATGCGGTCGCAGAGGGCGAAGACCTCGTCGAAGCGGTGGGAGATGAACAGCAGGGCCGCCCCGGAGTCGCGCAGGGTGCGGGCGACGGTGAAGAGGCGTTCGGCCTCCACCCCGGAGAGTGCGGCCGTGGGCTCGTCCATGACCAGGACCCGGGCGCGCCGCGTGAGGGCCTTGGCGATCTCGACGAGCTGCTGGTCGGCGATGGAGAGGCCGCGTGCGGGGCGGTCGGGGTCCATGCCGACGCCGAGGCGGGCGAAGGCCTCCCCGGTGTCGCTCCGCATGCGCTTGCGGTCGATGGTGCGCAGGCGGGTGAGGGGCTGGCGGCCGACGAAGATGTTCTCGGCGACCGACAGGTCGGGGAACAGGGTGGGCTCCTGGTGGATGACGGCGACGCCGGCGCGCTGGGCGTCGGCCGGCGCCCCGAAAGCGGTCGGGACCCCGTCGACCAGGAGCTGCCCGCTGTCGGGCCGGTGTACGCCAGCGATGGTCTTGACCAGGGTGGACTTGCCGGCCCCGTTCTCGCCGACCAGCGCGTGGATCTCCCCGGGGCGCAGTTCCAGGGACAGCCCCCGCAGGGCCCTGACGCTCCCGAAGGACTTGGTGACGTCCACCAGCGCGAGGGGTGGAGGGACCTCTGTCGGGTCCACGTGCCCTCCTTCTCCGGTGCTGGTTCGACGGGGATCCGTCGAACATTACAAAAACGTTTTAATATGAAGGGGATGTTAAGTGGAACACACACCCCCGTCAAGAGGATCACTATGGAATTGCCAGGTATCGCCCTGGTAACGGCCTTCGGGAGGAGGTCGGCCGACCCCGGATACCGAGGCGCGGGAAGGCCCCGTCACGGGATGGTTGTTGACACGTTTCAATCCGGGTGTGAGCATGATGCCCCGCGCATCGGGGCCGGATCAGTAGCATGCGTTCGCGCAGTTCCCTGATGACCGTCCGAACACGCCCCGGGAGAAGCTCCTTGTCCACCAGGCCCCGATCCACCCGCCCCTCCGTGGGCATCACCGAGGTCGCCCGGCACGCCGGGGTCTCCCCGGGCACCGTCTCCAACGTCCTCAACCGCCCCGAGCGCGTCGCCGAGGCCACCAGGGCCAGGGTCGAGGCCGCCATCGCCGAGCTCGACTACGTGCGCAACTCCTCCGGCAGCAGCCTGCGGTCGGGCCGCAGCGGATCCGTGGGCCTGCTCGTCCTGGACGTCACCAACCCCTTCTTCACGGAGGTCGCGCGCGGCGTGGAGGACGAGGCCGCCGGGGCGGGGCTGGCCGTGGTGCTCCTCAACTCCGCCGAGGCCCAGGACAGGCAGCGGCGCAACGTGCGCCTGCTCGCCGAGCAGCGCGCCGCGGGCGCGGTGGTGATGCCGGTGGACGACGACCTGTCCGACCTGCTGTGGCTGAGCCACCAGGGCACCTCCTGGGTCGCGCTGGACCGGGGCGACGTCGCCGAGGACGTCGGGTGCAGCGTCAGCGTCGACAACCACGCGGGCGGCCTCGCCGCGGGGCGCCACCTCATCGGCCTGGGACACGAGCGGGTCACCTTCCTGACCGGGCCCTTCGCCATCGAGCAGGTGCGGCGCCGCCACCAGGGGCTGCTCGACGCCTTCACGGAGTCCGGCATGGACCCCGGCGCCCACGTCCGGGTGGTCGAACAGCCGCTGCTCAACCCCCAGCAGGGCGAACGCGCCGTGGACGCGGTGCTGGCCGGCGGTCCGCGCCAGCGGCCGCAGGCGGTGTTCTGCGCCAACGACCAGCTCGCCCTCGGCCTCATGAAGGGCCTGGGGCGGCGCGGCCTGCGCGTGCCGGACGACATCTCGGTGGTCGGCTACGACAACGTCGACCTCGCCGACCTGGTCCACCCGGGGCTGACCACCGTCGCCCAGCCCAAGTACGACCTCGGGCGCGCGGCGATGCGGCTGCTCCGCTCGGAGCTCGACGACCCCGGCCACCGGCACGAGCGCGTCCTCTTCACCCCGGAGCTGGTGGTGCGGGGGTCCACCGCCGCGTACCGCTCCTGACCGCGCGGCGTCCCGGCCGTGGGCGGGTACGAGCTGCGCACCCGCACCGCGATGCCGATGACGGACCGGATCGGCGGGGGTCCGCGGGGCCGTGGCCGGGGGCTCTCAGCAGCCGCCGCCCCCTCCCCCGCCGTCACCGCCCCCGGACCCGCCCTCGCCCCCGCCCCGGTGGCCGTCGCCGGGACCGGACCCGTCCCGCATCTCGCGCACCATGCCCGCCCCCATGACGACCAGCGGGACCACGCCCACCACGGCGACGACCAGGACCGCCAGCAGCACCTCGCCCACCGAGCCCATCCGCGCGCCCTCCTCCGCCCGGCACCGCTCCCGGGCACGGTGCGCGGCCGGGTGCCGGAGTCCGCACGGTAGCGCAGGCCCCGGGGCCGCGGCCGGCGGCCGAACCGGGCGGCGGCCGGGGCCCCGCGCGACGGCCCCGGCCGCCGGCACGCCCGACGGCTACTCCGGGTACACGGCGTCGGGCACCGGGACCCTCGCCCAGTCGGTGTCCGACCCCAGGTGGAAGGACGGCTGGGCGGGCTGGTTGTAACCGGTCTGCTGCCGGGCCGCGCCCACCCGGTACTGGGGATCCTGCATGAGCGTGTGAAGCTTGCGGTCGGTCACCTCGGTGCTCGTGTGGATCCTGAGGGCCGTGCTGTCCGCGGTGCGCAGGACCAGTTCCTCCCGCCAGTCGCCGAGCACGTCCGCGACGAGGGCGGGGTTCCCCTTCGTCCCGTTGTTGGTGAGGGTCCCCTCCGCGGTGAGCAGCGTGCCGCGCCTCCAGTCCACGACCGCCGGGACCTGCGCCTGCTCCCCGGTCCCGGTGCGCTCCACGACCTGGGTGGTCATGTCGGCGGCCCAGCGGATGCTCATGTCGGTGCCCGGGGTCCTGTCCCCCAGGTACTCCCCGCCGGCGCTCCACAGCCCGGCCTCGACGTCGTCGCCGGGCGGCATCGAGGACCACGCCTCCAGCCCGGGGACGTCCGGGTCGATGTCGCCGACCATGGCCCTGCCGGTGTCCACGCCCGTGTACCCGCCGAAGAGGACCTCCCCCGTGGCGGCGTCGCGCATCGCGAAGCCGTAGGGCGCGTGCGCGCCCCCCTCGTGCACCGTCCAGACCTCCAGGCCGTCCCGGTCCGGGTCGAGGTCCCCCACGTGCATCGCGTCGCCGTGCCCGAGCTTGGTGTACTCGCCCTCCACCGCGCTTCCGGGGGGCCCGGGGGCGTGCGAGGAGTACAGGAGCGTCCCGTCGTCGTCCAGCGTCGCCGCTCCGTAGACGATCTCCTGGCGCCCGTCCCCGTCCACGTCGGCCACGTCCAGGGAGTGGAACCCCTGTCCGGCCAGCGCGCCCAGCGCGGGGTCCGAGCCCCGGCCCGCGTGCGGCGAGGCGTCGAAGGGGTTGTCCATCGGGACGTGTCCGCTGTCTGCCAGCCAGCGGCGGCGGATCGACTCGCCGTCGAAGTCGTAGGCCGCCACGGCCGAGCGCGTGTAGTAGCCCCGGGCGAACACCGCCGACGGGCGCTCGCCGTCCAGGTAGGCCACGCCCGCCAGGAAGCGGTCGACCCGGTTGCCCGGTTCGATGCGCGCCATGGCGTAGTCGCCCCACAGGAGCCCGTCGTCGCCCCGGCCCGGCTCGTAGCGGACGGTGTCCAGCTCCGCGCCGGTCAGGCCGTCGAAGACGGTCAGGTACTCCGGGCCGTCCACGACGAAGCCCTCGAACTCCCGGAGCAGGTTGCGCCCGCTGCGCCCCGGGGCGTACTCGTCCACGAAGAAGTCCGCGAGCGCGGCGGCGTCGTCCCTGTCGAGCGGGTGGTCGTACTCCGGTTCCAGGCCCAGGGCCTCCTCCACGGTGCCCGGCCAGTTCCCCGCCACCACCTCGGGGTGCCCGTGCCAGTCCTGGAACATCCCGACCAGGTGCTCGTGGTAGTCCGCCGCGCTCATCCGGTGGTCGTCGCCGTGGCCGTGGCCGGCCGCGACGTCCTCCTCCGGCAGCGTCACGTACTCCTCCGTCACGCCCCCGTCCCCGTCGAAGGACAGCGTCCTGGTCCCCGGCGCGGTCTTGAGCATCAGCTCGGACCGTCCGTCGCCGTCGAGGTCGTAGACGAGGAACTGGGTGTAGTGCGCCCCCGAGCGGATGTTCACGCCCAGGTCGACGCGGTGCAGCAGTTCGCCCTCCAGGGTGTAGGTGTCCACGTAGGTGTTGCCGGTGTACCCCCGCTGGGAGACGTCCTTGGCGTTGGTGGGCTCCCACTTGACGACGAACTCGTACCGGCCGTCGCCGTCCACGTCTCCCACGGCCACGTCGTTGGCGGTGTACCCGTACCTCTCCCCCGCCGGGGTCGTGCCGCCCTCCGGCTTGCGCAGGGGCAGGTCGTGGTGGCCGTCCGCCCACACGGACGCCTCGCCGGCGGGACCGATGTCGAGCCGTCCGCCGGAGCTCCTCGGCAGCGGCACGACCTCGTACCGGGAGTCCTCCGAGCCCCCGGGGTCGAGGAGGTTGGTGCTGTCCGCCACGGTCGCGATGCCCCTGCCGTCCCGGTACACGGCGAACCTCGGCCCCCTGAGCCCGGTGTCCGTGTGCCCGGTGACCTCGTGGGCGAGCAGCCGCCAGCTCAGGAGGACGCCGTCCTCGGCCTGGACCGCGACCAGGCCCCGGTCCAGCCGCTCCAGCCGGATCCCCGGGCCGTCCCGCGGCTCGGCCGGGGCGGGGCCGGCGGAGGCGGCCAGGACGACCGCGCACACACCTGCGACCAGGGGGCTTCTTCTCAGGACGGGGCTCCGGGGGATGTCCACGGGCGGCGCCTCCTCGTGCCGGGGTGGCCCACCCTACTGGGCAAGCGCTTTCCAGCCAAGGCCCCCGACCTGCCCCCGGTCGTGGAGGGCGGAGCGGGGCGGCCCGCGGAACGGGCCCCGACGCCTTCGGCCGGACGGGCCGGGGAGCGCCCGCGCCGGCCCGGGGACGGGGCGGAGCCCCCGCCGCCCCCGGCCCGCGCCTCCCCGGACCCGCGCCCGACCTGTGCGAGGTTTTCCCCGGGGGGCCACCGGGCACCGGGCGTGTGTGGCCGCTGTTCCGAGACGGATCGAGGGGGCTTATGAGCTGTCAGGGCGTGGGCGGGGCGGACGGGAGCCGTTCGGACGGGGCGGGGCCGGAGGGGCTGGGCACGGGAGCGCCGGCCGTGGGCCCCGCGGCCGTGGCCGAGGCGGAGCTCGCCACCAGGCGGGGGCCGTTCCGCATCGTGGCCCTGCGGGACCCCTCCGACGGCCGGGAGCACGCCGCGCTGGTCCTGGGCGAGGTGTGCGGGGGCGAGGACGTGCTGGCCCGGGCGCACTCGGAGTGCGTGACCGGCGACGTCTTCGGAGCGCTGCGCTGTGAGTGCGGGGACCAGCTGGAGGCCGCCCTGGACCTGATCTGCGCCGAGGGACGGGGCGTGGTCGTGTACCTGCGCGGACACGAGGGACGCGGTATCGGGCTGGTGGAGAAGGTGCGCACCCTCGCCGTCCAGGACGCGCACGGCCTGGACACCGTGGACTCGGCGACCGCCCTGGGGCTGCCCGTGGACGTGCGCGACTACGGTCCGGCCGCGCGGATCCTGCTCCACCTGGGGGTGCGGTCGGTGCGGCTCCTGTCGAACAACCCGGCCAAGGTGCGGGCGCTCCGGGAGCACGGGGTGGAGGTGGCCTCCCGGGTTCCGCTGCTGATGCCCGCACGCCGGGAGAACGTGGCGTACCTGACCGCCAAGCGGGACCGGCTGGGCCACGACCTCCCGCACCTGGACGGTCCGCGTGGGTGATCCCGCGGCCCTGGGGGCCGCCGCGTGCGCGCAGGCGGCGCTGCTGGTGCTGCTCGCGTGGGCCCCGGGCCTGGGCCCGGCGGGCTGGGCGGCCGGTACCGGCTTCCTGCTGGCGGGGGCGGCCGCCGTGGCGTGGGCGGTGCGCAGGTCCGGGCGGTCCCGGCTGGGTCCCGCGGACCTGGTGACGCTGGCGCGGTCGGTGCTCATCGGCGGCGTGGTCGCCCTGGTGGCGGACGGCGGTCCGGCCTGGCCCCTGGTCGCCCTGGCGTCGGTCGCCCTGGCCCTGGACCTCGTGGACGGCCTGGTCGCCCGGCGCACGGGGACCGAGTCGTCGTTCGGGGCGCGGTTCGACATGGAGGCGGACGCCTTCCTGATCCTGGTGCTGAGCGTGCGGGTGGCCGCGGAGCTGGGGTGGTGGGTGCTGGCGATCGGCGCGATGCGGTACGCGTTCGTCGCCGCCGGGCGGGCGGCGCCGTGGATGCGCGGACCGCTGGCGCCGAGCCGGGCGCGCAAGGCGGTGGCCGCCGTCCAGGGCGTGGCCCTGGTGGCGGCCGCCGCCCCGGTCGTTCCCGCGGGGGGTGCGACGGCCCTGGCCGCGGGCGCCCTGGCACTGCTGGCCTGGTCCTTCGGGCGCGACGTGGCGGGGCTGTGGCGGGCCGGGCCGGGGGCGGGCGGCACGCGGGCCGTCGGACACGGGACCGGCGCACGGCGAGGAGGAGGGTCATGAGCCGTACGGCACGGGCGTTCTGGGTGGGGTCGCCCGGCGAGGGCGAGATCCGGGAGGGCGTGCTGCCCCCTCCCGGGCCCGGCGAGGCGGTGGTGCGCTCCCTGTACTCGGGGGTGAGCCGGGGCACCGAGGCCCTGGTGTTCCGCGGCGCGGTGCCGCCGAGCCAGCGGCAGGTGATGCGGGCGCCCTTCCAGGAGGGGGACTTCGGCTCCGCGTTCAAGTACGGCTACCTCAACGTCGGCGTCGTGGAGGAGGGCGCGCCGGACCTGGTGGGCACGACGGTGTTCAGCCTGTTCCCGCACCAGACGCGGTTCGTGCTCCCGGTCGGGGCGCTGCGGCCGGTGCCCGGGGACGTGCCCCCGGGGCGTGCGGTCCTGGCGGGGGCGGTGGAGACGGCGGTGAACGCGCTGTGGGACGCCCCGCCGCTGCTCGGCGACCGGCTGACGGTGGTCGGCGCGGGGATGGTCGGGTGCACCGTGGCCCGGCTGGCTTCCCGGGTGCCGGGGGTGCGGGTGCAGCTGGTGGACGTCGACCCCGGGCGCGCGGACCTGGCGGAGCGGCTCGGGGTGGAGTTCGCGCTCCCCGGGGACGCCGGCGTCGGGCGCGACCGGGTCTTCCACACCAGCGCCGACCCCGCGGGGCTGGAGCGCTCCCTGGAGCTGGTCCGCGACGAGGGGGAGGTGGTGGAGATGAGCTGGTACGGGGACCGGCGGGTGTGCGTGCCCCTGGGCGAGGGCTTCCACTCGCGCCGCCTGACCGTGCGCTCCAGCCAGGTCGGGGCGGTCTCCCCCGCGCGCCGGGGGTCGCGGGGGCACGGCGACCGTCTCGACCTCGCACTGGAGCTGCTGTCCGACCCCGTCTTCGACGCACTGGTCACCGGGGAGAGCCCGTTCGAGGAGCTGCCGGCGGTGATGCCGCGCCTCGCCGACGGGAGCCTCCCCGCCCTGTGCCACCGCATCGTCTACCCGGAGCCCTGAACGCCGCCGCGTCCCGCGCGGGCGCGGGCGCGGCCGTGGTCGGCCACCACGTCGACCGGTCGAACCCGCGTCCCGCGTACGGGCGCGGGCGGACCGGACGTGCGTCCGCGCCCGCCGAACGGCCTTCCCCACCACGACGCCGGCCGGAACGTCCGGCCGGCCCCCACCGCAGAGGAGCCCGCCGATGTACAGCGTCACCGTCCGCGACCACCTGATGGTCGCCCACAGTTTCCGCGGAGCGGTGTTCGGCCCCGCCCAGCGGCTGCACGGGGCGACGTTCGTCGTGGACGCCACCTTCCGCCGCCGCGAACTCGACGCGGACAACATCGTGGTGGACATCGGCCTGGCCACCCGTGAACTGGGAGGGCTGGTCGCCGAGCTCAACTACCGCAACCTGGACGAGGAACCGGACTTCGCCGGGGTGAACACCACCACGGAGTTCCTGGCCAGGGTCGTCGCGGACCGGCTGGTGGAGCGCATCGACGCGAGGGCGCGGGGCCTGGACTCGGTCGCGGTCACCCTGCACGAGTCGCACGTGGCCTGGGCGAGCTACGAGCGCGAACTGTGAGGACCGTCCTCGTCGTCCCGCACGGGGGCGCTCCCAGCGGCGGCGGGGTCTACGACCGCCGCCTGCGCGAGGCCCTCGCCGGGCTGGGACGCCCGGTGCGGGAGGAGGCGGTGCCCGGGGCCTGGCCCGTCGCGGACCCCGCCGCGCGGGCCGGCCTCTCCCGCGTGCTGGAGGGCGTCCCCGACGGGGCCGCGGTGCTCCTGGACGGCCTCGTCGCCTGCGGGGTGCCCGAGGTCCTGCTCCCCCACGCGCCCCGGTTGCGGCTGGTGGTCCTGGTGCACCTGCCGCTGGCCGACGAGACGGGGCTTCCCGAGGCGCGGGCCGCCGCCCTGGACTCGCGTGAGCGTGCGGTCCTGCGGGCCGCCTCCGCCGTGGTGGCGACGAGCCGGTGGGCGGCACGGCGGGTGTCCGCCCACCACGGGGTGGAAGGCGTGCACGTGGTCGAGCCCGGCGCGGACCCTGCGCCCCTCTCCCCCGTCGGCGACGGCACGCGCCTGCTGTGCGTGGCCTCGGTGACCCCGCGCAAGGGGCACGACGTCCTCGTGTCCGCGCTCGCCGCGCTGGCGGACCTGCCCTGGGGATGCGCGTGCGTCGGCCCGGTCCCGTCCGGGGACGCGGGGGCACACGCGGCCCGCCTCCGCGGCCTGGTCCGCGAGCACGGCCTCGCGGACCGGGTGGCCTTCACCGGTCCCCTCACCGGCGCGGACCTGGAGGCCGCCTACACCGCTTGCGACCTCCTCGTCCTGCCCTCGCGCGGGGAGACCTACGGCATGGTCGTGACCGAGGCGCTGGCCCGGGGCGTCCCCGTGGCCGCGACATCGGTGGGCGGGGTGCCCGAGGCGCTGGGCTCCGCCCCGGACGGCTCCCGTCCGGGGCTGCTGGTTCCTCCCGGGGACCCGGGGGCCCTGGCCGCCGCCCTGCGCCGCTGGCTCACCGACCCCGGCCTCCGCTCCCGTCTGGGGCGTTCGGCCCGCGAACGGCGGGAGGGCTTGGCAGGATGGGAGGAGACGGCCCGGCGCATGGCGGCCGTCCTGGACGGGGAGGCGACGCCTTGAGCACGACCGGTGTCCCGGCGTTCGCGCCGGAGTGGCTGGCCCTGCGCGAGGGCGCGGACGCGCGGGCCCGCTCCACCGCCCCGCTCGCGCTCCTGGCCGGCCACGGGCGGGTGGTCGCCGACCTGGGCTGCGGGACGGGGTCGCTGGGGCGCTGGCTGGGGCCGCGGCTGCCCCGGCCCCAGCGCTGGCTCCTGTTCGACCGCGACCCGGCCCTGTTGGAGGAGGCGGGGAGGCGGGTCCCCGCCGATTCCGTGCGGACCCTCCGCCGGGACGTGGCGGCGCTGTGCGCCCGCGACCTGGAGGGGGTGACCCTCGTGGTGGCCTCGGCGCTCCTCGACCTGCTCACCGGGGCCGAGGTCGCGGCGCTCGCGGAGGCGGTGTCCGCCTCCGGGTGCCCGGCGCTGTTCTCGATCTCGGTGGTCGGGCGGGTGGAGTTCTCGCCCGGGGACCCGTCGGACGCGGCGTTCGCGGAGGCGTTCGACGCCCACCAGAGGCGGGAGGGCCGGCTGGGACCGGAGGCGGCCGGGGCCGCGGCCGCCGCGTTCGAGGGCCTGGGTCGGCAGGTGCGGATGTTCCCGAGCCCGTGGCGCCTGGGGCCCGGGGACGCGGCGCTGACGCGGGCCTGGCTGCGGGGCTGGGCGGGCGCCGCCGTCGAGCAGGACCCCTCGCTCCCCGGCGCCGCGTACCTGGAGCGGAGGCTGGAGGAGTGCGCTCGGGGGGAGCTCGGCGTGACGGTCCACCACACCGACCTGCTGGTGCTCCCGCGTCCCCCGGCCCGCGGATGAGCGCGGCGCGGCCGGGGCCGTCCGCGGCGGGATACGGGCGCGCCGCCCCGGGTAGGTGCGGGACATACGCCCCTCCGGGTCGGACGGGGCGCCCGGGCGCGGAACCGGCACGCCCTCGGAGCACGCCGCGGCCGCCCGGAGAAGGCACGGTGGACCGCGGCGGCCCCGCCGGGCCCGCCGACGTCGGAGGGGCGACGAGCGCATGACCGCCACGACCGCACGGGGGACACGGGAGGGGCCGCGAACCGGCGGCGCCCCGTCCCGCCGGTGGCGGGTGTGGGCCCGGACCTCGGCCGGGGCCGCGATCCTGGCGGCGGTGGTGTGGTGGTTCCCCGGCGGGACGTTCACCGACGCCTTCTCGGCCGTGGGCGCCGGCCCGGTCCTGACCGCCCTGGGGATCGGCGCGGCGACGACGGTGCTGTGCGCGTGCCGCTGGCGGGAGGTGGCGCTCGGGGTGGGCCTGCGCCTCCCGTTCCGGCGCGCGGTGGCCGACTACTACCTGTCCGTGTTCCTGAACGCGGTGCTGCCCGCCGGGGTGCTCGGGGACGTGAACCGCGCGGTCGGCCACGGCCGGTCCAGCGGCGACCTCGGGCGGGGCGTGCGCGCTGTGGTCCTGGAGCGCATGGTGGGGCAGGCGGTGCTGGCCGCGACGGGAGCCGCGCTGCTCCTCGCCCTTCCGGCCGCGCTGCTCGGTCCGGGCCTGTGGGCGGTGGGGGCGGCGTCGGGCTCGGTCGCGGCGGTCGCCCTGGCGGCGGCGTTCGGCCTGCGGGCGGGCCGTGCCCGCGGAACCCGCTGGTGGCGGGCCCTGCGCACCGCCGCGGCCGACGTCCGCTCGGGGGTGTTCGCGCGCTGGCCGCGCGTGGTTCTGCTGTCCGCGGCGGCGCTGGCCGGGCACGTGACCCTGTTCGCGGTGGCGGCGCGCCTCGCCGGTGTCACCGCGCCGGTGCAGCAGCTGGTCCCCCTGGTGGTGCTGGCCCTGCTGGCGATGAGCCTGCCGGTGAACGTCGGCGGCTGGGGGCCGCGCGAGGCGGTCACGGCGCTGGCGTTCGGCGCGGCCGGCCTGGGCGCCGCCACCGGGGTGACGGTCTCGGTGCTCTACGGCCTCCTCTCCCTGGTCGCCGCGCTGCCCGGCGCGGCGGTCCTCGTGTCGCGGTCGCCGCTGCGCCTCCGTGCCCGGGGGCGCCCGGGCGCCGCCCGCGCTGCGCGCCGTGCGGGCGGGGACGCGAGCACGGCCCTGCGCCGGGGCCGCCACCGCGAGGGGCCCGGGCGGCGTCATGAATTCGTTGCCCCCGCCGCCGAACCCGGCGGGCCCGGAGAGGCGATGACGCAGGCATGAGCACCTCTACGACGACCCCGCACCCGACGCCCCCCGGCCTCGCCGCCTCCGTGGGCGCCCTCGCCGCGGCCGCGCTCGGCGGGCTGGCCATCGGCGCGCTGACCTCCTTCAGCCAGGGATGGCTGCCCTTCCACCTGAACTCCCTGAGCAACTCCAGCGGTTCCTGGAGCGTGGCGGCGTTCCTCCTCGCCCTGCTGCCCCGGCGCCGGTGGGCGGCCGTGGCCGCCGCCGCGGCGGCGCTGGCGTGCATGATGCTCGGCTACGACCTGGCCTCGGTCCTGCGCGGCTACCACGCCTCGACGGGCACCACGGCCTTCTGGCTCACCGCGGCCGTCCTGGTGGGCCCCTTCCTCGGCCTGACGGCCCACTCCCTGCGCTTTCGCACCGGCTTCGCCCCCTGGGGCACGGGCATGCTCAGCGGTGTGCTCATCGGCGAGGGGGTCTACGGGCACCTCGTGATCGCCGAGACCACCTCGGTGGCCTACTGGAGCGCGTCCGTCGCCGCGGGCCTGGCCTTCCTGGTGTGGGCGTGCGCTCGGCGCTTTCCCGCGCGGCGCCCGGTCCTGACCTCGGTGGCCGTCACCGCGGTCGTCGGCGGCGCGTTCGTCGCCGTCTACGGCATGAACCCGATCCAGTGGTTCTGGTTCTGACCGGGCCCGGGCCGTGTTCCGCGGACCGTCCAGGTCCTGCGGCCGCCGGGAGGGGGTCGCCCCTCCCGGTGGCCGCGGGACCTGCCCCCGGGGGCGCCGCGCACGGCGGTTCGGCGGGGCGTCCCTCATCCCCGCCGCGGAACACCCCTGCGCATCCCGGCCAGGGGCGAGCGGCGGTCACGGGTGCGCATCCACAGCACCGTCCCTGCCACCACCACCGCACACACGAACCACAGCGGCCCCAGCGCCATGTGGGCCCACGGGACGTCCTCCACGAACCCCGCCGCCGTTCCCGACTGCATGGTCCCGTAGGCGGGCAGGTAGCGCACGATGTCGCTGTCGGCGGCGGGGTTGGCCACCGGGTTCTGGAGCCCCATGTCGATGATGCTGAGCATGATGACGACGAACATGCCCTCCAGCTCCCCGCGCAGGGCCGCCCCGAGGGCGATCCCGATCCCGCCGAACGCGAGCGCGGCCCCGCACAGCGCCATCCACAGCGCCACCGGCCGCTCGGGGGTCCAGTACACGGCCGTCACCGCCGTGGCGTAGGCGCACACCGCCGCCGTGGCCAGGACCAGCGCCGTGAGCTTGCCCGCCAGCAGGTGACTGCGGGGATAGCCCGCCAGGACCAGCCGCTGGTCGAAGCCCACCGACCGGAACGTCACGATGAACATCATGAAGCCGACGATGAGCGTGACGGCGTTGACGGCCCCCGAGATCTGGCTGATGTGGTTGCCGTTCACCGTCAGGTGCTCGCCGCTGGCGCGCAGCAGGAACGTGACGTCGCCGTCGGCGATCACCAGGTGGACCAGGGTGATCCACAGCGGCACGAAGCCCAGCACGAGCACGAGGGCCAGGCGGTTGCGCAGGTGCTCGGTGACCGCGAACACCGTCGCGGTCCAATAGCGGTCCCAGGCCCGACGCACGTTCACCGCCCCTCCCCCGCTCCTGTGGACGCCGGTACCGGTCGGCCCTGTTCCAGTCGCCACAGGCGGTCGAAGCGGGTCGTGTCGAAGGCGATGTGGGAGACCACCAGCACCGACCGGCCCCGGTCGCGCAGGCGGGCGGCCAGCTCCCAGAAGCGTTCGTAGGTCTCCCAGTCGAAGCCCTGGTAGGGCTCGTCGAGGAGCAGCAGGGGCGGATCGTGCATGAGGGCCAGGGTGAGGTTGAGCTTCTGCCGGGTCCCCCCGCTGAGGGAGCCCACACGGTGGCGCCGGTACCCGGCGAACGACAGGAGGTCCATGAGCTCGTGGGCCAGCGCCAGGTCCGGCAGGTCGTAGGCGACCTGGAAGAACCGCAGGTGCTGTTCCACGGTGAAGGACGGGTTGAGGACCGTGTGCTGGGGGCAGTACCCCAGCCGCCCGGCGTAGGCCACCTCCCCCCGGTCGGGCGACAGCTGTCCGGCGAGGATGCGCAGGAGGGTGGACTTGCCGGCGCCGTTCTCGCCGACCACGCCGCCCAGGCACCCCGGGGGCAGTTCCAGGTCGGCGCCGCGGAGTACGCGGTGGTGGCCGTAGGACTTGTGGACGCCGCGGACGCTCAGCGTGGACGTGGCGGGCGCGGGCGTGCCGGCCGTCCCCTGCGGGCTCGGTGACGCGGAACGTACCATGCTCAGCACTCCGCGTTCCGGTGGACGGCCCAGGTTCCCAGGGCGTGGAGCCCCAGCGCCGACCAGTTCCGGGGCAGGTCCCCCCGCAACCGCCCCCAGCCCTCGTCGACCAGCGCGCGGCACTCGTCCTCGCAGGCCCGCACCGCGCCGCAGGCGATGAGCTCGTCGGCGATCTCCGCGGCCTCCGCCTCGTCCGCCACGCCTGTCCGCACGCGTTCCCAGATCACGCGTACGCGGTCGGGGGGCAGGAGGGCGACGGCGTGGGCCAGGGGCATCGTCACCTTGCCCTCCCTCAGGTCCTCGGCCCGGAGTTTGGTGGACGTCAGCGCTCCGGAGGGGTCGCGCACGGTGACCCCCCTCAGGTCCAGCATGTCGTCTCCGATCTGGAAGGCCAGGCCGACCTTCTCCCCGTAGACGCGGACGCCCCGGAGCTGCTCCTCTGAGGCCCCGGACAGGAGCGCGGCGATCTCGACCAGGCTGCGTATGGGCAGGGCCGTCTTGAGGAGGTGGGCGGTGCGGATCCGGCTCAGGAGGGGGCCGGCCTCACCGGTGCGCACAGCCTCGTCCATCGCGGCGGCGTGGCCGGTGATGTCCAGGGCCTGGCCCGCGTGCCCGGCGCGCATGATGCCCATGACGATCCGGTACACGGCCAGGAGCAGGCGGTCGTCCCCGCGCACGAGCGGGGGGAGGACCTGGTCGACGAGGAAGTAGGCGTGCGTCCCGGCGTTGATCGTCAGCGCGTCCCCGAACACCGTGTGGGCGGCGGGCCGCCCCCTGCGCATGGGCGAGCGGTCCTGGATGTCGTCGATCATGAGGTTGCCCGTCTGGAGTGCCTCGATGACCGCGAGCATGGGCCGGAGCCGTTGGGGGTCTCCTCCGTACAGGTCCACGATCTGCAACCACAGGTAGGTCCGCATGCCCTTGCCCGCGCCGTCCGTGGTGTGGCGGAGGGGGCGGACGAGCGCGGCGTGCAGGTCGTCCGCCGTCGAGGCGCCGAGCACCCCGGGGTGCTCCTCCAGACCCGCGAGTGCGGTGAGGGCGTCCCGGTCCGGGCGGTCGGGGTAGACGCGCCTCAGCTCCTCCCTCACCACGGCCTCTATACCGCGCATGTGGGGCTCGAAGCGCGTGATCCTGCCGGCCGGGCGGGATTCCAGGTGTCCGCGTCCGCGGACGGGCACACCGCCCCGGACGCCCTCGACGTCGGCGTGGGCCACGAGGGTGCCGGTGCCGTGGAGGAGGGCGCGGGACTCCTGGGAGGGGGACCACGCCCGCACCCGCAGGCGCAGACCGCCGTGGGCCTCGATCAACCACTCGGTGACGTGGACGCGCATGCTGGCCAGGGAGGTCCAGGTCGCGGCGTCGGTCACGCTCGCCCGCACCGTCGTGCAACCCCCCTCCGGCGAGTGCAGCAGGACCTCCACCGGCTCGGTGCGGGTCCGCCCCGTGAGGGCGTCCACCCGGCCGCGCCGCGTGGCGGTGACGGTCCATCCGTCGTCCAGGCGCGCCACGGCACGGGTCCACACGGGTTCGCTGTCCGGGACCGGTCCGGCCGCGTCGCGGGGAGCGTCCGGCAGGACGCGCTCGTACCAGCCCGTACCGTGGACGGGCCGCTCCCCGTGGGCATCGGTCCGGGTCCCCTCCACGACGACACGCGGCACGACCCGGGACGGCCGCGCCGAGGGGAGGCCGTCCACGGCCGTGTGGGGGGACGCGGGCGCCGCGGGGGTGAGACGCAGGCGCCAGGAGCCCTCGTCGCCGCGCAGGTCGAGGAGGAGGCGGTCCCCGTCCGCGCGCAGGCGGACGACACCGCCGTAGTCGAGGTCGAGGCCGCCCCCGCCCGCCACCACGGGCCCGGGCAGCTCGCGGTCGGGGTACAGCCCGTCGCCGGGCTTGAGGAGGTCCAGCATCGCGGCGCGCACGCTGCGGTCCAGGAAGGGGTCGTTCTCGGCCGCGGCGCGCGCCAGGTCGACGAACGCGGTGTCCGTCCAGGAGGCGTCGGCACGGTGGCCCGTCCCCCGGTCGCGGACGTGCCAGGTGGCGGCGTGGGCGTGGGTGGGGCGGCCGTCCGCGTCCTCGACCCCGTACCGGGCCACATGGACGGTGAGGCCGACGGTGGCGCCGCCGTCGTCGAGCCAGGTGACGAACCGCCAGTAGCCCTCGTCATGGTCCGTCCCCGGCGGGGTGCGCGCGGCGGCGCCGGCGCTCGCCCTCCGGTCCGTGTCGTCCTCGGGCGTCGTCGCCATGCTCACACGTCTCTCCTCACGGAAGAAGGTCGACAGACCGCTGCTGTTTTCCGAACGGACCGTTCTCCCGAAGGGGGCACAGGGCACGGGAACAGAAACCACCCCGTGCCCGACACCCTGAAATACGGCCCACCGGCGAATCTATCGCGCCGGAGGGCTTTTCTTTCCGTTTCCCCCGGAACGGCCCTCCGAACTGCGTTATCCGGCACGACAAAACACCGACGAGGGAGCAACGAGTGGAACAACTTCTTCTATTTCACAAAAGGGATTTTCGACTCAGGCGCCTTCGGAAATGACTTTGTCCTGATCTTTCGCCGCGGTCGTCGGAAGGAGCACGGGGGACACGGACGCGGGCGCGGGCGTGCCCTCGGGGGCGGGTCCGGTCCCGCCCCCGAGGGCACGCGGCGGTGCTGCGTGGGCGGCCGGCGACCGGACCGGGCGGCGAACGCGCCCCCCGGGACCGGCGCGGAGCACCCGGCGGAACCGGCCCGGAGGGGCGGGGTCCACGCCCCTCCCCTCCGGGCCGGTGTCACCGGCCAGGCCTCACCGGAACCCGGCGGGAAGGGACATGAGGTCGATCCCCCACATGAGCGGCAGCATGTAGAGCGTGCCCGCGACGATGAGGGCGAGGGCGATGACGTTCAGCCAGAACCCGGTCCTGACCATCTCCATGATCGTCACCCGGCCGGTGCCGAACATGATCGCGTTCGGAGGGGTGCCCACCGGAAGCATGAACGCGCAGTTCGCGGCCATCGCGCAGGGGACCATCAGCGCGTAGGGGTGGACGTTCAGCGAGATCGCGAAGGCCGCCATGACGGGGAGGATCATCGTCGCCGTCGCGGCGTTGGAGGTGATCTCCGTCAGGAACAGCACGAGGGCGGTGGCGATGACGATGATCAGGACCACGTCGATCCCGTCGAGCGTGCGCAGCTGCTCGCCGATCCACGCGGAGAGGCCGGTCTCGACGAACCCCGCGGCGATGGCCAGCCCGCCGCCGAACAGCAGGAGGATCCCCCAGGGGATCTTCTTCGAGTCCTCCCAACGGAGGATCTTCCTCTCCTCGTCGTTGCGCGACGGAAGCGTGAACAGCACCACCGTGGCGACGACGGCGATCACGCCGTCGCTGATGCCCGGGAGGAGGTCGTCCCAGAGGAACGAACGGGTCACCCACATGAACGCCGCCCCGAGGAAGACGACGAGCACGGCCTTCTCCTCGGCGGACATCCTGCCGAGGGACCTCCTCTCCCCCCGGATGATCTCCTTGCCGCCGGGGAGGTGCTTGAAGCGGACCTTGAACACGACACCGGTCAGGTAGAACCACGCGAAGGCCAGGAGGACGACGACGATCGGGAGTCCGAACACCATCCATCCGCCGAACGAGATGCTCTCGCCGAAGAGTTCCCCGACGGTCGCCGAGAGAATGGCGAGCGGCGGCGTCCCGATGAGCGTCCCGAGACCGCCGATGGTGGCCGCGTAACCGATACCGAAGACGATGGACTTCTCGAACTTCGGCAGGTCCGCGTCGAATTCCCCGCCCCGCAGCGAACGGGCGGCCTGGTAGACGACCGCCAGCCCCACGGGGATCATCATCATCGTGGCGGCCGTGTTGGAGACCCACATCGACAGGAAGCCCGTCGCGACCATGAACCCGAGGACGATACGGCGCGGACTCGTACCGATCGCCGCGACGATCGAGAGGGCGATGCGCTGGTGGAGGTTCCACTTCTCCATCGCGATCGCGAGGGAGAAGCCCCCGAGGAACAGGAAGATGATGTCGTTGCCGTACGCCGCGACCACGGCGTCCCCGCCCAGCGCACCGGTCAGCGGCAGGAGCACGATCGGGAGCAGGGACGTGACCGGGATGGGGATCGCCTCCGTGATCCACCAGGTCGCGACCCACAGGGTGGTGGCGAGGACCGCCCGCGCCTCCGGCGAGAGTCCCTCGGGCTCGAAGAACACGAGCGTCACCGCGAAGAGCAGCGGACCGAGCACCAGTCCGATGACGCGTGCGGGCGTGTACCCGGGTCCGGGATCCCCGGAGCCCCGGGCCGGTCCCGGGCCCTCCGGGGCGCCGGGGGCCCGCTCGGAGACTCCGCCGCCCCCGGGTGACGACGCCACCGGCTCCGGCCGCGGTGCCTTCCTGCGGCTGGAGAACGTCAGGAGCTCTTTGATCTCGCGGTGCGAGGCCCACAGGTTCCCCCGGAGGGGATACAGGTAGGAGTGTGCCATTGCCGTACCTTCTTCGGTCTCTTGCTCGGCGCGACTTGCTGCGGGGGGGTCGGCGCGGGGGGTACGCGGGTCGACATCGGCCATGAGGGAAAAGGGGGACGTGGGCACTCCGCCGGGGAGCCCAGGGGTCCGTCGTCGGTCATGGGGCCGACTTCGCCGGGGGTCGCCGCGGGGACGGTCGTCCGGACCGCCCCGGGGCGGTCGCGGGTGTCGTCGGGACCGGCGGCCCCGCCTCCGCGGACGGTTCGGGGGCCGCCGGTCCCGGCCGGTCAGGCGTGCAGGCCGCGGAGGAGGCGGTGGAACTCCGCCTTGCCCTCGAGCCCGATGCCCGGCAGCTCCCCCGGCGCCACACGGCCGCGGGCGACCACCGCGTCGTCGGTGAAGCCGCCCGTGGGCTGGAACTCCCCGGGGTAGGACTCGTTGCCGCCGAGCTTGAGGGCCGCGGCGATGTGCAGTGAGAACTGGTGCCCCCCGTGCGGGACGCACCGGCGGGAGGACCAGCCGTGCAGGGCGAGCATGTCCAGGACCCGGCGGTACTCCGTCAACCCGTAGCTCAGCGCCGGGTCGACCTGGAGGAAATCGCGGTCCGGGCGCATTCCGCCGTAGCGGATCAGGTTCCGGGCGTCCTGCAGCGAGAACAGGTTCTCGCCGGTCGCGATGGGGTGGCGGTAGTTCTCCGACAGCGTCGCGTTGAGGCCGTAGTCCAGCGGGTCGCCGACCTCCTCGTACCAGAAGAGGCCGTACCGTTCGATGGCCCGGCCGTAGTCCAGCGCGGTCCGCAGGTCGAACTTGCCGTTGACGTCCACCATCAGGCGGGACCCGTCGCCGTCCAGGACGTCGATGACCGCCTCGATGCGCCTGAGGTCCTCGGCCAGGTCGGCGCCGCCGATCTTCATCTTGACGATCTCGTACCCGGCGTCGAGGAAGCCCCTCATCTCGTCCTGCAGGTCCTTCAGGGACTTGCCGGGCGCGTAGTAGCCGCCGGCGGCGTAGACGAAGACGTCCTCGTCCGGGTCGCCGTCACCGTAGTGGTCGGAGATCCACCGGTACAGCGGCACGCCCGCGGCCTTGGCGGCGAGGTCGTGCAGCGCCATGTCCACCACGCCGACGGCGACGGAGCGCTCACCGTGCCCGCCGGGCTTCTCGTTGCGCATCATGACGTCCCACGCCGCGGCGGGCGAGAGTTCGCCGTCGCCGTCCAGCAGTTCCTCCGGCGAGGCGTCCTGCAGCCGCGGCAGCATCCGCTCGCCCAGGATGGCCGTGGCGTTGTACCGGCCGTTGGAGTTGAAGCCGTAGCCCACCAGGGGCTCACCGTCGACCACCACGTCACTGACAAGCGCGAGGATCGTGCAGTCCATCTTGCTGAAGTCGATGTAGGCGTTGCGCATCGACGAGCTGATCGGGATGGTCCCGACGTGGGCGGAAACGATCTTCATGGCCTTCTTCCTGCCGAACCAGTTCTTATAAGTCCCTTATAAGTTATGCGGAGCCTATACTGACCGAGACGGGGGTCACAAGCCCGCGAGCGAGGATTGTGTGAGAGAGGCCACGATGACCAGCGCGAACGTCTTCTCCAGCAAGGGCGGCCTGGCCTACGCGGAGCTGCGCCGCCGCATCACCTCCGGTGAGCTCGCCCCGGGATCACGCCTGTCGCAGTACGAACTGGCGGAGGAGATGGGGATGAGCATCACCCCCCTGCGCGAGGCGATCAGACGGCTGGCCAGCGAGGACTGGGTCGTGATGGACGCCCACCGGGACGTCCGCGTGGCGCCCATGAGCGCCTTCGAGGCGCGCGAGCTGCTGGAGGTCCGCTTCTCGCTGGAACCCTCCGCCACCGAGCTCGCCGCGCTGCGCCGGACGGACCGGGAGATCGCCGCGATGAGGGCGGCGGCCGACGCCCTGCTGCCGGTCACCCGCAGCTGGGGGGAGGAGGCCATCACGGCGCACCGGGCCTTCCACCGGGCGATCTACGCCGCCTCCCACAACAACGTGATGGTCAGGCTCCTGGACGACCTGTGGGACAAGGCCGACCGGTACCGGCGGATCGGGCTGGAACTGCCCGCGGGCGCCGAGCCGCGCACCATCGACCTGAACCAGCACCACAGGATCCTGGAGCTCGTCGTCGCCGGCGAGGGCGCCGCCGCGGCAGGACTGGTGCGCTCCCACATCCGCAACAGCCTGGGAGCCATGGTCACGGACGCCCTCGAGGGCCGGGAGCGCGCCTACCACCCCATCGCCGGGCGTTCGGCCTGAGGCGCCGGCCGCTCGACCGGTGAGCGGCGCCGGCACCGGAGGCGGGCGACGGGGAGCCGCCCGCGCCCGCCGGCCTCCTCCCCCGCGCCGCCGCCGCGCGTTCCCCGGCAGCCGCGAGAGCGCTCAGCGGGACGGGTGCGTCGCCCCGGGCCGCGCCGGCGTACCGGCGCCGCCGGCCTTCCACGCGGTGAGGGCGAGTCCGGCGATGAGCGCCACCTCCCCCAGGTTGCCCACCGCCAGCGGTGCGGACGGCGCCGCCGCGGTCGCGAACATGAACACCGACCCGAGCAGCATCCACGCGCTCCGCGCACGGACCAGCAGCGCGGCGCCGACCAGGATCAGCACGACGATGGCCGTGACGGAGGGGATCGGCACGGAGGACTCGGCGGCGGAGTAGCGCAGCGCGTCCCCCTCCCGGCCGGGGACCAGGGTGAGCCCCACCGCCTCGGTGGCGAGGCCGTAGGCGATGAGCGCCAGCGCCAGGAGCCAGAAGGCGGCTCGGACGGCGCGCCTGCGCGCCCAGCCGAGCCCGAGGTCGCGGGCGGCTCCGACGGCGAAGACGACCAGCAGCGGTGTGACCAGGGCGTGCACGAGGAACCGGGGCAGGTTCAGCGCGTACAGCAGGTCGCCCGCCCCGATGGTGGAGCCGACGGCGACGATCCCGTTGTCGTAGACCAGTCCCGCGGCGACGAGCGCCAGGAGCCAGGTGTGGGCGGAGCGCCGGGTGGCCGCCAGCCACACCAGCCAGAGGGTCAGGCACAGGTGTGCCAGCGCGAACACGGCGAAGACGAGGGAGGTCATCGGCGCCTTTCTATCTCGTTTTCCGAGATGGTAGCAATCCGAGTCTTCGCCTCGACACAGGGCGGTACGCCCTGCCCGGCGACGCACCGGCCCCCGGCCCCCGGCCTCAGGCCGGGGCGCCGCCGGGGCCGGGGTCGGGCGCGACCCCGGGCGCGGGGCGGGGCGCGCCGTCCAGGGCGGCCAGGCACCCCTCGAAGGCCCGGTCGAGCGCGGCCAGGAGGGCGTGCCCCTTGGCCGCCGTGGCCAGCGAGGGCCTGCCGGCCACGCCCGAGGCGGTGTAGGGCGCCAGCCCCACGGTGAGCAGGCGGTCGCGCGGCGGGGTGACGTGGTCGGCGTGCTCGTAGCCCTCGCGGACCAGCTCCGGGGCCGCGTGCAGGAGCACGGAGGTCTCCAGTTCGCCGGCGTGCATGTCGCCGTCGTTGTCGGTGGCCATCCCCGCGGCCGCGCGGGCGGCCTCCCAGTCGCCGGGGCAGGGGAAGAGCGCCATCCGGCCGCCGGACTCCTGGACGGTGTTGGCGAGCACGTGGTTCCCCCCGTGGCCGTTGACCAGGACGAGCCGGGTGTCCCCGAGGGAGGCGGCGATGTCGGTGACGACGGCGTGCAGGGTGGGGGCCGAGATGCTGACGGTGCCGGGCCAGGCCGCGTGCTCGTGGGAGCAGCCGACGGTGACGGGGGGCAGGACGCGCAGGCGGCGGGCGCCGGCGAGGACGCGGGCCAGGACGCAGGCGACGACCGTGTCGGTGACCAGCGGGAGGTGGGGGCCGTGCTGTTCGAGGCTGCCCACGGGCAGCAGCGCCACCCGCGCGGCCCGCTCCCCCTCCTCCGCGCTGGTGGTCAGGGGCAGCAGGGAGCGTACGAGGTCGTCCATGGGCCCAGTATCCCGGCCGTGCGCGGGACCGGCGGAGCGCGGCGCGGCCCTCGGGCGGGTGCGCACCGCCCCGCCCGCGACTCCCGGACCGGCCGGACCCGACCGGGGGACCGGCCCGCCCTCAGCCGCCGAACGGGGCCTCGACCTCGTCCAGGACCTCGTCGACGACCGCCAGCAGGGCGCGCTTCCCCTCTTCGCTCCACGTGGTGACCGCCGTGCGCAGCCCGGCGAGGAACACCGCGACGAGCACTCCGTGGCGCACACCCGGGGGCCCCGCCCTCCCGTCGAGGGCGGCCTCCAGGTCCTGGGCGAGCTGCGCCTGGTTGGCGAGCTGCCGGGCCAGGAGCGAGGGGTGGTCGCGGGCCAGGCGGGTGCGCGCGGCCCACTCGCGGTCCATCGGCTTGCCCCAGGACAGGTAGAGGGCGCGCACGGCGGCGCGCAGCGCGGGCCAGGCCGCCTCCTCCCGCGGCCGTTCGCGCAGGTGGCGCACGAAGGCGTCGATGTAGAGCCGCTCCCCGTGCAGCAGCGCCTCCTCCTTGCACGCGAAGTAGTTGGAGAACGTGCGGCGGGAGATGTTGGCGGCCTCGGCGATGGCCTCGACGGTGACCTGGTCGAACCCGCGCTCGACTGTGAGGCGCACTGCAGCGGTGTGTACCGCTCGTCTCGTCTCGGCCTTTTTACGTTCCCGCAGCCCCGGTGTCCTGTCCACGGTGTTATTCTACATGGAGTGCAAAAATGCCCATCATGCAGTTTTGCCCCCTGAGCAGTCTTCGCGGCCCGTCGAGGCCGCTTCCGTTCTCGCAGAGGTCGTTCTTTGAGCACTACGCGTTCCCTTACCGACACCGGGCAACCACCGATCATGCGCTCCCTGAGCGGCCTGCTCATAGTGCTCGGCGTGACGATGCTCAGCGGCACCATCGTGTCCGTGGCCCTCCCGCAGATCGTCGGCTCCCTCAACGGGACCCAGGCGCAGTACACCTGGGTGGTGACCGCCACCCTGCTGGCGTCGACGGCCTCCACACCCGTCTGGGGCAAGCTCGCCGACCTGTTCGACAAGAAGAAGCTGCTCCAGCTGTCGATCGTCCTGTTCGTCGTTTCGTCGCTGCTGGCCGGGTTCGCGCAGACCACCGGCCAGCTGATCGCGTTCCGCGCCGTGCAGGGCCTCGGCATGGGCGCCTCCCAGGTGCTGGTGCAGGTGATCATCGCCTCGCTGGTCAGCCCGAAGGAGCGCGGTCGCCTCAACGGCTACATCGGCGGCATCATGGCCGTGGCCACCGTCGGCGGACCGCTGATCGGCGGGGCCATCACCGACATCTCCTGGCTCGGATGGCGCTGGTGCTTCTTCATCGGCGTGCCGTTCATGGTCATCGCCTCCCTCGTGCTGGGCCGCACCCTGAAGCTGGCCGACGTCCGCCGCGCCGACGCCAAGGTCGACTACGCCGGAGCCCTGCTGATCGCCTCGGGCGTCAGCACGCTGCTGCTGTGGGTCACCTTCGTCGGCAACGACTTCGCCTGGATCTCCTGGCAGTCCGGCGCCATGGTCGCCGGCAGCGCCGTCCTGCTCGGCCTGGCCGTGTGGGTGGAGTCGCGGGTCTCGCAGCCCGTGATCCCGCTGCACCTGGTGGTGCGCCGGGAGACCGCCATCGCCATCCTGGCCAGCATCGCGGTCGGCATGGCCATGTTCGGCGGCGCCGTCTTCCTGGGTCAGTACTTCCAGCTCGCACGCGGCTACTCGCCCACCGAGGCGGGCCTGCTGACCACCCCGCTCATGCTGGGGGTCCTGGTCTCCTCGACCGTCTCCGGCCGCATGGTGTCCAACTCCGGCCGGGTGAAGCCGTACGTGGTCACCGGCCTGGTCTCCCTGACCCTGGGCTTCCTCCTGCTGTCCACCATCGACGAGACCACCTCGCTGCTCATCGTCTCCGCCGGGATGCTCCTCGTGGGGACCGGCGTGGGCATGTCCATGCAGAACCTGGTCCTCGTGGTGCAGAACTCCGTCCCGCTGAGCGAGCTCGGCGCGGCCAGCGGGGCCATCACCTTCTTCCGCTCCCTGGGCGGCACCATGGGCGTCTCGGTGCTGGGCGCGATCCTGGCCAACCGGGTCGGCACGAACATCTCCGAGGGGCTGGCGGGGGCCGGCGTCGACGCCTCCGCGGCGGCGGGCAGCGGGACCCTGAACCTGGCCGCCATGCCGCCGTTCGTCCGGGAGATCGTGGAGTCGGCGTACGGCTCCTCGACCGGCGACATCTTCCTCGTCGCCACGGGCATCGCCGCGGTGGGCCTCGTGGTGGGCCTCTTCCTGCCCAAGGTGCGCCTCCGCGACACCCTCGACCTGCCCGGCGACGAGGAGGCCCCGTCGGACGGCGCGGCCGAGGACACGACCGGTGACGGGGAGGCCGAGGCCGGACCGGCCGCGGCGAACGGACGGATCCCGGCCGCCGGGAACGCCCCGGGGACACGTGTGGTGGCGCGGGGACAGGCCGCCCGGGTCGTCCGAGCCGCGAAGAAGGAGGACGGCACGGGCTGAGCCCGCTCCCGCCGTCCGGCGCGTCCGCGCGCCGAGGGGGCGCCTCCACCGGGAACACCTCCCGGCGGGGGCGCCCCCTCGTCGTGCCGGGCCCGAACACCGCACCGCCCGGGGCTGGGCGGGCTCCGGACCTCCCGCGCACGGGCGGGCTGGACGCCGTCCGCGTGTGAGCCCCCGGGCGGGAGGGCCGGTCGGCCGTCGGACGGGAATCCGCGGGCAGCCCGCCGAACGGCCGTTCCGCTGCGGGCCCGGCCGCCCGTGTGACAGCATGGCGCGCGTCACGTCCGCCTCCACGCCGAAGGGCGCCGATGAGCTACGCGGGTCTGGTCCGACCGGTCATCGACCGGGTCCACATGGGGGTGCGCGCCCTCGCGCTCCCCCGGCTGCTCCCCCTCTACGAACGGTGGGGGCGGGACCCGGGTTTCGAGACGAGCCTGTACGCCGGGCTGCTGGCCCGTCCGATGGGCGCCGCGGCGTTCGCCGCCGCGTCCGTGTACGCCCGCAAGCCCATCGCCCCGGAGATCGCGGACACGGACGCCGACGGGACCCGCACGCTCACCCCGCTGGGCCGGGAGGTCGCCCTGGCCGTGCAGGAGGTCGTCGGCGCAGCGGCCGAGGAGCTGTGGTCGGTCGGCGTCCCCCCGAACCGGGTGTCGGTGGAGCGGCTGTGCGAGCTGACCGGGCGCCTGCTGGAGGCCGGGGCGGCCACCGGGGGTCCGGCGTTCGGCGCGATGTCCCCGCCGTACGAGCCCGAGGGGGCGGGCGCCGCCCTGGTCCTGACCTCACGCCTCAGCGCGCTGCGCCACCACCGGGGGGACGCGCACCGTGCCGCGTGGGCGGCGGAGGGCCTGTCCGTCGAGGAGGTCCGGGAGCTGACCGGCGGACCCCTGTGGGAGCGGATCGAGGCGGACACGAACCGGCGGGACGAGCCCGTCTACGCCGTCCTCTCGGAGGCCGAGCGCTGGGAGTTCGCCTCGGGGCTGGGCTCGCTGCCCGACGGCCTGCGGGGCTGATCCGCCGGGGCCGCGCGCGCCCCGGGAGGGAGGAGGGGAACGGCCGCCCGCGCGGACTGGGATAATCCTTCGCGCCCCCTTCCTGTCCCCACGTCCGGAAAGCCGACGGAAAGTGCAACCACTCCACCCGACCGATCCCCGGCGCGTCGGCCGCTACCGGCTCACGCACCGCCTGGGCGCGGGCGGTATGGGCCGCGTGTACCTCGCCCTCACCCCCGCCAGCAGGCGGATCGTCGTCAAGGTCGTCCTCACCGAGTACGCCGACGAACCGGACTTCCGGGCCCGGTTCGCCCGCGAGGTCGAGGCCGCCCGCCGCGTGGGCGGGTTCCACACCGCTCCGGTGGTGGACGCCGACCCCGAGGCGGAGTCGCCCTGGATCGCGAGCGCGTTCATCCCCGGCCCCTCCCTGGGCCGGGCGGTGCGCGAGCACGGCCCTCTGCCCGAGCAGGCCCTGCGCGCCCTGGCCGCGGGTCTCACCGAGGGCCTGGAGGCCATCCACGCCTGCGGGCTCATCCACCGCGACCTCAAGCCCGACAACATCATCCTCGCCTCCGACGGCCCGCGGATCATCGACTTCGGTATCGCCCGGGCCCCCGACGCCGCGCGGGTGACCATGACCGGCATGCCGGTGGGCACCCCCTCCTACATGTCCCCCGAGCAGACCGAGGGCGCGGTGGTGGGCCCCTCCTCGGACGTGTTCTCCATGGGGACGGTGCTCGCCTACGCCGCCACCGGCACGAACCCGTTCGCCGCGCCGTCGGTGCCCGCCGTCATCCGGCGGCTCATCGGCCCGGCCCCCCAGCCCGAGGGGGTGCCCGGCCCGCTGCGGGACCTGGTCGCCGCCTGCTGGCGGCACGACCCCGCGGCCCGGCCGGCGCCGGTCGAGATCCTCTCGCTGTTCGGGGACGACGACCTCAGCGGGGCGTGGCCTCCGCCGCACCTGGCCGGCCCCGGGCCGGAGGGGTCTTCCCCGGAGGCCGGGGTCCCGGCGCCGGGGACCGCGCCTCCCACCGGCTCCCCCGCACCGCTGCCGCCCCCCGACACCGCCGCCCCCGGCACCCGGTCGGACGCGCTCACCGTGCTGGAGGACAGGGCCCGGGCCTCGGCCCAGGCGGGGGGTCCCGCCTCCGCCCTGAGCGCCTACCGCACCCTGCTGCTGGAACAGCTGCGCGTCCTGGGGCCGCACCACCACGGCACGCTGTCCACCCGGCGGGAGATCGCGCACTGGACGGGGGCGCGGGGCGACGTGGAGGACGCGCAGCACGCGTACGAGGCGCTGCTGGTGGAGACGGAGCGCGTGCTGGGGCCCGACCACCTCGAGACGCTGCGGACCCGGCGGCACGCCGCCCTCCTGGTCGACCGGGTGCACGGGCACGACCGCGCCCTGCGGGTGGCCGTCCCCCTGCTGCGCGACCATGCCCGCGTGCTGGGCGGGGACCACCCCGAGACGCTGGCCCTGCGGTTCAGGGTCGTCCAGTGGGAGGCCTCCGGCGGGGACCGCGCGGGCGCCCTCGCGGCGTTGCGCTCGCTCCTGGACGACATGCTGCGCGTGCTGGGGCCCGAGCACGCCGAGACCCTGCGGTGCCGCGCCTACGTCGCCCACTGGAGCGGTTGGGCCGGGGATCCGCACGGGGCGGTCGGCCAGCTGCTCACGCTGCTCTCGGACCAGGCCCGTGTGCTCGGTCCCGACCACGAGGACACGGACCGGACGCGGGCGCTCCTGGGTGAGTGGCGGAGCGTGACGGGCTCCCCCGACCGGCGCTTCTGAGGGGCCGGCCCCTCCCGCCCGCGCACGTTCATGGTCTGGGAGGGGCGGTGGCGGGCGCGGCGCACAAGGTTCTTCCCGAAGGCGTGCCGGTGCCCCGGCAGGGGCGGTCGCCCGTCCCTCCCGGGGCACCGCGGCCGACCGCCCCTCCGGCCCCGGCCCGTCCGCGCCCGGACGGGCCGCGCGGGGCCCCGGGTCAGAGGGCGCCGTCGCGCACGGCCGTCTCCAGCGTCCGCTCCAGGGTCCGCAGGTACCCGCCCGTGGTGGTCCGCGCCCGGGGCGTGTCGGGGAAGGCCGTGTTGACGTGCAGGCCCGAGTGGTTGCGGTAGAACCAGAAGAAGATGCCGTCGCTGTGCGACCCCCACACGTGCCCGCACGCCTTGCGCGCGACGTGGCTCGCCCCTCCCGGGGTCCTCCTGAAGTCGAGGTAGGAGAAGAAGTTGACGGGGTAGGGCCAGCTCCTCGGTTCGGCCCCCTGCTCCGTCATCACCTCCACGGCCCGGTCGAAGGGGACGTTGACGTTCCTCAGCATCGCCAGGAGGGCCGCCCGCACCCGGGAGACGACCTCCCCGAAGTCCCCTCCGCCCGCCACGGAGAACTCGACCGGGAGCGTGTTGACGTACCAGCCCATGCTGCGGGCGTGGGCGACGCGGTTGCGGCGGCTGACGGGGAGGAGCCCGCGGTAGATCTCCGGTCCCCCCTCCTTTGCCTGGCTGACCGCCACGGCGGCCAGGATCCCGGCGGTGGGCTCGCTGCCCGCGGCCCGGCAGCGGGCCTCCAGCGCGTCGGCCCCGCGCCCGTCCAGCAGCGTGCGCGCCTCGTTGACGACGGGGTGGAGCACGCCCGGCTCGACCCCCAGGTCGAGCGGGAACCTCGGGAACACGGCGCCGTTGCGCTCCACGAACCCCTTCCAGTGGTCCAGCCGGCTGTCGTCGGGGCCGAGGGCCCGGCCGCGGCGGCGCTCCAGGGCGGCGAATTCGCCGTAGCCGCCGGTCTCGGGCAGGTCGACCGGGCGGCCCGCCGAGAACGCCTCGTAGGCGGTGGCGACGTCGTCCACGACGACGGCCGTGGACACGCCGTCCGACACCAGGTGGTCGCAGGCGAAGTACAGGGTTGTGGCCTCCTCCCCGATCATCGCCCCCATGACGAACCAGGGCCCGCGGAGGGTGTCGGTCCCCTGCAGGAACCGGTGCACGTAGTCCCGGGCCTGGGCGGACGTGGCCACGGGGCCCGCGTCGACGGCGTCGAGCTTGACCTCCTCCGGGTCCAGGACGCTGACGTCCAGGCCCTCGGCCGCCCCCTGGAACACCCAGCGCAGCACCTCGTGGCGGCGTACGAGGTGCAGCAGCGCGGCCTCGAGCGCGGCGCGGTCGAGCCGGCCCCGGATCTCGAACGACCCGCCGAGATAGGACGGGCAGGTGATGCCCTCCTGCTCCATGTGCCGGGCGACGGCGAAGTGCTTGTCCTGGATGTAGGAGGCGCGGCGACGCGGCCGTCCGGGGCCCGTGGCGCCCCCGTGCGTCGGGAAGGCGATCGTCCATTCCACGGCGTACCCGGGCGCGATCCGCAACTCGTCGATGGGAATCTGGAGCACAACGGCCCTTTCCTGTGGTCGGCTGCCTGGTGGCTGGCGCGCGCTGGGCCACCGGGGCCGACAGGAGGTCGAAGGGCCTTGGGAGCGGGCCGTTTCGCCGGGGCAGGGAGATCCGTCGTGCCGAGGGCAGGGCGGCTCACTCGCACCAGGGACGGGGTTCGGTGCTGAACCGCTCATCCTTGCCCAAGATTATAACCATGAGTTACATCACTATTACACATAGTACTTGACGGATGCGTGCGTACCGGTGTTCACCGTCCGGCGGCAGGGCCTCTCCACCGGAGGGGCCGGACGCGCGCGCCCCGCCCGCGAGGGAGCGGCGGACACGGTGCCGCGCAGGGGGCCGGCCGCGCCGCCCCCGTGTGCGGGCCGCCCCGGGCCCCGTTCGCGAGGGATCGGGACCCGGGGCGGCCGGGTGGAGGGGCGGCGGACGGTTCCGGGCGCGACGCCCTACCCCCGCAGGAGGCGCTCGGCGGCCTGCCACGGCGCGGCGGGACCGCTCGGCTCGTAGCGGCGCGTCACGGTGGAGTCCGCGACGATCCGGCGCAGATCCGCCAGGCCGCCGCGGACCTCCCCGACCGCCCGGGCCTGCACGAGCAGGTTGCCGACAGCCGCTCCCTCGGCGGGGCCCGCGACGACCGGCAGGCCGACGGCGTCGGCGGTGAGCCGACACAGCAGGGCGTTGTTGGCCCCCCCGCCCACGACGTGCACCACGTCCACGCGCCTCCCGCTCAGCTCGGAGGCCTGGCGGACGGCCCGCCGGTAGGCCAGCGCGAGGGAGTCGAGGACGCACCGCGTCGTCGCGGCCTCGTCCGCGGGGGGCTCCTGCCCGGTCTGCGCCGCGAACTCGCGGATGCGCGCCGGCATGTCGCCCGGCGGCAGGAACCGGGGGTCGTCCACGTCCACCACGCAGGACAGCGCGGGCACCGCGGCGGCGCGCTCCAGCAGTGCGGCCAGGTCGACCTCCCCGCCCCACACGCGCAGGCACTCCTGGAGCACCCACAGGCCCATGACGTTGCGCAGGTAGCGGACGGTGCCGTCCACGCCGAGCTCGTTGGTGAAGTTGGCGGCCCGGCTCTCCTCGGTGCGGACGGGCGCGTCCAGCTCCACACCGACCAGCGACCACGTCCCCGAGGAGACGTAGGCGAAGTTCGGCGTGGCCGCCGGCACCGCCACGACCGCGGACGCGGTGTCGTGGGAGCCCACCGCCACCAGGGGCGCCCCGGCCGCCGCGCCCACCGCGTCCCGCCGGAGCAGGGGGCCGACGACGGTGCCCGGCTCGACCAGGCCCGGCAGCAGTCGGCGCGCCGGAACCCCGAAGGGCCCCTCCAGGACGTCCAGGCACGCGTCGGCCCAGGCGCGCGCGTCCACGTCGACCAGGCCCGTGGTGGAGGCGTTGGTCAGCTCCGCCACCCGTTCCCCCGTCAGCCAGAACCCCAGGAGGTCGGGGATGAGCAGCAGGTCGCCGTCCAGGGCGGCGAGCCGGCCGCCCTCGGACGCGGCCGCCAGCTGGAAGACCGTGTTGAACGGCTGGACCTGGAGGCCGTTGACGGCGTACATCTCGGCGGCGGGCAGGTGCTCGAACACCCGCTCCGGGGCGCCCGCCGTCCGCGCGTCTCGGTAGTGCACCGGGTTGCCCAGGAGCGCGGCGTCGCCGTCGAGCAGCCCGTAGTCGACCGCCCAGGAGTCGATGCCCACCGAGGCCAGGCCGCCGTGGGGCTCGGCGGCGCGGCGCAACCCCTCCAGGACGCCGCCGTACAGGGACAGGATGTCCCAGTACAGGGTGTCGCGCCCCCGCGCGGGCACCGGGACGGGCCCGTTGGGGAAGCGGGCGACCTCCTCCGTGTGGAGCCGGCCGCCCTTCAGGCGGCCGGTGATGACCCGGCCGCTGGAGGCGCCGAGGTCGACGGCGGCGTGGACGGCCGGGCCCGTCCCGGGGGTGCGGGCGGCGCTCATCGCAGGAACGCGGCGGCCACGCCGCTGTCGACCGGGATGTGCAGGCCGGTGGTGTGCGAGAGCTCCCCGGCGGTCAGGGCGAACACGGCGTTGGCGACGTGCTCGGGCAGCACCTCGCGGCCCAGGATGGTGCGCTGGGCGTAGAACGCCCCCAGGTCCTTCTCCTCGACCCCGTAGACCTTGGCCCGCTGGGCGCCCCAGCCCCCGGCGAAGATCCCGGAGCCGCGCACGACACCGTCGGGGTTGACCCCGTTGACGCGGATGCCCCGGCCGCCGAGTTCGGCGGCGAGCAGCCGCACCTGGTGGGCCTGGTCGGCCTTGGCCGCGGAGTAGGCGACGTTGTTGGGGCCGGCGAACACGGCGTTCTTGGAGGCGATGTAGACGATGTCGCCGCCCATGCCCTGGGCGGTCATCACCCGGGCGGCCTCGCGGGAGACCAGGAACGAGCCCTTGGCCATGACGTCGTGCTGGAGGTCCCAGTCGCGTTCGGTGGTCTCCAGGAGGGGCTTGGAGACGGACAGCCCGGCGTTGTTGACGACCAGGTCGACACCGCCGAAGGCCAGGGCGGCCTCCTCGAAGGCCCGCGCGACCGCGTCGGCGTCGCTGACGTCGCAGGCCACGCCGACCGCGACGTCGGCCCCGCCGAGTTCGGCGGCGGCCTCGGCGGCCCGGTCGGCGTCGAGGTCGGCGACGACCACGCACGCGCCCTCGGCCGCGAGCCTGGCGGCGACGGCCCCGCCGATGCCGCCGGCCGCGCCGGTGACGAGGGCGACGCGGGAGGCCAGGGGCTTGGGCCGGGGCAGCCGGGCGAGCTTGGCCTCCTCCAGGGCCCAGTACTCGATGCGGAACTTCTCCGACTCCTCGATGGGGCGGTAGGAGGAGACGGACTCGGCGCCGCGCATCACGTTGACGGCGTTGACGTAGAACTCGCCGGCGACGCGCGCGGTCTTGGCGTCCTTGCCGAAGGAGAACATGCCCACGCCGGGGACCAGCACGATCGCTGGGTCGGCGCCGCGCATGGCGGGGCTGTCGGGGCCCGCGTGGCGCTCGTAGTAGGCGCGGTACTCGTCCCGGTAGGCCGCGTGGAGCTCCTTCAGGCGTGCGACGGCGTCGTCGAGGGGGGCGTCGGCCGGCAGGTCGAGGACCATCGGGCGGACCTTGGTGCGCAGGAAGTGGTCGGGGCAGGAGGTGCCGAGGGCGGCCAGGCGCGGGTGCTCCGCTCCGGCGAGGAAGTCCAGGACCACGTCGGCGTCGGTGAAGCGCCCGACCTGGGGGTGGTCGGTGGAGGCCAGGCCGCGCAGGACGGGGGCCAGTGCGGCGGCCCGCTCGCGGCGCTCGGCGGCGGGCAGCGCGCCGTACCCGGGCAGGGGCGGCCCGAAGGGCCGGGGGCGCCCGCGTTCGGCGAGGAACGCCTCGGCGGTGCGGATGATCTCCAGGGAGTTGGCCTGGCACTGCTCGCTGGTGTCGGCCCAGGAGGTGATGCCGTGGCCGCCCAGGACCGCGCCGATGGCTCCGGGGTTCTCCTCGGCGATCCGGGCGATGTCCAGGCCCAGCTGGAAGCCGGGCCGCCGCCAGGGCACCCAGACGACGCGGTCGCCGAAGCACTCGCGGGTGAGCCGCTCGCCGTCCTCGGCGGTGGCCAGGGCGATGCCGGAGTCGGGGTGCAGGTGGTCGACGTGGGCGGCGCGGACGAGGCCGTGCATGGCGGTGTCGATGGAGGGGGCCGCGCCGCCCCTGCCGAACAGGCAGTGGTCGAAGGCGGCGACCATCTCGTCCTCGCGCTCCTCGCCCGGGTACACGTCGACGAGGGAGCGCAGGCGGTCCAGGCGCAGGACGGCGAGGCCGTCCTCGGTGAGGGTGCCGAGGTCGCCCCCGGAGCCCTTGACCCACAGGAGTTCGACGGGCCGTCCGGTGACGGGGTCGGTCCGGGTGCCGGCGGCGGAGGTGTTGCCCCCGGCGAAGTTGGTGTTGCGCGGGTCGGCGCCCAGGGCGTTGCTGCGGGCGATGAGCTGGTCGACGACGGAGTCGGGCACGGTGCTGTCTCCCTGAGGGGTGCTGTGGTCGGTGGGTGCGTCCGGCTCGCTCACGCGCCCCACCCGGCCTGGGTCCCGCCCCTGCGCTCGTCGGTGACGCGCTCCATGTAGCCGGAGCGGGCGTGCGCGGCCATGGGGTCGGCGTCGAGCCCCCGGTCCTCGCGCATCTGGGCGAGCATCGGCCGGACGTCGGTGTTGTAGGCGTCCATGAGGGCGGCGTTGGCGGCGAGGACGTCGCCCTCGCGCTGGGCGGCGGCGAGCGCGTCGGCGTCCACGAGCAGGGCCTTGGCGGTGGCCTCCTGCACGTTCATCACCGAGCGGATCTGCCCGGCGATCTTGGGCTCGATGTTGTGGCACTGGTCGAGCATGAACGCGACGCCGGTGTCCTCGGCCGTCCCGCCGCCCCGCACGACCTCGTACATGATGCGGAACAGCTGGAAGGGGTCGGCGGCGCCGACCATGAGGTCGTCGTCGGCGTAGAAGCGCGAGTTGAAGTCGAAGGCGCCGAGCCTGCCGGCCCTGAGCAGGAACGCCACGATGAACTCGATGTTGGTGTGCGCCGCGTGGTGGCCGGTGTCGACGCAGACCACGGCCTTCTCGCCGAGTTCGAGGCAGTGGGCGTAGGCGGTGCCCCAGTCGGGGACGTCGGTGGCGTAGAAGGCGGGCTCGAAGAGCTTGTACTCCAGGAGGAGGCGCTGGTCGTCGCCGATCCGGCCGTAGACCTCCGCCAGCGCCTCGGCGAGGCGGTCCTGGCGCGCGCGCAGGTCGTCCTGTCCGGGGTAGTTGGTGCCGTCGGCGAACCACAGCTTGAGGTCGCGGGAGCCGGTGGCGTCCATGACGTCCACGCACTCCAGCAGGTGGTCGACCGCCTTGCGGCGGACGGCGGGGTCGGGGTTGGTGACGCTGCCGAGCCGGTAGTCGTCGTCCTGGAAGACGTTGGCGTTGATGGTTCCGATGCCCACGCCCAGGTCGCGTGCGTGGGCGGCGAGCGCGGCGTAGTCGTCGACCCGGTCCCAGGGGATGTGGAGGGCGACCGTGGGGGCGGCGCCGGTGAGCCGGTGCACCTGGGCGGCGTCGGCGATCTTCTCCCAGGGGTCGCGCGGGACCCCCGGCTGCGCGAACACCTTGAACCGGGTGCCGGAGTTGCCGAAGGCCCAGGAGGGGAGTTCGATGTGCTGGCGCCGCAGGACGGCCAGGGCGTCGGCGCGGCGGTCGGAGGGTGCTGCCACGGTGGGCTCCGTTCGGGGGACCTGCCGGTCGGACCGGCGTCATTGAATCGTTTCACTCAGGTTTCGCCGAAACTACCTCCAGCTCTTCCCGTGTGTCAATATCCCTCCAACACACAGGGCATGACGTGCGTACATGCGGTCTTGAAACGTTTTATTAACGGGGATGTCGAGACGACGCCGGCGGCCCGGACCCCGTGGTCCGGGTCGCCGGGGCGGTGCGGGCGGGCGGCGGCTCAGGCGCCGAGGGCCATCCGGACGCCGAGGGTCAGCATGAGGGCGGCGATGAGCGCGTCCAGGACCCGCCAGGCCCCGGGCCGCGCGAAGAGGGGGCGCAGCAGCCGTGCGCCGAACCCCAGGGCGAAGAACCACGTGAGGCTTCCCGCGACCGCGCCGGCCGCCCACCACCAGCGGGCGTCGCCGGCCTGCTGGTTGGCGAGCGAGCCGAGGAGGACGACCGTGTCCAGGTACACGTGCGGGTTGAGCCAGGTGAGCACCAGCGCCGTCGCCACGGCGGCCCTGCGGCCGTCCCCGGCCGCGCCGCCGACCACGAGCGCCCCCGGACGCAGGGCGCGGCGCACCGCGATCAGCCCGTAGGCGACGAGGAACCCCGCGCCGAGGAACCGGACGGCGGTGACGAGGCCGGGGGCGGCCCCGAGGACCGCGCCGACGCCGAGGACCCCGGCGGTGATGAGCAGTGCGTCGGACAGGGCGCAGACCAGCACCACGGGAAGGACCGTGCCCGGGCGGCCGTCGATGCCGACGCGCAGGACGTAGGCGTTCTGCGCGCCGATGGCCACGATGAGCGCGAGCCCGGTGCCGAATCCGAGCAGGGCGGGGAGGAGTGTCTCGTTCACCGTCAGAACGCTAGGGCGAGGCGGGCGTGCAGTAAAGCTAAAGTTTCTCAGGACCATGAAGAGAGGCTTAAGATGCCGTTCCAGTTCGACCACCTGCGCACCCTCACGACCCTGGTCGACGAGGGCACCTTCGAGGCGGCCGCGCGGCGGCTGCACGTGACCGCCTCGGCGGTGTCCCAGCGGGTGCGGGCGATGGAGCAGAGCACGGGGAAGGTCCTGGTGCAGCGGACGAACCCGGTGCGGACCACCCCCGCCGGGGACGTGGTCCTGCGCTACGCGCGCCAGGTCCTGCTCCTGGACGCGGACACCGCTGCCGAGCTGCGCCTGGGCGGCGGGGACGGTCCGGGCGGCGGGGCGGAGCCGGTGTCGGTGCCGCTGGCGGTGAACGCCGACAGCCTGTCCACCTGGTTCCTGGACGCGCTGGCGGAGGCGCCCCCGGAACCGGGCACGGTGTTCGAGATCCACCGGGAGGACGAGGAGCACACCACGTCGCTGCTGCGGTCGGGGACGGTGATGGCGGCGGTCACCTCGACCCCGGAGGCGGTCCAGGGGTGCGCGGTGGCGGGACTCGGCGCGATGCGCTACCGGGCGGTGTGCAGCCCGGAGTTCGACGCGCGCCACCTGGGCGGGCGCGCGGACCCGGAACTGCTGGCCCGGGCGCCGGTGGTCAACTTCGACCGCAGGGACGACCTCCAGGACCGGTTCCTGCGGGAGACGACGGGGCGGGAGCCGTCGGGCCCGCGGCACTACATCCCGGCGTCGGAGGACTTCGCCCGGACGGTGCTGCTGGGGTTCGGGTGGGGTGTGGTGCCCGAGCCGCAGTGCGTCGCGGAGATCGGGGCCGGGCGGCTCGTGGAACTGGCCCCGGGGCACCCGGTGGACGTGCGGCTGTACTGGCAGCGGTGGAACCTGAGGTCGCCCGCGCTGGACCGGGTCTCCGAGGTCGTCCGCGCGGGCGCGGCGGCCCGCCTCCACCCCTTCTGACCCGGTCCGCCCGGCCCCCGGGTCGGAGGGGCCGGCCGGGGGCGGTCCGGGGTCCCCCTGGCCCCCGGTCGCGGGACGCGGCAGCCCCGGCCGGACGCGGCTCAGCCTGCGGGACCGCGCGCCTCGGGCACGGGCCAGAAGAAGCTCTCCAGGAGGTCGTGCAGCCGGAGCCGCTCGGGGTCGATCCGGTCGCGGCCGTACGCGTCCAGGAACCTCTCGGCCGAGGCGGGGCCGAACTGGGGGTTCATGTGGCTGCGCAGGCTCCGCGCCATGTCCGCGACGTCGGAGTGCGGGTCCGCCGTGCCCGCTCGGCCGACGTCCACGAACCCGGGCCCGCCGGACCCCGCGACGAGCACGTTGGGCAGGCAGAAGTCGCCGTGGGTGACCGCGGGCCCACCGTCGCCGAGGGCCTCGGCCGCGCTCTCCAGCTCCGGCAGCACGGCCGCGGCCGGAGGGCCCTCCCTGCCGGTGATCTCCCACGACCTGTCGACCAGTCCGGACGCGACGCGCTCGCGGACCTCCGGGAGCACCGACGACAGGGACCGGTCGAAGGGGGCGTCGTCCGCGGCCGTCGCGTGGAGCTCCCGGGCGGCGCGGGCGATCCGGTCCACGACGGAGTCCCGTTCCCCCTCGGGCCAGGGGTCGGAGGCCGGACGGCCGGGAAGCGCCCGCGTCGCGAGCCAGGACCCGCCGTCGTCGGCGCCGGCGCCCAGGACCTCGGGGACCGGCACTCCCAGCCGGGCCAGCCACTCCAGGCGTGCGGTCTCCGCCGCGAGGTCGCGGGCGAGGCGGCCCCGCGCGTCGTCGACCAGCTTGACGAACGCGACCGGTCGTCCCCGGGCGTCGATCAGGCGCAGGACCCTCGCACCCGAGAGGCCGAGTCCGACGGTCTCCCGCCGGACGGCGCGCGTTGCGCGTTCGATGGCCCTCACCGCGTCCGTCATGGACCCGATCGTAGGTTTCGGGGCGGCCCCGCGCCAGCCGCGCCGGCGGCGGGGCACCGGTCCCGGCGGCTCCCGACGCCCCGGCCCGCGCGAGGCGGTGGCCGGGAGCGGGCACGCGTCCCGGGCGAGGACCGCCACCGGCCCGGGCTACCCGGCGCCGCGGGTCCGCCGGCCCATGGGCGGCCACGTCCCGTCGGGGTCGGGCACGGGCGCGAATCCGGCCTGCTCGAAGAAGGCGACGCGCTCCTCCACGTGCTCGCCCTCCTCGGGTTTCAGGAACACCCAGCGTGTGCCCGACCGTCCCGCCACGGCCACGAACGCGTCCAGCAGCCCCGTGCCGACCCCCCGGCGCCTCCACGCCGCGTCGACCACCAGGGCCAGGACGTACCCGTGGGGCGGTGGCACCGGGGCGCCGGGGCCCGTGTAGGCCCCGTCGAGGATCCCCTCGATCCAGCCGACCACGGTGTCCCCGTCGACGGCGACCAGGACCACCATCCCCTCGGGCCACTCGCCGTCGGGGTACCCCTTCACCTCGAAATGCGGGGCCGCGCGCACGATCAGGCGGGCGATCCCCGCGCCGTCACCGGGCAGGGCACGACGAATCAGCATGACGGCACGGTACCGACCGGCCCGATCCGTCCACCGGCACCACCCCGGCTCCGGTGCTCCCCGGCGTGTCGCGGACCCGGCCGCCCGAGCCTCCCGCGCACGCCGGGGCGCCCCGGGATTCGGCCCGACCCAATCGCCCCCGACCTGCGGTTTCGCACTCCGGGAAGGACGCGGACCCGGTCTCCCCCTGCTAGCTTCCCCTGCATGAGAATGCACGAGCGCCCCAGTCCCACCGAGGTCATCTCGGCGTGGATCCCCCACGACGCCCGCTGGCACGAGTCCGCGCGCTCGGCGGCGATCACCGGCGAGGAGGCCCTGCGCCGGTACGTGACCGGCCTGGTGCGCGACCACAGGGACGGCGACGGCGGACGGGAGCTGGTCGACGACCACGACCTGCACAGCGTCGGGGCGGTCGCCGAGGACCTCGGCGTGGCAGGGCTGGGGGGCGTGGACTGGCGGCGGGTCCGGGAGGCGATGCTCGTCCCGCTGCGGGTGCGCGGGGCCGGGTGAGGTCCGCCCCGGCCCCGGCGCCCTCGGGGCCGGGGCCGGGGCGCGCGGGCACGGATCCCGTGTCCGCCCTTCCGGGCCTCCCTACTCGTCGTCGTCCTCCGCGTGGTGGTCGAGGTTGGAGGTGCCCCGGCGCCAGTAGCCGTCGACCTCGCAGGTCGCGTTGCGGACGAACCCGCGCTCCTTGAGCAGGCGGCGGATCGGCTTGAGGGTGTTCGCCTCGCCGGCGGCGTACACGAACCCGTCCCCCTCGGGCAGTTCGAGGGAGCGGAACGCCTCCAGCAGCAGGTCGGTGGTGCCGGGCTCGGCCCCTCCCCGGTGCAGCCAGGTGATCCGGGCCCCGGCGGGGGCTTCGAGCTCCTGCTCCTCACCGGCGTCCACCACCTCGAAGAACGCGAACACGCGGGCGTCGGCGGGCAGTTCCTCCACGTAGCGGGCCGCGGCGGGCAGCGCCGTCTCGTCCACCAGCAGCACGTGGTGGTCGAACTCCCCGCTGATCCGGGCGGTGCCGCGGGGGCCCAGCACGCCCAGCTTGTCGCCGCGCCGGGCGGCCTGCGCCCAGCGTCCCGCCGGGCCGTGGTCGTGGGCGACGAAGTCGACGGTCAGGCGCAGGGCGCCCGTGTCGAGCGCGCGGACGGTGTAGTCGCGGAACACCGCGCCGGGGGCGCGGAAGTTCAGGCAGCGGTCGTCCTCCACGACGGGCAGGACGTGCCCGCCCTCGTCGTTGGGGAACCACAGCTTGACGTGGTCGTCGAAGTTGGCGCTCTCCATCCCGGCGAGGTCGGGCCCGCCGAGGTGGACGCGGATCATGCGCGGGGTGACGCGCTCGACGTCGGCCACTTCGAGGACGCGCGGCTTCAGCGGGTACCTCTGGACGCGGCGCTCGTGGGTCGGGGTGCTCACTGCTTCTCCTCGGTGGTGTGGTTCCGCCCTGGGCGGAGACTGCGGCGGGAACGGGCGCGGGCGGCTCGGACGCCCGACCTCGGAACACCGCTGAGGGTAGCCTTGCCTAAACCCTGTTCCTCGCCCGGGGGCGGCTCGCGGGGTGCGGTCGACCGCTCCGCGCGGAGTGCGGCCCGGCCCGGCGGGTTCCGGCGGTCCGGGCACGGCGGCGGGGGCTCCGGCCGAGGGCGCGGAGCACCTCCGGGACGGGCGCCCCGCACGGAGACGTCACCTCCCCGAAACGCAGCGGGGGCGCGGCGCCCGCCGTCCCCGCGGACGCACACCCGGACACGGCCGGGGCCGCACGCCCCGCGGGGGCGGAGGACCGCCGTGCCCGACCGACGGACACCCGAAGACGGACATTCCACATCATGTCCTAGCCTGGAGACCCATCCCGGCCCACAGTGCCGAGATCCGCCGTGTCCAGCGAGAACGAGTCCGAGGAACAACGTGAACATCAGTCCCCGCGTCACAGCGACCGTCTTCCGCGTGGTGGCGGTCTTCGAGGCCTTCACCTGGGCCGGCCTCCTCGTCGGCATGGGGTTCAAGTACCTCGGGAACGGCAGCGAACTGGGCGTGCAGATCTTCGGCCCCCTGCACGGCGGGGCGTTCATGGTCTACGTGGCCGTCGCCCTGGCCGCCGCGCTCCACCTGCGCTGGGGCGTGTGGCCGACGCTGGTGGCTCTGGCCGCGTCCGTTCCTCCCCTGGGCACCCTCCTCGCCGACTGGTGGCTGCACCGCAGCGGGCGCCTGACGGCCGGCGCGAAGGAGCGCGACAGGGCGCCCGAGCCGGTCGCCTGAGACCGCACCGACCCCGCGGGGCCCGGTGGGACCTGTGGTCCCACCGGGCCCCGCGCCGTTCCCGCGCCTCCCCCGACCTCGGGTTCCGCGTTCCCGCCGTGTCGCGCAAGGGGTGGGCGGACACCGGTCGCGGTCTTTTCGCCAATGGCTTCGGAAACGACAGGGAAATGTCGGGCGAATGACAACGGGGAAACCTGGAAACCCGTCGGTGACGCCATCGCGCACCCCGCGCGAAAGCCATTCGCCCTACACCCGGGATGGGACTTCTGACTACGGGGGCAGGTGGTTTGCATTCTGACCGGAAGCGGACAGAGAAATCTCCGGGTCACCCTTTGCGCACGGTCCGTGGTCCGTGTTCTTTTATGAACTGGCAAGTAACCACCCCCCACGAAGGGTCCCCCCATGCCACACACCCACCCGTCCGGACCGGATCGGCGCACCATCCTGCGCGGAGCGGCCGCGGCCTCGGGAGTCGCCGTCCTCGGCGGCGCGCTCACCGTGGGCGGCGCCACGAGCGCCTCCGCCCAGGCAGCCCCCTCGTTCCTGTACTGGCGGGGCGCCTGGAACGCCCGGCCGCCGTCGAGCCCGATCCAGGTCCTGGCCCAGCGTCCGAGCTACATCGTGGTCCACCACACCGCGACGCCCAACAGCACCAACTACTCGCTCGACCACGCGCTGGCCCTGTCCCGGTCGATCCAGAACTTCCACATGGACAGCAACGGCTGGTCCGACTCCGGGCAGCAGCTGACCATCAGCCGGGGCGGCCACGTCATGGAGGGCCGCGACCGCACCCCGGAGGCCGTCGGGGCGGGCCACCACGTGGTGGGCGCCCACGTCGCCAACAACAACAGCACCTGCATCGGGATCGAGAACGAGGGCACCTACATGACCACGGGGCCCACCCAGGCCCTGACCAACGCCCTCGTCGCCACCCTGTCCTGGCTGTGCGGGGCCTACGGGCTCAACCCCCAGAGCGCGATCCGCGGACACCGGGACTTCAACGCCACCGCCTGCCCCGGGGACGTGCTGTACGCGATGCTCCCCGACCTGCGCAACGCCACCGCCTCCGTGCTCACGGCCCAGGGCGTGGACCTCGGCGCGCTGCGCGAGCCCTCCGGTGAGGGGCCGACCTTCCCGCCCGTGCCGGAGGACGAGCCGCAGCGCGAGTTCTACCACGGCCCCGGCCGGGGACCCGACGACTTCACCCGCTGACCCGGCGCGAGAACGCCTCCCCGTTCGGCGTCGCTCGTGCGCGTCTGCCGGCGGTGCCCGCCGTCCCCCGGCGGGCACCGCCCCTCCCCGGGCCGTCCCCACTCCCGTTCCCGGCCCGGGCCGCCGTTTCTCCCCGTGCCCCCGCTCAGCCGGCGCGGGACCCCGCCCGGATGCGCTCGGTGATCCGGTCGACGTCCCAGCGCTCGGCCGGGGGCAGCGGCATGCCGACCCCGTCGCGCAGGGCGCGGGCACGGTCCAGGAGTTCGGCCGCGGCCCCGTGCTCCCCCGCCAGGGAGCGCGCCCCGGCCAGCCCCTCGAGCGCGAGGGCGACGGCGCGGGGGTCGCCGCCGCGCTCGGCCTCGCCGAGCCCCTGCCGGTGCAGGTCGAGGGCCTCGGCGGCGTCACCGCGCTGCTCGGCGACGAACCCCAGCTGGGTGAGGATGAAGGCGGTCCCGATCCGCCCGTCCACGCGCCGGTTCCACGCCAGGCGGCGGCGCAGCGACCGCTCCGCCAGGTCGAGGTCGCCCCGGCGGCGGGCGGTCAGCGCGATCCCCGCGTCGGCGAACTGCTCGGCCACCGCGTCGGAGTGCTCCTGCGCCACGCTCAGCGCCCGGGAGTGCAGAGTGTCGGCGCGGTCAAGGTCGCCCTCCAGGAGGGCGATCCTCCCCAGGCCGGCCAGCTTGAGGGAGACCGTGCGCCACAGGCGCAGCTCCTCGGCGATCCGCAGCCCCTCGGTGTGCCGGGCGGCGGCGTCCCCGAAGTCCCCGAGCGCCTCCGCCGCCTGGGCGAGGACGTCGGAGGCGTGGAGGACGCCCCACCGGTCCCCCAGCCCGCGCAGGACGCGTTCGCCCTCCGCGGCCAGGCGCAGCGCCTCCGCCGGGGAGCCCTGCACGAACGCGGTCCGGGCGAGCCCCACCCGGCAGACGGCGGCGCACCAGGGGTCCCCCGCCTCCAGCGAGGCGGCGAGCGCCTCCTCCGTCCGGCGGGTCGCGCGGTCCAGGTCGCCGAGGCCCCAGCGGGTGAGCTCCGAGAACCAGGCCAGCCGGGCGCGCTCGGCCGGGTCACCGACCCCGGCGAGGTCCTCGTCGGCGGCGGCGCGCCTGCTCCGGTCGTCCTCGGACCCGGGTGCGGACAGGGCCGTCCGCCACACGACGGCCCGGGCCCGCGCCTCCCCGCCCCGCAGCGTCCGGTCCGGGGAGGGCGCGCCCGCGACCGGGCCGGCCCCCGCGCAGAGCGCGGCGTCCAGGGCGTCGCGGGCCTCCCCGGTGCGTCCGCGCAGGTAGCGGTACCAGCACAGGGCGTTGGCCAGGCGGGCCGCGAGGTGGGCGTCGCCCTCGCCGACCGCGAACTCCAGGGCCGCGCGCAGGTTCGCGCTCTCGCGGTCCAGGCGCTCCAGCCAGTGCCCCTGCTCGGGGCCGCGCAGGAGCGCGTCGGCGCGCTCGGCCAGGTCGGCGAAGTGGGCCGCGTGGCGGGCCCGGGTCCTTCCCGCCTCCCCGGCCTCCTCCAGCCGTTCGAGCGCGTACGCGGCCACCGACTCCAGGAGGTGGTAGCGGGTGCCCCCCGGACGGTCGGCGGCCACGACCAGCGACCGGTCGACGAGGGAGCCGACCAGGTCCAGCACCCGGGCCCGGGGGACGCCCTCCCCGTCGGAGCAGACCTCCTCGGCGGTGTCCAGGTCGCATCCGTCCGCGTGCACGGCCAGGCGGGAGAGCACGGCGCGCTCGGGGGCGTCGAGGGGTTCCCAGCTCCAGTCGATCACCGCCCGCAGGGTGCGCTGCCTGGCGGGCGCGTCGCGGCGGCCCACCCCCAGGAGCGCGAAGCGGTCGTCCAGGCGGGCGGCGAGGTCGGCGGCCCGCATGTGGCGCAGCCGGGTGGCGGCCAGTTCGAGCGCGAGGGGGATGCCGTCCAGGCGGCGGCACACCGTGGCGACGGCGGGCGCGGTGTCCGCGTCGAGGGCGAACCCGGCGACGGCGGCCTCCGCGCGGGCGGTGAAGAGCCGGACCGCGCCGGATCCGGCGAGGGCCTCGGGCGTGTCCGCACCGGGTCCGGGCACGTCCAGCGGGGGGACCGCGAACAGGTGCTCGCCGGTCACGTCGAGGGGCACCCGGCTGGTGGCGAGGATCCGCAGGCCGGGGGCGGAGCGCAGGAGCCGGGAGACCGCGTCCGCGACGGGGGCGACGACGTGCTCGCAGTTGTCGAGGACCAGGAGGGGGCCTCCCCCGCGCAGGAGTTCGGCGACCCTGTCCAGGAGCCCGGGGCCGGCCCCGTCGTCACGCACCCCGAGGACGGCGGCCAGCGCGGGGACGGGGTCGCCGTCCGGGGCGAGTCCGGCGAGTTCCACGAACCGCACGGTGTCCGCGGGGTCCTGCGCCGCCACCGCCAGGGCCAGCCGCGTCTTGCCGACGCCGCCGGGGCCCGTGAGGGTGACCAGGCGCCGGTCCGCGACGAGGGGGCGCAGCGCCCGGAGCTGGACGTCGCGTCCGACCAGGTCCCCCACGGGCGCCGGCGGGAGCCCCGTGCCCGGGGGCCCGGGGCGCCGCGGCCCGGGGTCCGGCGCCGGGGCGTCCGCCGGGCCGCGCGGCGGGTCGAGGGAGGGGTCCTGGGCCAGGACCGCGCGGTGCAGGGCCGCCAGCTCGGGCCCGGGGTCGATCCCCAGCTCGTCGGCCAGCCGGGCGCGGAGCCGCTCGTGGGCGGCGAGCGCCTCGCCCTGGCGGCCCGCGCCGTAGAGGGCCCGGATGTGGGCCGCGTGCAGGCGTTCGCGGTAGGGGTGGCGGGCGGCCTCCTCGGCCAGCTCGGCGACGAGCGCGGGGTGCTCGCCCAGTTCGAGGCGGGCCAGGGCCCGCTCCTCCACGGCGGTCACCCGCAGCTCTTCCCACCGGGCGGCGGCGGACAGGGCGGGTTCGGCGTCCGAGAACTCGGACAGGACCGGGCCGCGCCACAGGCCGAGGGCCCGGGTGAGCAGGTCGGCCCTGCCGCGCGGGTCGGCGGCCGTGCCCGCCCGGCGGACCAGGTCCTCGAACCGGGCGGCGTCGAGGTCGTCCGCCTCCAGCAGGTAGCCGGGGGCGCGGTGGCGGACCAGGGCGCGGGCCCCGGGCTCGGCGCGCTCCAGGTCGCCGCGCAGCTGGGAGACCCGGGCCTGGAGGACGGCGGAGGGCCTGGCCGGCGGGCGGTCGCCCCACAGGTCCCGGACGAGGCGGTCGGCGGGGACCGGCCGTCCGCGGGCGAGCAGCAGGGACGCCAGCAGGGCGCGGACCTTGGCGTCGCCGATCCTGACGGGCCCGCCGTCGTCGGTCCACACGGCCAGCGGCCCCAGCACCCCGAATCGCATGTGCCAACCGTAGTGTTCCCGTGGGGGACCCGTGGCGGCCGCGGCCATCGTGGTGGTCACACGGGGAGGCCGCCGGGCCTCCCCACGGGAGACACCTGGCGGGAAAGATGAGCGAGTACAGCGGCAAGCGCGCAGTGGTGATCGGCGGGACGCACGGAATGGGCCTGGGCGTGGTCGAGGACCTCGTCGCCGGAGGGGCCCGGGTCCTGCTGACCGGGCGCAACGAGAAGAACCTGGAGGAGGCGCGCGGCAGACTGGGGCCGGACGTGCACGTGGTGCGCGCCGACGCCGCCGACCGGGCCGACACCGAGGCGCTGGCCGAGATCGTGGGCTCCGCCCTGGGCGGGATCGACTTCCTCCACGTCAACGTGGGCACGTCGGAGTTCAGCCCGTTCACGGAGGTCACCGAGGAGTCCTACGACCGGATGTTCGCGGTCAACACGAAGGGGGCCTTCTTCACGGTGCAGCGGCTGCTGCCGCTGGTCGCCGACGGCGGGTCCATCGTGTTCACCACGTCGGTCACCAACGTGACCGGGACACCGGGGATGAGCGTGTACACCGGCACGAAGGCGGCCGTGCTGGGGTTCTCGCGGGTTCTCGCCTCGGAGCTGCTGCCGCGCGGGATCCGGGTGAACTCGGTGGCGCCGGGTTTCGTGGACACCCCCTCCATGGGGGTCTCGGGCCTCACGGAGGAGACCAGGGCCGAGTTCATGAGGGTCGGCGACGAGGCCACCCCCATGGGACGGCACGGCACCGTGGCCGAGGTCGCGCGGGCCGTCCTGTTCCTGGGATTCGGGGCCACCTTCACCTCCGGCGCGGAGATCCCCGTGGACGGCGGCCTCGGCCTGGGCCTGAGCACGTCCCTCTAGCGTCGCGCCCGGGAGCGCGGCCGGTGCGACGCGGCGGGCCGGCCGCCGCGACCGCCCGCCCGGCGGGCCGGGCCCCCGCTCGCGGTCGGCCCGGCCCCCGGCGCTCGTTAGGCTGGCGCCGTGGAGCTTCGACAGTTGAGACACTTCGCCGCGGTGTGCGAGGAGCAGCACTTCACCCGCGCCGCCGAGTACCTCGGCATCACCCAGTCCGGCCTGTCCGCGTCGATCCGGGCTCTGGAGAGGGACCTCGACGCCCAGCTCCTCCTGCGCACCACCCGGCGCGTGAGCCCCACTCCGACCGGCCGCCTGCTGTGGGCCGAGGCCCAGCGCATCCTCTCCGCCGCGGACGGGCTCAGGGACCTGGTGGCCGACGGCGACGGCGTGCGCGGCACCCTGGCCCTGGGCACCGAGCAGTGCATGGGGGTCGTGGAGGCCGCACCCCTCCTGCACTCCTACCGCTCGCTGCACCCGCAGGTGGCGATCAACCTCCAGCAGGCCGCCACGGGCCAGCTGATGGACCAGGTGCGGGCCGGACTGCTGGACGCGGCCCTGGTGGCGGGCCCCCTCGAGGGCGAGGGGGGCACGGACCTGCTGCGCATCTCGGAGGAGCCGCTGATGCTCCTGGCCGGTCCCGACCACGCGATCGACGCGGGGGACGTGCTGGCCCAGCTGGAGCGGGAGGACTACGTGGACCTGCACCCGGGGTGGGGCGCGCGGGACTGCGCGGACCTCGCGTTCGCCGAGTTCGGCATCACCCGCAGGGTGGCCCTCCAGGTCAACGACGTGTACACCCTCCTGGACCTGGTGCGCCGCCGGATGGGGGTGGCGGTCGTGCCGCGGCCGGTCGTGGACAAGCCGCAGGCGGCCGGGCTGCGGAGCGCTCCCCTGCCCGGCGGCACGCGGTGGCGGGTCGGGCTGGCCACGCCGCGCGGCTCCCACCCCTCGGGCGCGACCCGCGCTTTCCTCGACCTGCTGCGCGAGGAGCACCCGATTGATGACTCCCACGCGTGAATCCCACTCTTCTCACATGTTGGACATGTGTGAGCCCGGTGCGGCATGGTGGCGGGAGCGGAGCCCGCCGGCTCCGGCCAACAGCCACGTCTTGGGAGCCCAGATGTCTCAGCGGGTACAGGGTGTGATCTCCCGTGCCAAGGGAGCACCCGTCGAACTGACCACGATCGTCGTCCCCGATCCGGGCCCCGGGGAGGCAGTGGTCCGGGTCCAGGCGTGCGGGGTGTGCCACACCGACCTGCACTACCGCGAGGGCGGCATCAACGACGAGTACCCGTTCCTGCTCGGCCACGAGGCCGCGGGCGTGGTGGAGTCCGTCGGCGAGGGCGTCGTCAACGTCCGGCCCGGCGACTACGTCGTCCTGAACTGGCGCGCGGTGTGCGGTGAGTGCCGCGCCTGTCGGCGCGGCCGCCCCCAGTACTGCTTCGACACCCACAACGCCACCCAGAGGATGACCCTGGAGGACGGCACCGAGCTCTCCCCCGCCCTGGGCATCGGCGCCTTCGCCGAGAAGACCCTCGTCGCCGCGGGCCAGTGCACCAAGGTCGACCCGGAGGCCTCACCGGCCGCCGCCGGGCTGCTCGGCTGCGGGGTCATGGCCGGGATCGGCGCCGCCGTCAACACCGGCGGGGTGACCCGCGGCGACTCCGTCGCGGTCATCGGCTGCGGCGGCGTGGGCTGCGCGGCCGTCGCCGGGGCCCGCCTCGCGGGGGCGAACCGGATCATCGCCGTGGACCTGGAGGACCGCAAGCTCGAGCAGGCGCGCGGTTTCGGCGCCACCCACACGGTCAACGCCTCCGCCGCGGACCCCGTCGAGGCGATCCGCGAGCTGACCGGCGGTTTCGGCGCGGACGTGGTCATCGACGCGGTCGGGCTGCCCTCCACCTACGAGCAGGCGTTCTACGCCCGCGACCTGGCGGGCACCGTGGTCCTGGTGGGCGTGCCCACGCCGGAGATGCGCCTGGAGCTGCCGCTGCTGGACGTGTTCGGGCGCGGGGGCGCGCTGAAGTCGTCCTGGTACGGCGACTGCCTCCCCTCGCGGGACTTCCCCATGCTCGTCGACCTCCACCTCCAGGGCCGCCTGGACCTGGGCGCCTTCGTCAGCGAGGAGATCGGCCTGGGCGACATCGAGGAGGCCTTCGTCCGCATGGAGCGCGGCGACGTCCTGCGTTCGGTGGTGCGGCTGTGAGCGGCGCGCGCGTGGAACTCCTGACCACCTCCGGTGTGTTCGCCCTGGACGGCGGCGAGTGGGAGGTCGACAACAACGTCTGGCTGGTCGGTGACGACGAGGAGGTCGTGGTCGTCGACGCGGCCCACGACGCCGACGCGATCCTGGCTGCGGTCGGCGGTCGCAGGGTCGTGGCCGTGGTGTGCACGCACGCGCACAACGACCACGTCAACGCCGCCCCGGCGGTGGCCGACGCCGTAGGCGCCCCGATCCTGCTGCACCCCGACGACCGGGTGCTGTGGGACACGACCCACCCGGACCGCGCCCCCGACGGGGAACTGGCCGACGGGCAGACGGTCGCGGTGGCCGGGACCGGGCTGCGCGTGCTGCACACCCCGGGCCACGCCCCGGGGGCGGTGTGCCTGTACGCGCCGGAGCTGGGGACGCTCTTCAGCGGGGACACTCTCTTCCGGGGCGGGCCGGGGGCGACGGGGCGGTCCTACTCGGACTTCCCGACGATCGTGGGGTCCATCCGCGACCGGCTGCTGACGCTGCCCCCGGACACGGTGGTGCGCACCGGGCACGGTGACTCGACGACGGTCGGCGAAGAGGCGCCCCACCTCCAGGAGTGGATCGACCGGGGCCACTGACGGTGCGGAGGGGTTCGCGGCCCCGCCCCTGCGGCGGGGCCGTCCCCCTCACCGGTCGAGGACCATCTCCCCGACCACCTGTCCGCCCATCACCCGTCCGGTGGGCCGGAACCCCGCACCCAGGTAGAAGCCCTCGGGTCCGCCCCCGCCCGGCACCCACATCACCGTGAGCCTCCGGTTCCCCCGCACGCGCGCCTCGGCGGCGACGGCCCCGACCGCGAACCGCCCGTACCCCCTCCCCTGCGCGTCCCCGGCGATGTTGAGCCGCCAGATGCCGCAGCGGAAGTCCGGCTCCTCCTCGTCGGGGGCGAAGTTGGCCATGACGAAGCCGACGGCCTCGTCCCCGTCCATGACGAGGCGGGGCCAGGCCGTGGCGCGGGAGGCATAGGCCTCGGCCAGGGAGCGCTCCACGGGGGCCACGAAGGCGTTCTGGTCCTCGCGGACCTTCACCCCGAGGGCGGCGTCGACGTTCGCGGGGGTGATCTCCGCGAGGCGGAGCGAGGGGGCAGGAGTGGTCATGGCAGGCACCCTAGGGCGGCTGCGCCCGGACACCACGGATTTTCCAGGCGGGTGCCTCCCGCCCGCCGCCCCGGACCGCGGGGCCCGGCGGCCGGGTTCCCTCCCGGGCTCCCGGGACAGCCCGGGTCGTTGGGCCGTCAGTCCACCTGGACCACCAGCGGGCCCTCCGTCGACAACGTGTCCGTCACCTCGACCTCGGTGATCTCGGTTCCCTCCGGCACGTCCACCGCAGCGGTCCCGGAGACCTCGTTGCCCGGGTTGATCTGCTCCAGGAACAGGGAATCGGCTGTCAGGGACCCGCTCGACGAGTGGGTGTTGCCCTCGGAGTCGACGAGGCTGATCGCCGAGCTGTCGAAGGTCGTGGCCTCGGTCCCTGTGTTCTCCACGGTGAGGTCCACGATCGCGTACTCGCCCTGCGCCGTCTCCTGGGAGAACTCGTCCCCGTAGGTGGCGGCCGTCTCGATACCGTTCACGGTCACCTCCCACTGGCCGACCGTGCCGGGCTCGCCCATGCCGACGGACTCGGCCTCGCCCGCGTCGTCGGCCGGCTCCCCGCCGGATCCTCCGGCGAACAGCGACACCGTGCAGGCGACGCCCAGAATGATCACCAGCAGCGCGGCACCGCCGCAGCCGAGCAGGACCCAGGGCCAGGCCTTCCTCTTCTGCGGGGGCGGTGGCTGTCCGGGAGGCGGCTGCTGAGGGTACTGAGGTCCACCCGGCGGTTGTTCGTACATGGCGCACTGCTCCCCCGCGGGAAGGTCCGGCCCGGACAGGCAGAATTCCCTCCCTCCTTCAAGGGTCACTCATCCGCCCGGAGAAAGAGGGCTCATTACGCCAAAGGCTTTCCGTGCTGAGACCGACGCCTTGACAATTTCCGGGCAAGACCGGGATCCCCGGGCGACCGCGCCGCCCCGGAGTCCTCCTCCGGGGCGGCGCCGGTGCGGGCGGGCTCAGCCCTCCTGGGCGAGCGAGCTCCAGTAGAGGGCCTGGGCGACCTGCCCGAAGAGGCCCTTGGGGTGGTTGCGGAACAGCGGCTCGGTGCCGAACAGCACCACGGACGCGCCCCGCTCCGCGACACCGCTGACCACGGAGGCCCGTCCGGCTGCGGCGTCCTGGCCGCCCTCCCCGTTCGCGTCGGCACGCCAGTGCCCGGCCACGAGCGGCCCCTCGGCGGCGTAGGACTGCTCGACGGACACGTCCTCGCCCAGGTCGGTGAACCACCCGGGCGAGTACACGAACGAGTGCCCGCCCGTCCCGGCCAGCACCCCGTCCCCTGCGGTCACGGCCACCACGCCGTTGGCGTCCGGGCGTCCCGCATGCCTGACCACGTCCAACAGACCGGCCTGGTCGTTGAAGCGGGCGCCCGTCGGGCCCCTTCCCACCACTCCGCCGTGTTCCAGGAACGCGTCCAGGTCCGCGCGGGCCTCCGCGTCGAGGTCGGCGTGGACCAGCCCGCTCGACACGTAGAGCACGTCCACCCCGGTCCAGTCGAACCCGTCGTTGAGCACGCGCGTGGACACCGGTTCGACGTCGAACCCCATCCGGTCGAGGGTGAACAGCTCGTCGGCGGCGCCCGCCACGGCGACGGTCGGCGCCGACAGCGCCTCGCCCCCGCCGTCCTCCGCCCCGGCGAAGACCGCCCCGTGGCGGTCGGAGACACGCTCGACGGCGCCGGCGGCCGACGCGGGGACGAGCACACTGCCCCGCCCGCTCCACGCCACCTCGACGCCGTCGGCGAGCAGGGCGTTGAGGGCCGCGGCCTGGGCCCCGTCGTCCAGTGCCAGCTCCCAGCCGTGCCCGCCCGCCTCGTCCACCCGCCCGGAGGGGGCGGCCGCCGCCACGGGCGCGGTGTCGGCCCCGACCTCGGTGTGGAGGGCGTCGACCCGCGCCCCCCACAGCAGCCCGTGGCTCCATCCGGAGATGTCGTACATCGCGCCGATGTCCTCGCTGATGTCCCGCCCGTCCTCCAGGAGGACGTTGGCCATGCCGCGCTTGGGCTGGTGCATGTCCACCACGTACGTCCCGGCGCCGTAGGAGGTCCCGCCCGCCTCGAAGCCCTCGTTCGCGCGTTCGACGACCACGTCGTTGGCGACGAGCAGGTCCACGAGGCGGGCGGCGGCCGGACCCTCCGCGGGGATCGCGTAGGCGCGCGGGAACTCGGTGGTCCACACGTCCTCCGGGTCGAACCCGGGCACCCACCCCTGCGGGGGCACGACCTGCTCCTCACCGGCCGCGCCCCGGCGGAACACCTCGATCTGGTCGCCGACGAGCTCGTCGCGGTTCTCCCCGACGTAGGCCAGCGTCGCCCCGATGGTGGCGGCGGAGACGTCGGTGTTGATCGCCGAGCGGCGCCGCAGCTCCTCCTCGTCCAGGTCGTCGTAGGCGGCGTTGTTGACGCGCATCGGGAACTCGACCGTGGCGGAGGAGACCGCTCCCTGGTAGGGCGCGTACATGGGGGTGAAGATCGGCGGCCAGTCGTCCCAGCCGTCCTCCCAGTCGCGGAAGGGGATCTGCGGGGGCTCCACCCCGTCGTCCTCGGGCGTGTACCCGAGGTCGAGGACGGCCTCCTCCATGTTCTCCGCGTTCGCGTACGTGTGCTCGATGTAGAGGTCGTACTCGTAGTTCTGGCCGTGCGGGGGCGTCCCCGGCTCGATGAGGGTGCCGTTGACGTACCCGTGCTGGTCGAGCAGGACCAGGGGCTGGGTGTCGATCACGACCTGGCGCACCGCCGCCGTCTCGGGCTGGGAGACGGTGACGAAGTCGCGGTTGAGGTCGAAGCCGCGGCTGTTGGCGCGCTGTCCCGCCACGCGGCCGTCCGGGTTGGCGGTCACCACGAAGTACAGCCGCGTGCTCTCCAGCAGCTCCTCCGTCGCCTCGTCCGTGCCGGTCGCGAGCTCCTCGATGACCCGCAGCGACGCGTCCGTGCCCTCCCACTCGTTGCCGTGGATGTTGGCGTTGACGAGCACGGGGGCCTTGTAGCGGTCGGGCAGGGTCCTGTCCCGGGCGGCCCGCGCGGGGTCCTGCGAGATCAGCTCGCGCATCCGTCTCTGGTGGTCGGACTCGGCCCGGTTCTCGGGTTCGGTGACGGTGACCAGGTACATGTCGCGGCCCTGCACAGAGGTGCCGACGACCTCCGCGCTCACCCGGTCGGAGGCTTCCTGGAGTTCGTTGAGGGCGGGCGCGATGCCGTGGTAGGGCATGAGGCCGAGCCTGACCGAGTGGTCGTCGGGGTCCTCCGGCGGCTCAGGGAGTGCGGTCCGCCTGGGGTAGGGGGCGTCCGGGTCCACCCCGGCGGCGGCCGGCGGAGCGGCGAACGCGTGCGGGGCGGCGCCGGCCAGGGCCTCCGCCCCGGCGGCCCGGTCGTTGCGCTCGGAGCCGTTGGCGGCCTCCCCGCGCGGGACGGGGTCGGCGGACGCCGCGCCGGGGGTGGCGAGCAGGCCCGCCGCGAGGACGGCGGCCAGTGTGCCGGAGAGGGCGGACCGGGGGCGGGGGCGGGGGCGGGGGCGGGGGCGCGGCTGAGGGGGCTGGTGCACGGGGGCTCCTCCTGGGGGTCCCCACCGTTCCTACCGACACGGCCGGCGCCGGACAAGACCGTCATAAGTGAAATTCCTGTTTCGCTCGGCGGCGCGCGTGCTCCCCGACCCTCCCGACCGGCCGGGCACGGCCCCGGCGGCGGCACACGGGCGCGCAAACCCGACCGGGCGCCGGGAGCAGGCGTCCGGGCTCACGCGGGCACACGTCCGGCCCTGCGGGGTCGCCGTCGAGGAGCCCGGCCCACGCGCCCCGGGCTCCCCCCGCCCGGCGCCGACGCCACCCTGGTCCGCCTGCCCCCGCCTACTCGACGACGCCGGAGAAGAACACGACCTCGTGCGCGAGCTCCGCGTCGCCGGGTCTGGAGAGGCCCAGTAGGAGCAGGAGTCCGTACTCCTCGGCGGGCATCTCGCAGGCGGGCTCCAGGACGCCGGCGGCGCCTGGCTGGATCGTGCCTGGCCGCTCGTGTGCGTCCCCGTCGAACGCCTCGTCGTCGCCTTCGACGCCGCCGGTGCAGAACCAGTCGATGCGGTCGATCCGCACCGGGACGTCACCGTCGTTGGTGAGGGCGACGGTGAACGTGACCCTGTCCCGACCGCCGCTGTCTCCGAGGACGTCCTCGTCGGGCCGCTCGACGTCGGACAGCCCCACGGACAGGCCGTCGTCCCAGGTGTGGGTGTCCCCGATCTCGAGGAGGACCGGCATCGCCTCCCCCGGGGCGGGCAGGTCGGGCTCCATCTCCTCCATGGACTCGAAGGAGTACTCCACCGGGACATCCTCGGCGCAGGCGCTGAGGCCGGGGGCGAGCAGGACGGCGGCCGCGGAAGCGGCGAGGGCGGTGGGGCGCACCGGGGCTCCTGGGGGGCGTCGGCTCACGACACGACGATCGGGATCGGGAGCGCGACCGTAGCAACCCCTGGAGACATCGGTGTGCAGAACGGTGGGAAACGGGCCAGGGATCCCTGGACCGGGGCCGCGCACGACGGGATCCGCGAGCACGCCCCCCGGCGTGGGTGGAGTTCCCCTTGCGGCGCCACAGGCCGTGCCCCGCACCGCCGCCGACGGCGGTCCCGACCCGTGGAAGGGCCCGCGCCGGGGCCGGCGAGAGGGCTCCGGCCGCGCGCTGCCCCGGAGGCCGCCGCCGGGCCGGCCGCCACGCCCCTGACCACGGCTCGCCGGCCCGCGCCGCGGCCCGCATGGCCGCCGTCACAGTCCTCCGCAACCCCGTCCCACACAGGGGTTCTCGCGACGTAACGCGGATCACGCGGATCGCCGGGTAAAGCCGGGATTGCCGAGCGCAGGTCGTGTGTTGGTGCCGGGAGTATCCCCACGTGGGACTTTCTTGACGGTGCCCCGCCCGAAGGCGGTTCACGGCGCCCGAGCACCTTCCCGGTTCTCCCTGTCCTTGACCTTTCCTGTGCTGGAGCCCCTGTGACCCTTCTTTCCGTGCGCCCGAAGCACCGCGCCCCGGAGACCGCCGCGACCGACGAGGCGACCCCGGTCGTCCGCGCCGACGCGACCGACGTCCGGGACGCCGCCCCTCGCGGCGCGGACCGGAGCACGCGCCGCCGCACGCTGCTGCTCGTGCTCGTCCTGGGCGTGCTGTCCGCCCTCGGCCCGCTGGCCACCGACCTGTACCTGCCCGCCCTGCCCCAGATCTCCGCCGACCTCGGCGCCAGCGAGTCGAGCGTCAAGCTCACCCTGACGTCGGTGATGGCCGGTCTCGCCCTGGGACAGCTGGTCATCGGACCGCTCAGCGACCGGTGGGGGCGCCGCCTTCCGCTCCTCGCGGGGATCGGCGTGTTCACCGCCACGACGCTCGCCATCGCGATGGTGTCGAGCGTGGAGGCGTTCAGCGCGCTGCGCTTCCTCCAGGGGCTGTCCGCCGCCGCCGGACTGGTGGTCTCGCGGGCGATCGTGCGCGACGTGTTCGACGGCGACGCCGCCGCCACCTTCTTCTCACGGCTCGTGCTGCTCGCCGGGCTGGCGCCGATGCTCGGCCCGGTCCTGGGCGGCCAGCTCCTCTTCTTCGGCCCCTGGCAGCTGCTCTTCGCCGTGCTGGGCGCCGCAGGCCTGCTGTCCTTCGGCCTGGTCCTGTTCGGCCTGCCCGAGAGCCTGCCGCGCGAGGAGCGCCAGCGGGTCAGCCCGCGCGCGCAGATGCGCGTGTTCGGCAGCCTGCTGCGCGACATCCGCTTCACGGGGCCCACGCTCACGCTCGCGCTGAGCTTCGGCATGAGCTTCACCTACATCTCGACGTTCTCGTTCGTGTCGCAGTCGCGGTTCGGTGCGAACGCCCAGGAGTTCAGCCTGGTGTTCGCGGTGACCACCCTCGGGATGATCCTCGGCAACCAGCTCAACGCGTTCCTCATCCCCCGGGTGGAGATCCACCGCCGGCTGATCCTCGGCCTGGTCGGGTCGATCCTGTCGGTGGCGGGCCTGGCGCTGCTGGACACCGCGGGCCTCGCCGACCTGGTGACGGTGACCGCCGCCCTGTTCGTGATGATGGTGTTCACCGGCCTGGTGTCGCCGAACGCGACCGCGCTGGCCCTGAACGGGCAGCCGCCCCAGGTCGCCGGAAGCGGCTCGGCCCTGCTGGGCTCGCTCCAGTTCGCGATCGGGTCCGGCCTGGCCGCCACCGCCGGGCTGTTCGGCCCGGTGACGCTGTCCAGCATGACGGTGGTCATGTTCGCCACTGCCGTCGGCGCAGCCGTGGTCTTCGCCGGGTTCGCGCTGCGCGTCCGGCGCACCGCGCCCGCGGCGGCGTGAGTGTCGGCACCGCCCATTACCCTGGTCTGTTCACGCCAGAGAGCCCAGAGGAGTGTGTCGTGTTCGCTTTTCCGGATCCCAAGGCCGAGTCCCTGACGAGCGGACCCCCCGGCGTGTGGTCGGAGGTTCTCCCCCACCTGGTGGAGACGGCCGGGACGTACTGGCTGACCGTGTCCCGCGCGGAGGGCCCTCCGCACACGCGGCCGCTGCTGGCGGTGTGGGTGGACGGCCAGCCCTGCTTCGCCTCGGGGCAGTCCTCGGCCAAGTCCCGCCTGATGGCGTCCTCGCCCGACGTGAGCCTGGCGTTCGGCACGGGCCGGATGGACGTGGTGGTGGAGGGGACCGTCGAGGCGGTGCTGGACGCCGAGCACCTGGACAGGGTCGCCGCGGCGTACGCCGAGCGCTACGGGTGGGCCCCGGCCCCCGGGAACGGCGAGCTGACCGGCCCCGAGGGGGCGCCGACCGCGGGTCCGCCGCCCTACCGGGTCTTCACCGTCACGCCGTCGACGGTGTTCGCGTTCCCCGCCGACGAACTGCCGCACGGTCCCACCCGGTGGCGCTTCGACGTGTGGCCCTGAGCCGGTCGCCGGGCGGCGCGGCACCGCCCGGCGGGCGAAGCAGGTGAGACGCCCCTCCTCGCGGGTAGGTCCCTGGCGAAGCAACGCCGCCTCGTCAGCTCACCCCCCTTGGAGGCAGAGAGTGCGCGTGAAGATCGTTCTTTCGACGCTGGTCGTCCTGTGGCTTCTCATCGGCCTGATCGCCGCGTTCCAGCGCGGCCTGTTCGGCGCGGACGAGGCCTCGTGCTCGAACCTCGGGCACACCGTGGGCACGGTCTTCGTCGGCCCCCTGAACTACGTGGGGGTCAACCCGACCATCGAATGCCCCGAGCTTCCCGAACCCTCCGAATGACCCCTGGTCCGCTGCGCCCCGTCCGCCACCGGCGAGCGGGGCGCAGCTGTGCGCGGACGCCCCGTGTCCCGGCGCGCGGAGCGCACGACCGGCGCCGCGACGCCGCGGGCGCGGCCGGGGTCGTGCGGGAGGGGCGCGGGGGTCTTGCCGTCCGGTCGGCGGGGCCGCACAATCCCTTCCATGCGGACCTCAGAACGGTCGGACACCGACCGGCTCCTGGCCAGGCTGGACCGGTTCGACCTGACGCCCGCGGCGGTGCGGCTGCGCTCGCGCGCGCGGGAACTCCTCCGCGCGGGGCCGGGGGACACGGTCGTGGACGTGGGCTGCGGGACGGGACGCGCGGCGGCGGAGATCGCCGCCGAGGGGCCGCGCGTGGTCGGTGTGGACCTCGACCCGCGCATGCTCGGCGCCGCCCGCCGGCGCCACCCCGGACCGGGGTTCCTGCGCGGCGACGCCTACGCGCTCCCCCTGCCCGACGGCCGCGTCCAGGGGTACAGGGCGGAGAAGGTCTACCACTCCCTCGGTGATCCCGCGCGCGCCCTGGCCGAGGCCCGGAGGGTCCTGGTCCCCGGGGGCCGCGTCGTCCTGCTCGGCCAGGACTGGGAGGCGTACGCCGTGGACTCGGCAGACCCGGTGCTGACGCGCGCGATCGTCTCCTCGTACGCCGACGGCATGCCCGACCCCCGCGCGCCCCGGCGCCAGCGCGCCCTGCTGCTGGAGGCGGGCTTCGGGGACGTGGAGGTGGAGGGCAGCGTGCTCCTGTTCACCGACGCCGGTGTCCTGCCCATGCTCACCGGCCTGGCCTCGGCGGCCGTGGCGGCGGGAGCGGTCCCCGCGGATCAGGCGGCCGCGTGGGCGGACGAGCAGCGCGAGCGCGCCGGGACGGGGCGGCTGTTCGTCGCCATCCCGTTCTTCCTGGTCTGCGCCCGGCGCTAGGTGTACCGGAGGTTGGTGACACCCGCCCCGGCCGACACAGGCGAAGAGGGCCTCGGTACCGGTGTGGATCGCGCCGTCCACCCCGACCACCGAAAGGCCCTCGACGCCCCACACCGCCAACGCCCGGCGCCGGCCCGCCGCGTGGTCGACGACGGCCGTCCGGGCGCCACCGGGCCGAACGTCGCACACCGTCCCCGGTGGGGCCTCCGGACGGCCGTCCGCCCGGAGGCCCGCGAGGACGCTCCCCGGCGGAGCGGGAGCCCGGACCGGCCGCACCCGGTGGGCGCGGAGCTCGGGGCGGGGCCCGGCGCCCCGGGGCCCGACGGCGCAGGGGAGCCGGGGCGGTCAGCCGCGCCGAGGCTTCCGGACCACCGCGCGCACCCCGCGGGGCTGGAGTGCCAGGGCCGGGCGCGGCCGCACCGCCTCCGGCGCGACGGGTTCCAGGCGCACGCGGGCGCACAGCTCCCCGGCGATCACCTCCACCTCGCGCAGGGCCATCGACGCCCCGATGCATCCGCGCGGCCCCGCCCCGAAGGGGAAGTAGGCGTAGCGGTGGGAGGGCCCGCCCGCGAGCCAGCGCTCGGGGCGGAACTCGCCGGCCCGGGGGAACCACCGCTCGTCCCTGTGGGTCACCCACGGGCTGAGCCCGAGGACGGTCCCGGCGGGGAGGGTGTGGCCGCCCGCCTCGAACGGCCGCACGGTCTCCCGGCTGATGACCCACGCGGGCGGGTAGAGGCGCACGGCCTCCTTGGCGGCGGCCCGGGCGAACCCCTCCTCGTCCATCCGGGCGTTCGCCTCCGGGTGCGCCCCCAGGAGGTGGAGGAGCCAGGTCAGCGCGTCCGCGGTGGTCTCGTAGCCCGACATCAGCAGGGTGGCCAGCTCGTCGCGGACCTCCTCGAAGGGCGGGTCGTCGGCGAGGAGGGCGTCCAGGGCCGTCCCGGCGCCGTCGTCGCGGTGTTCGCGGATCATCACCGCGAGCGCGTCGTCCAGGTCGCGCAGGGACCTCCGCAGGTCGCGGTTGACGCGGGTCGGCAGCCAGGCGGGCAGGCGCGGGGACGACGTGAGCCGCATGATGGCGGCCACGGCGCCGGCCAGGGCCTCGCCGTGCTCCCCGGGTTCGCGGCCCGCGATGTGGGTGGCGCCCACCAGCATGGCCAGCCGGGACATCTCGTGGTGCACGTCGACGGTCTGCCCGTCCGTCCACGATCCGACCGTGCGGGCGACGCCCTCCCGCGCGGCCTCCTCCAGGTGTGCGAGGCGTTCGCTGCGGAAGGCGGGACGGAGCCGGGCGCGCTTGCGCTCCCAGTCCGCCCCCTCGCTGTTCATCATGGCGCGGGGGAAGCCGGTGGGCCCCCGCCGGGTGCCTTCGCTGATCTTGACGACGTTCTCGCCCCGGTCGACCAGGACGCGGCCGATGTCCTCGGGGTGGGCCAGGAGCACGTTGGAGGAGCTCAGGGAGACGACGTCGCCGAACTCGCGCACCGCCCCGGTGAGGAAGCCGAGCGGGTCCAGGGCGTAGTCGGCGGCGTTGGCCGTGCCGCGCCCTCCCCCGGGTCCCGGAGGGGCTGTGTGGGTGACCGTCATCGGGACCGTCCTGGGAAGGCGGTGGGCCCGTGCCCCGGAGGATCGGCACGGGCCCTGGGAGCGGCGGGGGGTCGGGACGCCGGGGCCGTGTCCGCCGGACCGCGGTCCGGGGTCGGTGCCCGCGGCGTCCCGGAGGCTCCGGGACCCGCGCTTGGGGGGTCCGCGGGTGTGTCGGGGGCCGGGCGGACCGGGGCGCGGGTCCGGGGAGGCGGCGGCCTAGTAGTAGATGTAGGGACGGGTCAGGCGCTCGCTGTCGACGATGCCCAGCCTGGCGGCGATGCGGTAGGCGACTTTCCTCATCGGTTCGTTCCCTCCTGCGGGGTTTCCCGGTGGCTCCGGGCGACCAGCTGAACACTACGCGGGCCCCCGGCGGCCGAGGCAGTGGCGGAGAGGTGAGCGATCACAGGTGCGGAGGTAAGCCGGGGGTGGCGGCGCGGACAGGCCCGCCTCGGGGCCGCACGGCGCCCCCGACGATGCGTCGGCGGGGACCGGGTGCGCGGGCGGGCCGGTGGCCGCCCCAGGCGGACTCGCCGCCGTGGAGCACGGGGACCGGGCGCGCGGGCGGGCCGGTGCGGGGCCGCGCGTCCGCCCGCCCGTGGTACCCGGTACGTTGCGGCCCCCGGTTTGACGCGGGTGGCGGTGGCTGCCGTAGCGTACGACCGTACGCGGACCGCTCCTCACCGCGGGGCGGGGCGCGTCCCCGTCACGAGGGTGTCGGAGGGGCCCGTGTTCGCGGGGGAATCCCACGAGCCGTGCCCATGGGAGCGTTCCCATGGCTGTCCGTGACAGCCTCCCGCCATGCCGACCCGCACCCTCGACCAGACCGCGCCCAGCCGACGCCGCAGGAGAGAACCCCGTTGAACGCACCCCTTCCCTACCTCGACCCCGCGCTGGGCCACGCCGAGCGGGTCGCCGACCTCCTGGGACGCATGACGCTGCCCGAGAAGGTCGGCCAGATGCTGCAGCTCGACGCCAAGGACGGGGTCCGCCCGCTCATCGAGGACATGCACGCGGGCTCGATCCTGCACACCTCCCCCGAGCGGGTCCTGGAGGCGGCGGCCCTGACCGGGCGGACGCGGCTGCGCATCCCCCTCCTCGTCGCCGAGGACTGCATCCACGGGCACTCCTTCTGGGAGGGGGCCACGATCTTCCCGACCCAGCTCGGCATGGCGGCGACCTGGGACGCCGGGCTCGTCGAGAGGGTCGCCCGCACCACGGCCGTCGAGGTCGCCGCGACCGGTGTCCACTGGACGTTCTCCCCGGTGCTGTGCATCGCCCGCGACCTGCGCTGGGGACGCGTCGGCGAGACCTTCGGCGAGGACCCCTTCCTCATCGGCGAGATGGCCTCGGCGATGGTCAGGGGCTACCAGGGCGAGGGGCTGGAGGACCCGACGGCGATCCTGGCGTGCGCCAAGCACTTCGCCGGCTACTCCGAGACGCAGGGCGGACGCGACGCCAGCGAGGCGGACATCTCGCGGCGCAAGCTGCGCTCGTGGTTCCTGCCCCCGTTCGAGAGGGTCGCCCGCGAGGGCTGCCGCACCTTCATGCTCGGCTACCAGTCCATGGACGGCGTGCCGATCACGGTCAACGACTGGCTGCTCGACGAGGTCCTGCGCGGCGAGTGGGGGTACACCGGCACGCTCGTGACCGACTGGGACAACGTGGGCCGCATGGTGTGGGAGCAGCGCGTGTACGCCGACCACGCCCAGGCCGCGGCGGCCGCGGTCCGCGCGGGCAACGACATGGTGATGACCACGCCGCAGTTCTTCGAGGGCGCCCAGGAGGCGGTCGCGCGGGGCATGCTGGCCGAGGCGGAGATCGACGCCGCCGTCGGCCGCATCCTCACGCTCAAGTTCGAGCTCGGGCTGTTCGAGGACCCGCGCCATCCCAGTCCGGAGCGCCAGGCCGCGGTCATCGGCGCACGGGAGCACACCGACCTGAACCTGGAGGTCGCCCGCCGCTCCCTGGTCCTGCTGGCCAACGACGGCACCCTGCCCCTGGACGGGGGGTTCCGCGCCGACGCCTCCGGGCGGGCCGACGCCGCCGCGGACGCCCCGGCGCGCACCGTCGCCGTGGTGGGGCCCAACGCCGACGACCCCCACACCCAGCTCGGCGACTGGGCCGGCGCGTCGGGCCAGGTGGACTGGCTTCCGGACGGCCACCCGCGCGGGATGGTCCGGACCGTCCTGGACGGCGTGCGCGACCACTTCCCGCAGGGATGGAAGGTGCGGCACGCCCGCGGCGCGGACATCCTCCGCCTCGCCCCGGACCCGGAGGGGGAGTTCTTCCCCGACGGCCAGCCGCGCCCCCGCGTCGTGGTCCCCGCCGAACCCGACGGGCGGATGATCGGGGAGGCGGTGGCGGCGGCCGAGGACGCCGACGTCGTCGTCGCCGTGGTCGGCGACCGGATCGAGCTCGTGGGCGAGGGCAGGTCGACCGCGACCCTCGAACTCGTGGGCGGGCAGGTCGCGCTCCTGGACGCCCTCGCCGCGACCGGGACCCCGATGGTCGTCGTGGTGGTCGCCTCCAAGCCGCTGGTGCTGCCGGACTCCGCGCTGGACGCCGCCGCGCTCGTGTACGCGGCCAACCCGGGCATGCTGGGCGGGCGCGCCGTCGCGGAGCTGCTGCTCGGGCTGGTGGAGCCCTCGGGCCGCCTGCCGATCTCCTTCGCGCGGCACGCCGGCCAGCAGCCGACGTTCTACAACCAGGTGCGCGGCCAGCACGGCGACCGGTACGCGGACCTCACGCAGCGCCCCGCGTTCGCGTTCGGCCAGGGACTCTCCTACACGACCGTCGAATACGCGGACCTGCGGATCCCCCGCCCCTGTGTCGGGCCCGGGGACACCGTCCGCGCCCGGGTCACGGTGGCCAACACGGGCGCCAGGCCCGCGCTGGAGACCGTCCAGGCCTACGTCTGCGACACGGTCGCGTCGGTGACGTGGGCGGAGAAGGAGCTCAAGGCGTACCGGCAGGTGCGTCTCGAACCGGGCGAGTCCCGTGTCGTCGAGATCGAGGTGCCGGTGGCCGACTGCACGATCGTGGACGCCTCGGGCGCACGCGTGGTCGAACCGGGCGGGTTCGAGCTCCTCGTAGGCCCGTCGTCGCGGGAGGAGGACCTGCTCCGCGCGGGCTTCACCGTGGAGGCCTGACGCCGGTCGGGGGCGGCGCGCCGGTCCCGCCGGCGGTGAGGCCCCCGCGCCCGCCGCACCCGGTCCTCGCGGAGCGGGCGCGGCGGGCGCCGCGGGGCGTCCGGGAACAGACAGCCCCCGATGGCGCGGCGGGCCCCTCTGCCATCGGCGCGCAGGGCTCAGGCGTCCCGGCGGGTGAAGGCCGCCGCCGCCACCGCCACGGACACCGCGGTCCACACGGCGATGACGAGCAGCGCGGGCAGGGTGGGCAGGAAGCCCTCCGTGCCCGGGACGGCCATACCCGCCACGCTCTCGGACGCGGCGCCGACCATGTGCCGGGGAACGTTCTCACTCCACCAGGGACCGAAGAAGCGGGCTCCCACGACGGGCAGCGTGCTGAGGAGGACCACGAGGCCGAAGGCCCCCGGGGCGCTGCGCAGCACGACGGCCGCGCACGCGGCCAGCAGGGACTGGGAGAACGCGGACACCGGGATGTAGAGGAGCACGGCGCGGAGCATGCCCGGGTCCGAGAACCGGACGGGGGCCTCCCCCGCCGCCGCCAGGGCCGCCTGGGTGAGGGCGAAGTTGGCCAGGGAGACCACGAGCCCGCATCCGAGCGCGAGCGCCGCGACGATGGCCAGCTTCGCGGCGAGGGTGCGCCCGCGGCGGGGGGTCGCGGCCAGGGTGAGGGCGACCGTCCCGTTGCGGTGCTCGGAGGCGACGACATTGGCGGCCAGCGCGGCGAGAACCCACACGCCGAGCGTGCTGCCGAAGAAGATCACGCTGTACCGGCCGTCCTCCTGCTCCCGGGCCATGGCGGCGGTATCGCCGAACACCGCCATCAGCAGGGTGATGCCGAGCGTCAGTGCGACGGCCACGACCAGGATCGTCCGGTTGGAGGGCAGGGCCCAGAACTTGTACCACTCCGATCGGAGCGCCGCGGCGAACCCGGGAGGCCGTCGGCCGGTCGCGGGAGCGGTCGGCCCGGTCGCCGTGGTCATGGTGTTCTCCTCATGGGTGTGGGGCTGTGGTGTCCGGCCGCCCCGCGGAGCCGCCGCGGGGCGCGACGGCCGGGCGTGCCGGGGCCCGGGGTCATCGGGGGCCGACCGGGGCGAAGCGGTGCACGGCGGTGTCGCCGGTGAGTTCCATGAAGACGTCCTCCAGGCTGGCGCGCTGCTGGACCAGGGCGTGCAGGGTGACGCCGTGGCGGGCGGCGATCTCGCCCACCCGGGCCGCGTCCGCGCCGAGCACGGTCAGCCCCCCGCCGGAGGCGTCGCGCTCGACCGCCAGGCCCGCCTCGTCCAGGACGGCCGCGAGCAGGTCCCGGTGCGGGGTCGAGACGCCCACCCTCCCCGTGGCCCCGCGCCGGATGAGCTCGTCCGTCCTCTCCTCGGCGATGAGCCGTCCCGCGCCGATCACCACGACCCGGTCGGCGGTGTCGGCCATCTCGCTCATCAGGTGGCTGGAGACGAGGACGGTGCGCCCCTCCGCGGCCAGGCCCCGCAGCAGGGTGCGGATCCACCGCACCCCCTCGGGGTCCAGACCGTTGACGGGCTCGTCGAGGACGAGCGTGCCCGGGTCTCCGAGCAGCGCCCCGGCGATGCCCAGGCGCTGGCGCATGCCCAGCGAGTAGCTCGCGATCCTGTGCCGGGCGGCGTCGGCCAGGCCGACCGCCTCCAGGACCTCGCCGGTCCTGCGGGCCGGCAGGCCGCCGGCGCGGGCCAGCCACCCCAGGTGGGCGGCGCCCGTCATGCCGGGAGGAACGGCCTCGGTGTCGAGCAGGGACCCGACCTCGCGCATGGGCTCCGTCAGATCGCGGTAGCGGCGGCCGTTCACCAGCACGCGCCCCTCCGTGGGGCGCTCCAGGCCCAGCGCGAGCCGCATCGTGGTCGACTTGCCCGCGCCGTTGGGCCCGAGGAAGCCCGTGACCTGCCCTGCCGGGACCGTGAACGAGAGTGCGTCCACCGCCTTGCGCCCCCTGTACTCCTTGGTCAGTTCCTCGACCTCGATCACGCCGCCTCCGGATGCGAGTGCTGTCCCGGCCCCTCGTGGACCGGCTCGCTCCAGGCAACCGTCCGGGGCGGTGGACCCGCGAGCACACAAGGTGGTCTTCCCCGTCGACGAAAGTTGTCTTCCGTCCCCGGCCCGCCCCGACCGGCCCTGCGCGGGCCTACCGTGGGGGCATGGTCGATACGGACGGGGCGGACACGGCCCCGGTGACAGGGGCCGGGGGGCCGCCGTCGGCGCCGGCGCGGCGCGACGCGGGCATGCGCAGGGCGGCGGCCGTCGTCCTCTCCGTGGTCGCCGTGGCCAACGGACTGTTCTGCCAGGCGATCATGCCCGGCGCCGCCCCGGGCACGGTGGCCCTCGGCGTCGCGGTCATGGTCGCCGCGTCGCTGGCGGCGCCCGTGGCGCGACCGGAGCCGCTCACGTCCGTCCTGGTCACGGTCGCCGCGTGCGTCCTGCTGGTCGCCCCCGACTCGGTGTGGCGCGACCTCTCCCACGAGGGCGGCCTCGTGTGGCCGCTCCTCGCGGTCGCCTGGTGCGGCGCGGTCCTGGTGCGCGAGGGGTGGGCGCCCCGCCATTTCGCCCTGGGCGGGGCGGCGCTGGCCGGCTACGTCGCGGTCGCCACCGCCGTGGCCCTGCCCGCGGGCGGCCCCGTCCTGGTCACGGTGCTCAACGCTGCGGCGCCCGTCCTCGGCGGCGCCTCCCTCAGCCTCTGGGCGAGGCTGGGGGAGGCGCGCCGGGAGCGGGTCCTCCAGGAGGAGCGGGAGCGGGCGCTGCTCACCGACCGGGCCCGGGCCGACGAGCGGAGGCGCCTGGCGGCGGAGATGCACGACGTGGTCTCGCACCAGGTCAGCCTGATGGTGCTGCAGGCCGGCGCGCTGGCCGTGGCGACCTCGGACCCGGGGGTCCGCGAGGCGGCCGACGGCATCCGCGCGGCGGGGAGCCGCGCGATCGAGGAGCTGCGCGGGATCATGGGGGTGCTGCGGGAGGACCGGGCCGCGGACGCGGAGCACCCGGACGCGTTCCCCGCCGGTCCCGCGGAGCCCGGGCCGGACCCGGCCGTACTGGCGGAGGAGGCGCGCGCGGCCGGGCAGCGGGTGGAGCTGACGGTCACCGGGGCCCCCGCCGGAGCGGCCCCGCACACCGCCCGCGCGGTGTACCGCATCGTGCAGGAGGGGCTGACCAACGCCCGCAAGCACGCCCCGGGCTCCGGGGTCGGGGTGGACCTGCGCTACCGCCCGGACGCCGTCGTGGTCGAGGTGGTGAACTCCGCCCCCGTGACCTCGCCCGACCCCCTGTTCGCCGGGGGCGGGGCGGGGTCGGGGCTGGAGGGGCTGCGCCAGCGCGTGGACCTGCTCGGCGGGACGTTCGCGGCGGGGCCGGACGGCGGCGGGGGGTTCAGGATCGGTGCGGTGCTGCCGGACGGGGACAGGACGGGGGAGGCTCCGTGATCCGGGTGGTCGTGGTCGACGACGAGCCGATGGTGTGCGCGCACCTGCGCACGATCCTCGGCTCGGCGGACGACATCGAGGTGGTGGGCCAGGCCGGGGACGGTGCGGAGGCGGTCGAGGCCGTGGTCCGCCTGCGGCCCCGGGTCGTGCTGATGGACCTGCGCATGCCGGGGGTCGACGGCATCGCCGCCATCAGGCGCGTCAACGCGCTGGCGGACCCGCCGGTCGTCGTGGCGCTCACCACGTTCGACGACGACGCGCACGTGGTGCGCGCGCTCAGCGCCGGCGCGATCGGGTTCCTGGTCAAGACCACGCCCGCGGAGGACCTGGTCAACCTCGTGCGGGTGGCCGCCGACGGGCACACGGTGATGTCGCCTGTCGCGGCCCGCCGCCTGCTGGGCGCCTCGGCCGGCGACCGCGTCCGCGCGGAGGACGCGCGCGCACGCGTGCGGGGTCTGAGCGTACGGGAGCGCGAACTCCTGGGCTGTCTGGGCGAGGGCATGTCCAACGCCTCGATCGCCGCCCGCCTGTTCCTGTCCGAGTCGACCGTGAAGAGCTACGTGTCGCGCATGCTCGCCAAGCTCGACTGCGAGAACCGCACGCAGGCCGGCCTGCTCGCCCACGAGGCGGGCCTCGCGGCCCCTCCCCCGCCGTGAGGTCGCCAGGGCCGCCGGTTCCGAGCCGCGCGGGCCTCACCGTGCAGGCCTGACACCGGGTGGGGGCGGGGCCTCGACTCCCGCCCGGGGTCGAGGCCCCCGCGCCCGGTCCTCGCGGAGCGGGCGCGGCGAGCGCGGGCCCGTGTCAGTGGTCGACCGGCAGGTCCTCCGCGCCGGTGGCCCACTCCGTGTCCGGCTGTGTGCCCAGGACGTGGGTGAGGGTCCCTCCCCCGGTGGTGAAGTCCTCCGGGAGCCACGAGCGCCCGTACGGCTCACCGTCCAGGCGCACCGAGTCGATGTAGACCGCGTCCGGACCGGCGTTGCGGGCGACCACGGTGATGGGCGGGCGCCCCCGCGGAGCGATCCGCGCGTACGGGAACACGGGGCTGGACAGCAGCAGTTCGCCGCGTCCGGGCGCCTGCGGGAAGAGCCCCAGGCTCGCGAAGACGTACCAGGCGGACATGGTCCCGAGGTCGTCGTTGCCCGGGAGCCCGCTCGGCCCCGTCCCGTACTGGGAGGCGGCGATCTCGCGCACCGTCTCCTGGGTCTTCCACGGTTGGCCGAGCGCGTTGTACAGCCAGGGGGCGTGGATGCCGGGCTCGTTCGTGGGGTCGTAGCGGAGGGGGTCGCCGCCGCCCACCGACCACTCGCCGCCGGGGGTGCGGAAGAACCCGTCCAGGCGTGCGGCGGCGGCCCCGCGCCCGCCCATCGCCTCGGCCAGGCCGCCGACGTCGTGCGGCACCATCCAGGTGTAGGTGGCGCTCGTGCCCTGGGCGAAGCCGGTGTCCCGGGCGGGGTCGAACGGGGTCACCCACGAGCCGTCGGCGTCGCGCGCCTGGACGTACCCGGCGCCGGGGGTCGCGTCGGGGTTGAACACGTTGCGCCAGTACCCGCCGCGCTCGGCGAAGGCGGCGGCGTCGGACCCGCGTCCGAGCCGGGCCGCCCACTGGCCCAGGGAGTGGTCGGCGACGGAGGCCTCCAGGGTCTCGGCCGCCCCGCCCCAGCAGTGGCAGTCGTCCTGGGGCGCGTAGTGGAGTTCGAGGTAGCGCTCCAGGTGCGGCCGCTGTCCCTCGCACTGGCCGGGGCACCCGGCGTCGGACAGCCCGTCGGGGTGCGGCTCGGTGGCCTGCGCACGCAGCGAGTCGTAGGCGGCCCGGGTGTCGAAGCCGTCCACGCCCATGGCGGCGAACGTGGCCAGGGTCGCGGCGGAGGGGTCGCCCGTCATCACGTGGGTGGGCCCGTTGATGTGGACCCAGCGGTCCCACACCCCTCCGTTCTGCTCGGAGAAGTTCAGGAGGGACTGGGCGAAGTCGCCGGCCACCTCCGGTTCCAGGAGCGCCAGCAGCTGGATCTGCGCACGGTACTGGTCCCAGCCGGAGAAGTTCGTGTACTGGGCGCCCTGGTCGCCGGTGATGCGGTGGGGTTCGCCGTCCATGCCGGGGTAGCGCCCGTCGACGTCGCTGACCAGGTTGGGCTGGAGCAGGGAGTGGTAGAGGGCGGTGTAGAAGGAGGTGAGCCGGTCCTCGGTGCCGCCGCCGACGCGGACGGTGCGCAGGCGCCGGTTCCACGCCTCCTCCGCCTCCGCGGCGACCGCGTCCACGTCCGCGCCCTCCCCTGCGGGGATCTCGGCGGCCAGGTTCTCCTCGGCCCCGTGCGCGTCCACGTAGGAGATCCCCACGCGCACGCCCACGGTCGCGCCCTCCTCGAAACCGACGTAGCCGCCGGAACCGGCGCCCCGGCGGGCGGCCCTGTCGTAGCCCTCACCGCCCGACGCGGTCGTGGCGCCCTCCCGGAGTTCGCCGTCCTCCCAGGTGCCGACCTCGGTGAACGGGGTGTCGAAGTGCGCGGTGAAGTGCAGGCGGTAGTACGACCTGCGGTTGTTCTCCCCGCCGTTGGCCCGCTGCCCGCAGAAGGCGCCCGTCAGCACGGAGCCGGACACCGTGCGCGCCTCCTCGTCGATGCTGATCTCGGCGTCCTCGCTGCCGTTGAGCGAGTTGGAGGTGCGGAAGAGCAGGTTCGCGGGGACGCCGTCGGGGAAGGCGAACTCGCCCGCGCCCGCCCGGTCGGTGACGGACAGGTCGGTGCGCACCCCGTTCTCCAGGGTGACGGTGTAGCGGCCCGGGGTGGCGGACTCGTCCGCGTGGTCGAAGTCGCTCGCGTAGACCTCGTCCGCGCCGTCCGCGCTGGGCGAGGTGTCCACGGGCACGGTGACCGGCATGACCGGCACGTCCCCCGCCGCTCCGGGATGGCACCCGGCGCCGTTGACGTGCGTGAGCGCGAACCCCCGGACCCGGGTGGCGTCGTAGGCGTAGCCGTTGGCGGCCCCGGTGTCGGTCTGGTCGCCGCGGGTCGTGGTGGGGCTCCACGAGACCATGCCGAACGGCCGCACCGCGCCGGGGTAGGTGTTGCCGCCGCCGGAGGTGCCGATGAACGGGTCCACGTACCGTGCGGGCGAGCCGACGGCCGAGGGCCCGGGTGCCGGGGCGGCGGTCGCCGGGACGGGGAGGAGCAGTGCGGCGCCCACGGCCAGGGCGAGGACCGGGGCGAGCGGGCGCGGGAGGCGGCGGGCGCCGCGGGGGACGGCGGGTCCCGTGCCGCGGGTGTGTGCGGGGGAGGTCATCCTGGGCTGGATCCTTACGCGGGGGTGGCGGACGGCTCCGGTGAGTGTGCCCCACGGGGGCGCGGGAGGCCAGACCCCGTTCCGTGAGTTGGCGCGGTCTTCGCCGCCCCGTGGCCGGGGCGTCACGGACGCCTCCGGCCCGCCGCCCGCGTGTCACGCGGGCCCCGGCTCACCGGCCGCGGGGCCAGGCGCGGGGCCGGGCGCGGGGCCGCGGCCGGGGCGGGGTCCGGGACACGCCGGGAGCCGCCGCGGCCGGGTCGGTCGGAGACCGGCGACGGGCCCGCAGGGCGAGCCTGGAGGGACGGGGCCGCGGGCCGGGCCCTGGAGGGGCCGGTCCCGGGAAACGTCCGGGAGCCGTACCGCGGGGCACGGCTCCCGGGCGCCGCTCTTCCGGGGGTGGTCGGTGTCAGCGCACGTAGCGCGGGTTGCTCACACCGCTCTCGTGGTGCAGGCGGTCCAGTGCGGTCACGTAGTAGGTGCGGTCGCCCTCCGCGGCGGGCGCGGTGAAGACCGTCTCCCGGCCCTCGGCGCGGACCGTGCCGACCATGGAGCGCGGGTCCTCGATGCCGCACGCGGCCCCGTCCCTTCCGGGCGGGCCGTCGAAGGCGTAGACCGCGTAGTAGGCGGGGTCCTGGCCGCGCCCCGGCCGGATGGTCAGCTCGGTGCCGCCGTCCCCCCTCACGGCGCGGGTGACCACGGGCTCGGCCGGCGCGGCCCCTCCGAGGTCCTCCTTGACGGGTACCAGTGCGGGGTGGGCGTAGTGCTCGTCCACCACGACGTCCATGCCCGCCCGTGCGTTGGTGGCCAGCGAGGTGGCGCTGAAGTAGACGTCGCCGTGCACGCCGGGGCGGTCGCGGTTGAACTCCAGGTGCCGGGCGAGTTCGCGCGGGTCGGACCAGGCTCCCGCGTTACCCGCCTTGTAGGCGGCCTGGCCGATGTAGAGGTGGGTGCCTGTGCCCTCCGCGACCTCCTCCCACCAGGGGACCAGCACCGCGTAGTCGGCCACCGGCAGGCCGATCTCCCAGTAGACCTGCGGGTTGATGTAGTCGAGCCACCCCTCGGTGACCCACTTGCGGCTGTCCGCGTACTGGCCGTCGTAGGACTGGGAGCCGTTGGTGTCGGAGCCGTCCGGGTCGCTGGAGGCGTTGCGCCAGATCCCGAAGGGGCTGATGCCGAACTTCACGTGGGGTTTGGCGGCGTGCACCGCCTCGCTCATGCCCTGGACCATCAGGTCGACGTTGTTGCGGCGCCAGTCCGCCACGTCGTCGAACGCGCCGCCGTGCTCGGCGAAGGTGTCCTCGTCCGGAATCGTCTGCCCCGCCACCGGGTAGGGGTAGAAGTAGTCGTCGAAGTGGACCCCGTCCAGATCGTAGTTCTCGACCGAGTGCATCATCGCCTCGATCACGAACTCGCGGGCCTCGGGGACGCCCGGGTCGTAGTAGAGCCTGCCCCCGTACTCGAAGACCCAGTCCGGGTTCTGCCGGGCGGGGTGGTCCTCGACCAGCCGCGCCGGGTCGGCGTGCATGGCGACCCGGTAGGGGTTGTACCAGGCGTGGAACTCCAGGTTGCGGGCGTGGGCCTCCTCGACGGCGAACTCCAGGGGGTCGTAGCCGGGGTCGCCGCCCTGCTCGCCGGTCAGCCACTCCGACCAGGGCTCGTACGGGGAGGGCCAGAACGCGTCGGCGGTGGGGCGGATCTGCACGAACACGGCGTTGAGGCCGTCGTCCACCGCCCGGTCGTAGAGCGCGGCGAGCTCGGCCTGCTGCTCCTCGGGGGTGAGCCCCTGCTCGCTGGGCCAGTCGATGTTCTGCACCCCGGCGATCCACTCGGCGCGCATCTGCCGCTTGGGCGGGGCCTGGGGGTCGGTCTCGCACACTCTGTCGGGGGCGCCCGTCCCGGCCCCGCGCGGGGCGGCGCCGGCCGGCGCGGTGGCCAGGGAGGTGGTGAGCACGGCGGCGAGGACGCCGCAGAGGAGGGCCGTTCGGGGGATCAGGACCGCGGCCCGTGAGGGCCGGGACGCGGTGCGGTTCCGGTGCGGTGGCGCCAACGTGGCTCCTTCCGACTTGTGTCCGCGCGGGCGGAGGGCGGGCGGGGGGCCGGTCGCCGCCCCGGGACAACTGTGCGCGACGGTCAGGTCGCTTTCAGAAGAGAACCTTCATGATTTGCCGAACGAAGGCAAGAGTCCTACGGGAGGTTGATACTCATATGAAAGAAAGAGCCTTATGGGCGTTCTGCCTTGCCCTGCCGACCCGCCGTGTCGGCGGACGGGGGCCGCCCCGCCCGGGGGGCGTGCGGGTGCGGACCGGGGCCCCGCCGACCGGTGCGGACGCGGTCCGGGAGCGGCCGCGGCCGGGCCCCACGCGACGCCGGTGAACCGCGGCCGGCCATGGGCGGGCCCCCTTCGCCGAACCCCCGCGCACACCCTAGACTGCCCGGGATCCCGGACCTTCCGTTCCCCCGGGCGCGGGCGCCGGAGAGGGCGGGAACGACGTCCCGGGCGTTCCCGGGGCGCGGCGCCCGCCCCGCCGCTCCCCCTCCCGGCGGCGTCCCGCGCCGCATGCGGGGCCGGTCCGTCCCCTCACCCCGTGGAAAGGGCCGTACCCGGTGGACCTCTTGCGCGTCGTCGTCGGCGCGGGCATCTCCGTGCTCCTGTCCTACAGCCTGCCGTGGGCCCGCCGCACCTGGTGGCGGGCCGCGCTGGTGGCCCTCGCCTTCGGGCTGTACGCGCTGGCGCCGCTCCTGCCCGGCTGGGGGCCGGCGCTCCTCCTGCTCGCCTGCCCCGCCATCGCGGTCGCCCTCGCCCGCCTCGCCAGGGGCGACGAGAACGCCCAGACGTCGCCGACCCTGTTCAACGACCGGCCCGGGCTCGTGCTGTGGCCCCTGGGCGCTCTCGTGGGCGCCTGCCTGCTCGGGGCCCTGGTCCACGACGCGTCCGGCTCCGTCGCGCTCGCGGCCCGGCTGTTCGGGGACGACCGCCTCTTCGTCGTCGTCGCCGGGTTCGTCCTCGCGACCTTCATCGGCGGGGAGGTCGTCACGCACCTCCTGCGCCCGTTCACGAAGGCCCTCGACGAGGAGGAGGGCGCGGAGATGAGGTCGCTGAGGGGCGCGGGAGCGGTCATCGGATGGCTGGAGCGCTCGCTGATCTACGCCTTCGTGCTCGCCGGCCGCCCCGAGGGCGCGGCCCTCGTCGTGGCCGTCAAGGCGCTGGCCCGGTTCCCCGATCTGCGGGCCCACCAGAAGGGCTTCGCGGAGTACTTCATGATCGGCTCACTGAGCAGCCTGGGGGTCGCGGCCTTCGTCGGATTCGCGGCCCTCACTATAATGTCGTGAGACGGGTGCGACGCCGCCCGACTCAGGAGGGTGTCTGTGTACCTCAGAGAACACGACCTCGTCAAGAAGGTCCTGTCGCTAGGACTTCCCGAACACGACTTCGTCATCGCCGGCAGCGGCCCGCTCCTGGCCCACGACCTCCGCTGGGAGGTCGGGGACATCGACGTCGTCGCCCGCGGGGCCGCCTGGGAGAGGGCGCTGACCCTGGGCGAGCCCGAGGACGCCCCCTTCGGCGACGGGGTCCGCCGGGTCCTCCTCTTCGACGACCGGGTCGAGATCCTCAACGGGTGGTTCCCCGACATCTGGACGGTCGACGAGCTGATCGACGGCGCCGAGGTGATCGACGGCCTCCGCTTCGCGGCCCTGGACAACGTGCGGGTGTGGAAGACGCTCCTGGGCCGGAGCAAGGACCACCTCGACGTCAAGCTCATCAACGAGTACCTGGAGTCCGTCGCCCACTGAGGGCGCGTGCCCCCTGCCCGGAGCGCCCGCGGTGCCGGCGCCGGCACCGCGGCCCCGTGCCCCCTCCGGGGCCTCCCGCCCTAGACGGTCGGCGCGGTGCTGGTCAGGAGCAGGCCGGCGCCGGTGCTGCGTCCCGCGCCGATCCCTCCCAGGCACAGCTCCTGGAGCGCCTCGCTGTCCTCCACGACGGCCTGGCCCGTGAAGTGGTACCGGGCGGGCCTGCCGCCCAGCCGCTTCCACCTGGCGGACGTCACCCTCAGCGCGCCCGCCGTCTTGGCCTCGATCCACTCCTGGAACTCCGACTCCTCCAGGGCGACCCGCTTGCCCCGCGGTCGCGGCTCGTCGGCGTCCGCGTCGGCCCCGCGCTGCCCGGTGGGCGCGGCGATCAGCTCCCAGCGGATGGTCTCGCCCTCCGTGTGGCGGGGCGGCGGCTGCATCGTCGCCGCGTACGCGCCGGGGATCTTCCCCCAGGCGGGGGCCGTGTCGGAGCTGACCACGAGCGTGGTCGGGGACACGCGCGCCCACAGCACCCGGGCGTCGGAGTCCGGGTCGGGGTCGACGGCCTCCCGTACGGACCGCCCCATGGACGCCCACTGGTCCATGGGGGTGCTGCGCTTGGGGTTGAGACTGATGCGAGCCAGGTACAAGGATTTCCGATCCGGGTCTCGTCCCCGCCGGGGCGGGGCGTGTGTGCGGGCGCGGACGGCCGGGCCTCCCCCGTCCGCTCTGGATCCTTCACTGTACGAGGCCCGGACGCCTGTTCGTCCCGTTCACCGGGGCGGCGGCCCGGTCGTGGAGCTCCGGCCCCGCCGCACGGCACGGTGGTCCGCTCCCGCCCGGGTGAACCGGCTCCAGGCGGCCCGGTTCCGGACGGCCCGGACCGGGTGGCCCGGTTCCGGACGGCCCGATCCGGTCCTCACACCCCCTGCCCTCCCCGCCCCGCGGGCGTCCAGCCGAGCAGGGGGCCCAGCCGTGTGGCGGTGTCGGTGAGGATCTGCTCGTAGTCCTCGTACTCGAACGTGAAGGGCAGCGCGAACACGACCTCGTCCACCTGCTGGAACCCGGCGTGCTCCGCCAGCGCCTGCGCGATCCGCTCCGAGCTCCCCACGAGGTCGGGGGCGAAGAGGAGGCGCCCGGGCCCCTGCGGCGCGGTGGTGCGCGCGAGACGGCCCCGCGCGTACTCCTCGTACTTGCGGCGCTGTGCGGGCGTGGCGCTGTCGGTGGGGATCACCACGAGCCCCTGCGAGACGCGCGCCCGCTCCCCGAGCGGGTGGCGCTCGCGGAACCGCAGGATGTGGGAGCGCTGCACGCGGGCGAAGTCGTCGTCCTCCTCGGCCCGGACCACGCTGCTGGTCAGCAGGTTGAGCCCCTGCTCCCCCGCCCACTCGGCGGAGGCCAGTCCGGCCGCCCCGTACCAGACGCGGCCGGCCAGCCCCGGCGAGTGCGGCTGGACGCGCCGCGAGTACGTCTCGATGCCCTCCCGGCCGGAGAACGTGCTGACCGGTTCGCCGCGCAGGTTGTGCAGGAGCCGGGACAGGCGCGTGCGGCCGAAGTCCTCCGCGTCCCAGCTGTCCGGGTAGAGGTGCTGCTTGATGTGGTCGTAGTGGGTGGGAGGCCCCACGCTGACCCCCGGGTTGAGCCGCCCGCCGCTGAGGACGTCGACGGTCGCGAGGTCTTCCGCCAGCCGGAACGGGTTCTCCAGCCCGAGCGGGATCACCGCCGTGCCCAGCTCGATGCGGGAGGTGCGCTGGGTGGCCGCGGCCAGGACCGCGACGGGCGAGGAGATGCCGTGTTGGAGGTGCCGGTCGCGCAGCCAGGCGCTGTCGAAGCCGAGACTCTCCCCGAGTTCGATCATCCGGAGCGTGTTCTCGTGGCCCGCGGCGGGTTCGTCCTCGTCGAACAGGCCGATCGTGAGGAATCCCAGCTTCGAGAGGGGGCGTTCCGGGACGGTCATCGCTTCCACCGCACTTTCCCTGTCTGGACGGTAGGAAGATCCTAGGCAACCGGCCGCCCCGCCGCCCCGTGTGCGACCGTCGCGCGTCCGGTGGGATGGGTCACGCGGCACGTCGGCACGGGGGCGCGTCGCCACGGCCGCGCAGGCGGCCCGGCGGGCCGGGGGGCCGGGGGGCCGGGGGGCCGGGGGGCCGGGGGGCACGCGACCGGGACGGTCCCGTCCGGAGGGCGAAGGACGCGGGCCCTCCGGTGCGGACGGGTGCGTCGGGCGGCGGAGAATGGCCTCCCCCTTTTCCCCACCCCTTTCGCCATTTCCCCCGCCCCCTTCCAGGAACGCGCAGAAATCCGTACGCGCACCCACGCGGATTCCACCGATCCGCCTCCGGGAAGAACGCGGGGGATCGGCGCGCCTTTTCCTTTTCCCCGCCTCCCCACCGGGGAGGGTCCGCCCCGGGAAGGGCGGCGGGCCCTCCCCGGAGGGGAGGCGGGAGGCGGTGCGGCAGGCCCCCGACCTGGCGAAGGACGGCCTCACGGGCGGTGACGACCCGCGCGCCCGGCCCGAGCCGGACGGAACGCGCGCCCGGCCGACGGCCTCGCGCGAAGGTCCTCAGAAGAGCCCGGAACCCCACGAACCCGCAGCTCAGGACTCTGCAGCAGGGCGCGCCCCATCCCTTCGGGACCTCCGGCCCCTCTCGCGCGCGAGAACGGCTCACCGCGCCTTCGGTCACCCGAGGTCACCCGAGGCCGGCCCCCTCCGCAACAGGGGGCCCGCCCTTGTTCGGCGACATACGCACCTGTACTGTGTCCGCATGTTGTCGAGCCAGCTCAGGCACCCCACGGCGCTGGCAGAAGGACGCAACGGCGTCCTGACGGTGCAGGCGCGCCCTGTTTCCGGGCCCGTGCCCCTCACCGCGACGCGCACAATCGAATTCTTTTTCGGCACCCCCGGCCAGACGTGCGGAAACCGCATTCCCGTTTCCGTTCCCGAGGACGCGGGAGCCGTCGTGCGGGGTCCCTCCGGCCACCGCGCGCCGGCCGGCCCCGCCGCCGGGACCGCTGCCACGGCGGGAACCCCGGCCCCCGGGGCCGGTCGCGCGCTCCCCGGCGCCTCGCACCGCGTCGGCGGAGGACCCGACCGGTAGCGCCCCCGCGGTCCCTCCCGCCCCCGACGGCGCTCCGCACGAGCCCCCGTCCGGAACGGGACCGCACCTGGAAGACCCGCGCGCGGCAACCGGATACCGCGCGTGCCCGATCAGTGAAGAGGATGGTCCATGCCGTCGTTCCTTGACCGCGAGAGAAGCGTGGCCCCCCCGGGCTACAGCCGGTGGCTCATCCCGCCGGCGGCACTCGCCGTCCACCTCTCCATCGGCCAGGTGTACGCCTTCAGCGTCTTCAAGACCCCCCTGGTCGAACGGTTCGACACCTCGCTGACCGCGATCGGGGTCGTCTTCAGCATCGCCATCGTCATGCTCGGCCTGTCCGCCGCGTTCGGCGGCAAGTGGGTGGAGCGCAACGGCCCGCGCAAGGCCATGTTCGTCTCCGGGGTGTGCTGGGCGGGCGGCTTCCTGGTCGGTTCGCTCGGCGTGGCGACCGGCCAGCTCTGGCTGCTCTACCTCGGCTACGGGTTCCTCGGCGGGATCGGCCTCGGCATCGGGTACATCTCCCCCGTCTCCACGCTGATCAAGTGGTTCCCGGACCGCCCGGGGATGGCCACGGGCCTGGCCATCATGGGGTTCGGCGGCGGCGCCCTCATCGCGTCCCCACTGTCCTCAGCGCTCCTGGACCGGTACGCCGCGACGCCCTCCGAGGCGATCGTTCCCACGTTCCTCACCCTGGGCGCCGTGTACTTCACGGCCATGATGCTGGGCGCCGCGACCGTCCGGGTGCCGCCGCCGGGGTGGACCCCCGAGGGCGGCGCTCCCGCCCAGGCGCCCCCCGCGCGCGAACAGGTCCAGGACGGCCTCAGCGTGGAGGCGGCCTTCCGCACCCGGCAGTTCTGGCTGCTGTGGATCGTGCTGTTCTGCAACGTCACCGCCGGGATCGGCATCCTCGAGCAGGCCGCCCCCATGGTGCAGGACTTCTTCACCGGCGTGGGCCCGGCCGAGGCCGCCGGGTACGTCGGCGTCCTCTCGCTGTGCAACATGCTGGGACGCTTCATCTGGTCCTCCACGTCCGACGCCCTCGGGCGCAAGCGCACCTACATCGGCTACCTGGGGCTCGGCTGCGTGCTGTACCTGGTCATCGCCGTGGCCGGCACGAGTTCCGTGGCGCTCTTCGTGGCGGTCACCGGTGTCATCCTGTCCTTCTACGGGGGCGGCTTCTCGACGATCCCGGCCTACCTGAAGGACCTGTTCGGCTCGTTCAACGTGGGGGCCGTCCACGGCCGCATCCTCACCGCGTGGTCGTGCGCGGGCATCGCGGGGCCGCTGATCGTCAACGTGGTCGCCGACAGCCAGCTCGCGGCGGGCCGTTCGGGCGCCGACCTGTACACCGCCTCCCTGTACCTCATGGTGGCCGTGATGGCGGTCGGGTTCACGGCCAACATGCTGGTGCGCCCGCTGTCCGCGTCCGCGACGCCGACCACGGGAAAGGCCGGCCCGGACCGGTCCCGCGAGGCGGTCGCGTGAGCGCCGGACGGACGCCGGGAGCGCCCGGCGGGCAGGAGGAACGGCAAGCGCCCGGAGGGACCGGGCCGCGGAGGGAGGACCCGGTGGACGGTACGGAACGAGGCGGGCAGACGCTGTCGAAGGCGGCGGCGCTCTTCCTGTGGGCGGTCGTGGTCGTCGCCCTGGGCTACGGGGTGGTGCGGACCGCGGTCCAGGCCGCGGCCCTGTTCACCGGCTGACCGGAGGACACGCCGCGGGCGCGGCTCCCCCGGCCGGAGCGGGGGCGGAGCCGCGCCCGTGACGGCGCCGGGGGCCTCCCGTCCGGGAACCGCGCCGGAGGGGTTCACCGCCCCCACGGGGAACGCGCCCCGTGCCCGGACCCCGTTCCTCCGTCCGAGCCGGTCCGAACCCCGCCCGGCGAAACCGGGCGGGGTCGCGCGTGGAAGGGGTCGTGCCGGCTAGCCGCGGGGTCCCGTGCGCCACCGGCCCGTCCGGTCCCCGCCGGTTCCGCCACGGCTCCGCTGCGCCGGGTCGGCCCCCGCCGCGGTCCCGGCCCCCTTCCCCGCGGTCGGCCGCAGGCGGGCGCGGACGGCCGTCGCCGCGCAGGCGACCACCGCCACCCCTCCGAGGACCGTGGGCCAGGTGAGCTGTTCGTGCAGGATCAGGGCGGCCCAGCCGATGGTCATGACCGGCTGGACGAGTTGGACCTGGCTGACCTGCGCCATCGGGCCGATCGCCAGTCCCCGGTACCAGGCGAAGAAGCCGAGGAACATGCTCACCACCGCCAGGTAGGCGAAGGCCGCCCACTCGGCGGGGGAGCCGCTCGGCGGCCGGTCGGCCACCGCCACCCCCGTGAGGACGGCCATCAGGGGGAAGGACAGGACGAGGGCCCAGGAGACGGTCTGCCACGCGCCGAGTTCGCGCGCCAGGAGCCCGCCCTCCGCGTAGCCGACCGCGGCCGATGCCACGGCGCCGAACAGCAGGAGGTCGGACAGGTACGGTCCGCCGGGCCCGCCGTCCTGCAAGGAGGCGAACACGACGGCGGCCACCGCGCCGACGGCCGCCGTGGTCCAGAAGCGGGCCGGGGGCCTCTCGCGCCCGCGGAGCGCCGCCGTCACCGCCGTCGCCGCGGGCAGGAGGGCGATCACGACGGCACTGTGGCCCGCCGAGGCGGAGGTGAGGGCGAAGGAGGTGAGCACCGGGAAACCGACGACCACGCCTCCGGCGACGACGGCCAGGCGGCCCCACTGGCTGCCGCGCGGCAGGCTCTGCCCCGTGAACGCCAGGGCGGCGGCCGCCAGGAGCGCGGCGACGACCGCACGGCCGGAGCCGGTGAACAGCGGTGACATCCCGCCGCCCTCGACGGCCACGCGCGTGAAGGGGACGGTCAGGGAGAACGCCGTGACCCCGAGCAGGCCCCACAGCAACCCGGCCCGGGAGGATAGCGCTGGTCGCGTCATCTGAGTAGCGCTACTGTTGTTCTTCATGAACAACGATAGCAGTTCGCGTATCGTCGCAGGGCTCCGCGCGTGGATCGCCACGGCCCCGCCGGGGGCGAGGCTGCCGTCCACGCGGGCCCTGGTGGCGCAGTACGGGGCGAGCCCGGTCACGGTGCAGAAGGCGCTGCGGACACTGGTCTCCCAGGGTGCCGTGGAGAGCCGCCCCGGGGTGGGGACCTTCGTCCGCGCGGCCCGGGCCGCGCGTCCGCACGACTACGGGTGGCAGACCGCCGCGCTCGGCCCGACGGACCGGCTCGCGCCCCGGTCGGCCGCCGCGCTGCGCACCGCCCCCGACGGCGCCGTCGCCCTGCACTCGGGCTACCCCGACCGCGAACTCCTCCCCGAGCGCCTGGTGCGCGGAGCGTTCACACGGGCCGCACGCGGCGCGTCGGCCGTCGCGCGGCCCCCGGCCGCCGGCCTCCCGGACCTCCGGGCGTGGTTCGCGACCGAGTTGGGGGCGGACTCCCCCGCCGGGGTCGCGCCGCCCGCCCCCGGCGACGCCGTCGTCCTGCCGGGGAGCCAGAGCGGGCTCAGCACCGCCTTCCGCGCCCTGGTCGGCGCGGGCCGCCCGCTGCTGGTGGAGTCGCCCACCTACTGGGGGGCGCTCCTGGCCGCCGCGCAGGCGGGAGCACGGGTCGTACCGGTGCCCAGCGGCGCCGGGGGACCGGACCCGGACTCCCTGGCCCGCGCGTTCGAGCGCACCGGGGCGAGCGCCTTCTACGCCCAGCCGAACTTCGCCAACCCCACCGGGGCGCGCTGGTCCCCGGACCTGGCCGACCGGGTGCTGGGCACCGTGCGCCGCTTCGGCGCGTTCCTGATCGAGGACGACTGGGCGCACGACTTCGGGATCGAGGACGGGCCGGCGCCCGTGGCCGCGCGCGACGACGGCGGGCACGTGGTGTACCTGCGCTCGCTGACCAAGAGCGTGTCCCCGGCCGTGCGCGTCGCCGGGGTGGTCGCCCGCGGCCCCGCCCGGGAGCGGATACTCGCCGACGCCCGGGCCGGGTCCCTGTACGTCAGCGGCGTGCTGCAGGCCGTCGCGCTCGACGTCGTCACCCAGCCCGCCTGGCGCACCCACCTGCGGGGGCTGCGCCACCAGCTGGCCGCCCGGCGCGACCTCCTCGCCGGCGCCCTGCGCGAGCACGTCCCCGCCGCGCACCTGGAGGCGCTGCCCCGGGGCGGGCTGAACCTCTGGGTCCGGCTCCCCGACAGCACCGACCTGCCGCGGCTCGTCGCGGACTGCGAGGACCTCGGGGTCGTCGTCGCCCCGGGCGACGAGTGGTTCCCCGCCGAACCCACCGGCCCCCACCTGCGGCTCAACTACGCCGGACCGGACCCCGGGTCCTTCCCCGACGGGGTGCGCGCGCTCGGCCGGGCGCTCGCGTGCCAGGAGCCGCGCTGATCCTGCGCCGAGGGCGCGGGGCCCACGCCTTCGGCCGCGCCCGCGGTCCCCGGTGACGCGCGCCGGTCCGGCGGGAGCTTCTCGACCGCCGCGCGGAGCAGCGGCCGCGGCGCACCGGCCGCGTGGGCGTCCAGGAAGCCCAGGAGGCGGACGCGGTCCACGTCCCCGGCCGCACGCAGCATCCACCCGACCGCCTTCTGCACCAGCTCGTGGTCGTCGTGGACGAGGATCCCGGAGAGCGCGAAGGTGTCGTCCAGGTCCCGGTGGCGGATGAAGTGCGCGGTCGCCACGATCGCGGTCCGCCGCTCCCACGGGTTGTCCGAACGTGCCAGGTCGTACAGCACGTCGCGCGGGCGGCCGTTCAGGTGGCGGCCGAGGACGTGGTGCGCGGCCAGGTCGACCAGGTCCCAGTTGTCGACCCGGTCGTGGCGCCGCAGGTACAGCTCCGCCAGGGCCCCGATCTGCTCGGGGGTGGCGCCGCGGTGCCGGGCCTTCTTCTCCATGATGCTCATCGCCCCGGCGCGGGCCTCGTGGACGGGGCTCTCCATGAGCACCTCGATCTGGTCGAGGTCCATGGCCGTGAACTCCTTCGCGAGGGAGAACACGGTGCCCATGCGCACGCCCACGAAGTAGTCGTCCGGGTCCTGGTCGTCGGCGTCGAAGCGGAAGTAGCGCTGGTACTTGCGGAGTTCCCCGTCGTCGCGGTGCTCGTCCAGCCGCTTCAGGAACGCCGCCGCGGTCGGTTCGGAAGCCATGGGCGACAAGATAGCCGACGCCGTGCGCCCGGTCACGGGTCGGTCCTCCGGCCCGGACGGACCGGGTCCGGGACGGCGAGGACGCCGGTGCGGGAACGTGCCGCCGCCCCGGGTCCGGGGGCTCCCCGCGCCCGGCCTCAGGGGGCCAGGCGGGCGAGGCTCCCGTTCTCCAGGGCGGCCCACACCGCGCCGTCCGCGGTGACCGCGATCCCGTGGGGTTCGCTGCGGGGGGTCGGCAGGTCGACCAGGTCGATCTCCCCCTCGGCGGTGACGTGCCCGATCCGGTTCGCGCCCCACTCCGTGAACCAGCACCCCCCGGCGGGGTCGGCGGTGATCGCGTGGGGCCGCGAGTCGCGCCGGGGCAGGGGGAACTCCCGGACGTCGCCGTCCGGCGTGAGGCGTCCGACCTGTCCGGCGCCGATCTCCACGAACCACAGGGCCCCGTCGGCGCCCGCGGTGATGCCCACGGGCGCAGCGCCGCGGGTGGGGAGGGCGTGGACCGTGACGTGTCCGCCGACGGTGATCCGGCCGACCGCGTCGGCCTGGTTGAGGGTGAAGTACAGGGCCCCGTCCGGCCCCGCGGTGACGAACGACGGGAAGCCGCCCCGGGTCGGCAGGGGGAACCCGGTGATCTCCCCGTCCGGGGTGATGCGCCCGATGCGGTCGGTGTTCATCTCGGTGAACCACAGCGCCCCGTCGGGTCCCGCCGCGATGCCGAAGGGGCGTGCGCCGGGGACGGGCAGCGCGAAGGACCCCGCCTCGCCCTCCGCTGTGATGCGGCCGATCCTGTCGTCCTGGGTGCGGGTGAACCAGAGCGCGCCGTCGGGGCCCGGGGTGATGAGCGAGGGGCCGCAGGTCGCGGAGTCCAGCGGGTACAGGGTCGCCGCGCCGTCCGGCGCCAGGCGGGCGATCTGCCCGTGGTGGACGAGCGTGGCCCAGAGGGAGCCGTCGTCCGCGCCGGTGACGCCGTAGGGGCCGGCGCCCGGCGCTGCCAGCGGGTGCTCCCGGAGGGTGCGGGCGTGTGCGTGGTGGGTCATGTGGGGCCTCCTGTCCGGCGGACCATCGTGGTCGCGGGGCGGGGCGCGCGCAACCGCTTTTCCGCGCGCGTGCGCGCCGCGGGCCCCGGCCGCCGGTGCCGGCTCACCCGAGCGCCTTTTGCGCGCGCGTGCGCGTGCCGCAAGCACGCGGTGGGCTGCGCCGGGTGGGCCGCGCCCCGGTGACGCCGGGCGGGCGTGCGGCGGCCGTCGGCCCCTGGGCGCGGCAGGGCCCGTGTCACGTTGGGGAGCCGGCGCCCGTCAGAAGGGACGAGACACACCGGAGCGACACTTCCCGGAGGTGGAAGGACATGACCCCTCGAACGGCCCGTTCCGACACGGGCGCCACCACGGACGCGCGGGATCGCGGCCCCCGGCCCCCGGCCGCCACGGCACCGGCGGCGGGCGGGAGGCCGTCATGACCGCCGCCTATATCGCGGTGACCGTGCTCACCGCCGCCGCGAACGGCTTCTTCGCCGTGGCGGACCTCCTCCGCGCCCGGTTCGTCCTCGCCAACTCGGCCGCCGTGGGGGTGCCCGAGTCCTGGCTGACCGCGCTGGGTCTGCTCAAGGGGGCCGGGGCCCTGGGCCTGCTCCTCGGGCTGGCCGGGGTTCCGCTCGTGGGGACGGCGGCCGCGCTCGGCCTGGTCCTGTTCTTCGTCGGCGCGGTGGCCGTGCACCTGAGGGCGCCGGACCTGTCCCTCCTCGTGCCCCTCGGATTCCTCGGAGCGGCGGCCGGCGCCCTGTTCCTGTCCCTCGCCGTGTGAGGGCGACGGGCCGCGTGCGTCCCCGGGTCCCGGGCCCCGCCGGGCGGGGTCAGGGGCTCTCCCCGTCCGGCGTCCGCTCCGGCTCCGCTTCCGGAGCCGGAGCGGGGGCGCTCCCGCGGTGGCGCAGCGACAGCAGGTAGCCCAGACCGAGCACGATGGCCGTGCCGATCGCCGTGTACCACGTGAACCCGACCAGGCCCGGCGCGAAGAGGAAGAGGCAGGCCATCGTCGCGACGGCCGCAGCGAAGGCGACGGCGGCGTCGGACTGGCGGGCCCGGTGGACCCACAGGCCCAGGAAGAACGCGCCCAGGAGGCCGCCGTAGGTGATGCTGGCCACGGACAGGCCCAGTTCGACGACGGGGGTGTCCGTCCCGGTGAACATCGCCCCCGCGCCGACGAACACCAGCCCCCACCCGAGGGTGAACAGGCGCCCGAGCCGCAGCCCCTGGACGTCGGTGAGGGGGCGGCGGGCGAACCGCTCGTAGAGGTCGGCCATGGTGGAGGACGACAGCGCCGACAGGGACGAGGACAGGGTGCTCATCGCGGCCGCCATGATGCCGGCGAGCAGGAGCCCCGACAGGCCCGTGGGCAGCCCCTCGACGATGAACACCGGGAACAGCTCGTCGGAGTTGGCGAGGCCGAGCCGCTCGGTCGAGGCGCCCTCGAAGTAGGAGTACAGGGCCAGGCCGACCGTGAGGAACAGGGCGAACTGGAGGAAGACCACGACGGCGCTGCCGATCACCGCCTTCTGCGCGTCGCGGAGGCTGCGGCAGCCCAGCAGCCGCTGCACGATGATCTGGTCCGCGCCGTGCGAGGCGGTGGAGAGCAGGGCCCCTCCCAGTACCGCGGTGACCGTGGCGTACGGCGAGGAGACCGGGTTCGACGTGAAGTCGAGGAACCGGGTCTTGCCCTCCTCCGCGGCGACCGCGAGGAAGTTCACGTCGAGGCTCTCGACGATGACGACGAGGGCGACGACGCCTCCGAGCGCGTACAGCGCCATCTGGAGGACGTCCACCCACACCACCGCCCTGATGCCGCCGATGAGGGTGTAGAGGACGGTGACCCCGCCGAGCAGGGCGATGATCGTGAAGTAGGGCAGTTCGATCCCGTAGGAGTCCAGGACGATCTTCATGGGGATGGCGGCGGCGAACATCCGCACACCGTCCGCGAGGAGCCGGGTGAACAGGAACGTCACCGAGGCCGTGCTCTGCATGCCCCGGCCGAAGCGCAGGCCGAGGTAGGCGTAGGCCGTGGTCATCTCGCCCTGGTAGTACCGGGGCAGCAGCACGAACGCGACGACGACGCGCCCGATGAGGTAGCCGACCGCCACCTGGAGGAAGGTCACGTCCCCCAGGTAGGCCACGCCGGGGAGGCTGATGACGGTCAGGGCGCTGGTCTCGGTGGCCACGACGGACAGGCAGACCGCCCACCAGGGCAGGTTGCGGCCGCCGATGAAGTAGTCGCGTGTGTTGCGCTGGCGGCCGGACAGCCTCAGGCCGAGCCATGCCGAGCACAGCAGGTACACCACGATGACCGCGAGATCGACGGCGTGCACGGGGCGGCTCCGGGAGGTGGGGGGCGGGGGCGGGCGGGGCGGGTCACGGCGCCGGGGTCGGTGCGGTATGTGCGGGGCGGGCTCAGGGAGCCGGCGCGTCGACCCTCAGGCGCGCGGGTGCGACGGCCGCCGGTTCGGGCAGCCGGAGCGGTCCGGCCCCCGGGGTGAGGCGGCCGGCGAGCGACGGGCGGCGCGCGCCCGTGCAGCCGGGGAGGGACCCGGCGATCCCGTGCCAGGTGAGGAAGCCGATCAGTGCGAACAGGTAGGCCTCCTTGGCGTCGCTGTCCAGTCCGAGGGCGTCGAACGGCCGGAGCCGCGCCGGTGCGAGCCGGGCGGCGATCCGGTCCATGAGCACCGGGTTGCGCGTGCCGCCGCCGGACGCGAACACGTCGGCGGGCCCGTAGGGCCGCAGCGCGTCCGCGACGGTGACGGCGGTGAGCTCGGCCAGGGTGGCCAGCAGGTCGGCGGCCTCCGGTGTTCCCGCGCGCCGCAGCGCCGCGTCGAGGTGGCCGGGGCCGAACAGCTCCGGACCGGTGGACTTGGGCGGGGCCAGCCCGTAGTACGGCTCGGCGAGCAGGAGTTCGAGCAGGGCGGGGTCGGGGCGGCCGGCCCCGGCCAGGGCGCCGTCGGCGTCGAGGTCGGCGCGCCCGCCGGTCGCCCGGCGCACCGCGGCGTCCATCAGGGCGTTGCCCGGACCGGTGTCGAAGGCCACGGGCGGGGTCCCGTCCCGGACGACGGTGACGTTGGCGATGCCGCCGAGGTTCAGTGCGGCTGCGGGTTCGGCGCGCCCGCCGAGGAGGAGGACGTCCAGCAGTGCGGCCAGCGGCGCGCCCTGGCCCCCGGCCGCCACGTCGGCCGTGCGCAGGTCCGACACGACCGGCAGGCCGGTGGCCCCGGCGATCCACGCGGGCTGGCCGAGTTGGAGGGTCCCGTGCACCGAGGTCCCCTCGGCCCAGTGGAAGAGGGTCTGGCCGTGCGAGGCCACCAGGTCCGCGCGTCCTCCGGCGAGCTCGTCCGCGCCCAGGCGCGCGGCCTCGGCGAACGCCTGCCCGATGCGGGTGTCGAGCCGGCACACGGCCTGCATGGTGGTCGCCGCGGGCGGGAGGGCGTCGCGGAGCTCCTTGCGCAGGTCGGCCGGGTAGGGGACGATGCGGTGGCCCAGCGGCGCCAGGCGGACCAGGTCCGCGTCCAGTTCCAGGCGTGCGGCGGCGACGTCGATCCCGTCGGCCGAGGTTCCGGAGGACAGCCCGAGGACGATCACGGGGCCTCCGCTCCGGGGACGGCGGTGCCCCGGCGGTGCCTCCCGGGCTCCGCCCGGCGCGTTCGGACACGTCCGGCTACCATCCGCACCTCCGGTCGCTGTCTGCCCACCAGGCTTATACCGTGTGTGACGCCCGCGTCAATCCCCCTTGTCCGTCCTGTGGACGCGGCCGGGCGGCCGGCCGCGTCGCGCGGCCGGGACGCCCGGCGCTCAGGTGGGGGTGGGCGGCGGCGGGGTCCAGGGGTGGACCCGGGGGGCGGTGGAGGTGACCCCGTACTCGCCCTTGAGGCGCTCGGGTATCGCGTACTGCATGATCCGGCCGCGGGTGAGGGAGCTGAGCTCCAGGTGGGTGGTGAGGTGGCCGAGGCGGTCCAGGGCCCACGCGCCCAGGGGTGAGCGGTCCTCGATGCGCTCGAGGATCCCGAGCAGGGCGGGCGAGGCCTTGACGGCCGTGTCCCAGCCGGTGCGCGGGACCTGGAGCCAGTCGGCGCAGGTGTCGCCCATGAGGTAGCGGATGAGGGCGGCGACGACCGGGTCCAGGACGGTCCCCGGGACGACCTCCTCGTAGAGCTCGATGAGCCTGCGGGTCAGCAGCGCCCCCTCCTCGGAGGGGCCCATGTGCCGGGTCATGTAGAGGTCGGAGAACCGGCGGCCGGCCGCCGCGTCGGCCGGGGCGTGTTCGGGGCTGATGCCGAGCATCGCGCCGACGACGCGCCAGGCGTAGAAGTAGGACTCCGCGCCGTCGGTGGACATGTGGATGCCCAGCCGGTGGAGCGCGTCCAGGACCTGGATGGAGAACATCATCTGGCCGCCGATCATGTCCTCCTGGCAGATCGGCGTGCCGAGGGCCGCCTCGTCCCAGCGCCCCTCGCGGCGCATGTGGTGGCGGATCGAGGCGTGCAGCAGGCGCACCTTCTGCGCGGCGGGGACGAACCGGCTCCCCGCCTCGAACGCGTCGGGCTGCATGAGGTAGACGGTGAACTGCCCCGTCTCCGCCATCCTCCGGGAGGGGTACTCCAGGGCATGGGTCGCGCTGAGCAGCCTGGCCACGTGCGGCACGACGTAGCAGGCGGGCATCGAGGCGAAGGCCAGGGCGGTCGAGATGTGCACGTTGTTGTCGATGAAGAACAGCCGGGCCTTCTCCATCTCGCCCCAGTCGACCCAGTCCGGCGGTGCGGCGGTGGTGTGCAGGTACTCGCGGGCGACGTCGGGGAGCCCGTCGGGGAGCTCCTGGCCGACCGTGGTGAAGTAGCGCATGAGGGTGTTGAACTTGCCGACCTCGCCGCGCTCGAAGAGCGCGGCCACCGTCGCGTCCGCGAGTTCGTCCCCCATGAGCCGCATCGCGTCCATGGTTTCGTGGGTGTAGGGCATGGGGGCCTTGCCTTTCGACGGTTCAGGACTGGCGGGCCGCGGCCGAGGCGACCATCAGGGACAGGGCCTCGGCGGCCCCGTGCGGGAGGTCCGCGCGGGCGAGGGCGTCGTTCGCGGCCCGCACGCGCAGGGTGATCATCTCCTCGATCCGCTCGGGGGCCCCGGTGCGCAGCATGATCGTCCGCACCCTCTCCAGGCCCTCGCCGTCCAGGCCGCGGCGGCCGAGCAGGCCGCGCAGCTCCCGGCGCTCGGCCGCGGTGGAGGCCGACCAGGTCTCGGCGAGCAGGGCGGTCGGCCGGTTGCCTCGGACGTCGTCGAGGTTCGACTTGCCCGTGCGCTCCGGGTCGCCGAACAGCCCGAGCAGGTCGTCGCGCAGCTGGAACGCCTCGCCCAGGGGGAGGCCGTAGGAGGTGAAGGCCTCCATCAGCGTCCCCGGCGCGCCGGCCAGGGCGCCGCCGATGTGCAGCGGGTGCTCGACCGTGTACTTGGCCGTCTTGTACCGGATCACCTGGAGCGAGCGGGCCGTGTCGGGCGGGGCCCCCGTGCGCAGGACCTCCAGGCACTCCCCGGCGATCAGCTCCCGGGCCATGACCGCCCACAGGTCGCGGGCACGGGACAGGTAGGCGGAGGGCAGGCCGCAGGAGAGGAACATCTGCGCCGCCCAGGCGATCAGCAGGTCCCCGGTCAGCATGGCGAGGGCGCGGCCGCCCGCCTGGGGGCGCGCCCGGCCGCCGAGGGCGGCCCCCAGTGCGGCGTGGGCGCTCGGCACGCCGTGCCGCGTCGGGCTCTCGTCGATCAGGTCGTCGTGGACGACGGCCGCGGCGTGCAGCAGCTCCATCGCGGCGGCGGCGCGGACGAGCGCGTCGCTGTCCGGCTGGCCGGCCGCACGCCACCCCCAGTAGCAGAACGCGGCGCGCAGGCGCTTGCCGCCGGCCACCGCCACGGACAACTGCTCGGCCACCGGCAGCAGGTCGGCGTCGACGGCGGCGAACCGGTCCGCCTCCTCCCGCACGAACTCCCGGAGCACCGCGTCCACCCTGGTCCGGAGCAGTGCCTGCTCCGGGGTCTCAGGCATCGCCCTGTCCGGTGCGGGAGGCGACCCGCCGTGCGAGCACCTCCATGTGGCACTCGGGCGTCCGCCCGTACCTTCGCAGGGCGAGCCGCCCCCGCTCCCGCAGGTCGTCCCGGCCGTCCCGGGCGAGGTCGGCCAGGTCGGACCGGCCCAGCAGCGATTTCGCCTGCCGCAGGGCCGCGCCCATGCGGTCGAGCGCGAGGTCGGCCACCCCTGCCGCGACGAGCAGCGGCTCGCCCACGTCCCGGGTCTCCCCGCCGTCACCGGTGTGCGCCACGGTGCTCCCCCATCTCCAGACGACACGAAAGGGACGAGGGACCGCAATGGAGAACGTACCGGAAATCCAGGGAAAGAGGAGTCCGGACGGACGGATATCAAATGCGCTTCCCTTGTCGAGCAATCATCTTCCGCCATCGTCGACTTTGTCAACACAATGGTGTTTCCGGACCGAGTACAAGGCGACCGAAACAAGAAGAGAGACCCTGATCAGTCGGGATGGCCTGGAATCCAACAAACACACCCGGAACCCGGCACCGCCCCACCAACCCCCTTGATGCCATTGACGGAGCCCGCGTCGCTTTTATACGAAATAAGATAAATGTGAATTACGGGGATCATCGCCGTCCGGCGGAGAAACCCCGTGGGCCGCCCGGCGCGTCACACGGGAAGCGGTGCGACCGGCTCCGGCCCGGGGGCGCCGGGGCGCCCCACCGCTCACGACAGGACCCTGTCCAGTTCGGCCCGCAGGGCCTCCTCGGCCTCCGGCGCGGAGAGGCCGCCGATCAGCACGCGCATGGACAGGCCGTCGGCGGTGGCGATCAGCGAGCGGGCCGCCGCGCGGGGGTCGGCGAGGCCGGGGGCGATCCCGGCGAGCAGCCGGGCCGCCTCGGCCTCCGCCCCGTCCTTGGCCCCGGCCAGGACTCGGGCCAGCTCCGGGTGGTGGAAACCGGCGGCGACGTACTGGTGGAACACCGAGACCCCGACCCGGTCCGTCTCCGCCCGGGGAACGGCATGGCCGACCAGCCGCCACAGCGCCTCGCGGTCGTCGGCGCCGCGGGTGGCCTCGGCGTGGAGTCGCGCGGCCTCCGAGAGCATCTCCTCCAGGCCGGCCCGCAGGAGCTCGTCCTTGCTCGGGAACCAGTACTGGATCCGCCCGACCGACGCCCCTGCGGCCGAGGCCACGTTGCGGATGGACACCGCGCCCATGCCGCCCTCCGCCATCACCCGCCACACCGCCCGGAGGATGGCGGTCCTTCGTTCGTCCGGCCCGGAGCTGTCCATGCCGCCATCATAACCAAGGACAATACGAACGTATTGCCGGGGTGTACACTCGGAGCACGGTCCAATACGACTGTATTTCCGGGGGTTCCCATGAGTGACAGGCCCGAGCGCCGGACCCGGCGCCGCCGCGTGCTGCAGGTCCTGGCGGCACTGGTGGTGGCGTGGCTGGTGGTGGACAAGGCCGCCTCGGTCGCGGCGCCCGAGCCGAAGGTGGGCCACTGGATCAGCCGCGAGGGGTTCGAGTCCTACCGGGCCGCCTACGGCGACGTGATGGCGGCCCTGCCCGCACCGACCCGCACCCACGACGTCGCCACCGGGTACGGCGCCGTGCGGGTGTACGAGTGGGCCGCCCCGGGCGACGGGGCGGAGGGCGGGCTGCCGGTGGTGCTCCTGCCGGGGACCCGCTCCGGCGCACCGATGTGGGGCGAGAACCTCACCCACTGGATCGGCCGGCGCACCGTCTACGCCATGGACGCGGTCGGCGACGCGGGCATGTCGACCCAGTCGGTGCCCTTCTCCTCGTTCGATGACCAGGCCGCGTGGGTGGAGCAGACCCTCGCGGGACTCGGCCTCGAACGGGCGCACGTGGTCGGGCACTCCTTCGGCGGGGCGATCGCGGCCACCCACGCGCTCGCCCACCCCGGCCGCGTGGCCTCCCTGACCCTGCTCGAACCGGTGATGGTGCTGCACGGGCTGCCCGCCTCGACCTACCTGTGGTCGGTCCTGCTCTTCCTGCCGGGGCCGCAGTCGTGGAAGGACCGCGCGCTGGCGGGGATCGGGGGCGTCTCGGTCGAGGAGGTCCGCGAGCGCACGCCGATGTCGGTGATGATCGACGAGGGGTCGCGGCACTACTCCGCCGTCTCCCTGACGCCCCGGACGCTCACCGACGGGGAGTGGCGGTCGCTGTCCGTGCCGGTGCGGGTCGACCTGGCCGCCGACAAGTCCCTGGCGGGCGGCCGGGACGCCGCGGACCGCGCCCGGGCCCTGGGCCTGGAACCGGTCACCGTCTGGCCGGACACCACCCACTCCCTCCCCATGCAGGCCGCCGAACGGCTCGGCGCGGAACTGGAGGGGTACTGGGCCGCCCACGACCGGTGAGGAGGGCGTGGCAGCGGCCCCCCGGCGCCAGGGGCGGTCAGAGCACCTTCCGGGCGCCCGGAAGCGCGCGCACCGCGAACGCCAGCGCCCAGCAGAGCGGTACCGCGAGGACGGCCAGGAGCGCGAACTTCGCCACGGCGGGGGCCTGCACGCCGCTGAGCGCGTGGCCCAGCGCGACCAGGACGACCGGGTGGACCAGGTAGACGGCGTAGGCGTGCGTCGACAGGAACCGGAGGCGGCGTCCCTGGTGGCCGAGTCGCTCCCGGAACAGCACCAGCAGGCCCAGGCCGATGCCGACGGCGAGCGTCGATTCGCAGGCCGCCATCGCCAGGGACTGCCAGGTGCCGTGGCCCAGGAACGCCGTTCCGCCGGCGGAGCCGACGGCGAGGAGGACGATCCCGACCGCGGCGACGGCCGCGGCGGCGGACCCGGTCCGGCCGGTCCGCCGGGAGAGGCCCTCCAGCCATCCGCGCCGGGCCGCGACCAGCCCGACGGCGAACAGCGCCGCGTACTGCGGCAGGTAGGCGGGTGTGGGCAGGTCCAGGACCGGCAGGGGGTCGCCCATCGGCATCACGATGCGCCACAGGTAGGTCACGAGGGCCAGCCCGAGGGTGAACCCGACGATCGCGACGGCGCCCGGCGCCCGGCCCGGGGCCGGGGAGGAGGCGGGGGCCGGGGAGGAGGTGGGGGCAGGGGAGGAGGTGGGGGCAGGGGCCGTCCCGGACGCGTGCCCCTCCTTTCCGGCCGCCAGGTGTCGCCAGAGGACGTAGAGCGCGCTGAACACGAGCAGGACTTCGACGAACCACATCGGCCCCGGTGTGAACGAGTGCAGGTAGTACTGCCAGTAGGGCAGCTCCGCCCCCTGCCGGGCGGCGGCGTCCCTCGCCTCGGCGTAGGCGCCGAAGGTCACCAGGGGTCGGAGCAGCAGCAGCCAGACCAGCAGCGGGACCCCCAGGCGCAGCAGCCGTTCCCCGAGGAAGCGCCCGGTCCCCTTGCGGTCGTGGGATCCGGGGACGAAGAGCCCCGAGACGAGGAAGAAGGTCCCCATGAAGAACGCCTGGTTGAGCAGGAGCAGGACGTCCAGGAGCGTTCCCGACGGGTCGGCCGCCGTCTCCACGTAGTACCAGCGCGGGATGTTGCTGTAGGCGATGGCGGCGTGGTGGAGCACCACGAGCAGTGTCAGCGCGGTGCGCAGGTTGTCGACGTAGAGGAGCCGCGGACGGGCGGTGGGCGGCACGGCGGCCGCCCTGTCCATGGGCCGGGTCACCGGTTCGCCCCTTCTCCGGGGTGCCCGGCGCGGGTGGCGTGCTCGAACAGGTCGGCCAGCTCCTCGGCGTGCGCTTCCAGGTCGTGCTCCGGGCGTTTCACCCAGTAGCCGAACATGCCGTCGATCGCGGACTGCACGGTGACGCTCATGACGCGGGGGTCGAACGCGCGGAACTCCCCGGCCTCCTGGCCGCGGCGGAATATCGCCTCCCGCCCCTCGTAGACCTGTTCGTCGAAGGGGGCGTCGTAGCGCCGCTCGCCCTCGGAGCCGCGGAGGTTCCTGAGGACCTCCCCGAGGGCGAGCAGTTGGGCGCGGTGGTCCCGCATGTACTCGGCGACCGAGCGGATGCTCGCCCGCAGCGCGCCGGTCGCCGTGGGCTCCTCCTCGGTCCGCGGCAGGACGAACCGGGCGATGTCGAGGTAGACCTCCTCGACGATCTGCTCCATCAGCTCGGCCTTCCCGGCGAAGTGGTAGGAGATCACGCTCTTGCTGATGCCGGCGCGTTCGGCGACGCGCGCCAGCGAGGTGTTGGCGTAGCCCAGCTCCGAGAGGGTCTCGACGGCGCTCTCGACGATCTGTGCGCGGCGGGCCTCCTCGATGAAGGACGCCCTTTTTTGAACGACTGGCCTGTTTTTCGGCTGCATGGCCTGAAAGTAGCACAAGCGGCCTATGGTGATGGTGCTGAAGTTTCGTGAGGGAAAGAAGTTGTCCGCGATGACGGCCCGGTGGGGCGGCGGACCGGTCCGGGCACAGAGGGGCCGGGTGGCGCACCCTGCGGGGTTCGCGCCTGCGGCCCGGCCCCGGCCCCTGAGGGAAGGCCCGCGCCGCCGCGAAACCCGGTACCGGCGGGGGCGGGGGGTTTGCTACCGTCGGCGCGGGCGGGCCGTGGGACTTGACCGCGACTTCCGAGAACTGCCTTTCAAGCACCCTTCACGCCGATCGCGCCGCCGCTCCCCGGCCCGCCCTCCCCCCTGCCGCGCCGGAGACCCCATGACCGACACCTACGCCGACCTGCTCGCCTGCGAGGACCTGCTGCTGTTCGCGAGCGCGGCGATCTCCTCGACGGGGCAGCGCGAGTTCCACTCGGGCGCGGCGGAGCAGCGGCTGTCCCTGGAGTTCCTGCACGAGTACGTCCACGGGACCCACCCGGACCTGTACGCGCTGGCGCTGGCGCTGCACGTCAACGATCACAACGCCGCCGCCATCGTCCACCGGCTGCTGTCGAACCCCCGCACCGGCGCGTCCGCCGGGGAGCGGGCGCGGGAGAACGCCCTGATCCGGCGCCGCCTCGCGGAGATGCCGCCCCAGCGCGTGTACCGCCTGTTCGCCCGCCTGGCCCGGGAGCGGGTCAACAACCGGCGCACCCGGGCCACGATGCGCGCGTGGATCGCCGCACGCCCGAACCTGGACCTGGACGCGGTCAAGTACCGGCCGGGGCTGCGCGCTGCGGCCCGGCACGCCCGTGTCGCCCTGCCCGAGGAGGTGGGCGTGTTCCTGTTCTCCCCGCCCGGGGAGCGCAGGCGGCACCGCTACGGCTCCCCGCTGCTGCGGGCGCACGGGAGGGCCCACTACTCGGCGTCGGACCTGTACGACCTGCCGTACACGGTGGCCGAGGGGTTCGCGGCCCGCCACCGGGTGCCCCGGGGCGTGTTCCTGGAGGGCGTGCGCGAGCGCGCCACCCGTGCGGAGCGGCTGCGGCTGGCGGGGACCGCGCGGCGCCACGGAGTCGGCGCGGGACCGGACCCGGCCGCCGCCCCGCTGCTGCGCCTGTGCGTGTACGTGCTGGCCCTGCCGACGGCCGAGCGCCGCGACCGTCGCGCGGAACTGGAGGGCGCGCTGGCCGCGTCGGCGCTCCGCGCCGCCGGTCCGGCGGCGGGGACGTGGCCCCGCACGGCCGCGGTGCTGGACGACAGCTACTCCTCGATCGGTTCCCCGGTGCGGCGCCACCACCCGCTGGCGGCGGCCCTGGCCTGCCACCACCTGATCCGGGCCCTGGCCCCGGACAGCACCTCCCACTGGGTGTCGGGGCACACCGACCCCCTGACGGTGCGCCCGGCGGGACCCACCCACCTGGCGGAGCGGATCCTGGACGCGCTCGACACGGGCCCCGCGCGGGTGGTCGTGGTGTCCGACGGGCACGACAGCACCCCGCCGCTGCTCGCCGACACCCTCACACTGTGGCGGCGGTACGTGGACCCGGACCGCGCCACCGCGATGGTGCACCTCAACCCGGTGTTCGACGCCGACGGGCTGGGGATGCGGCCGCTCTCCCCCGCCGTGCCCACGATCGGTCTGCGCGATCCGCGTACGCTGCCGTCCCTGGTGGAGCTGGCACGGTTCGGCGAGGGCCGCCTCGGCCTGTCCGACCTGCGCGAACACCTGCGTGCCACCGCCGACGCCTATCTGGAGGCCCCGTGAGCGAGAGGTTCCCGGGGCTGGCCCTGGGCGAGGGCGTGCGCACCGGCCCGGCCCAGCAGTGGGGGAACGTCCGGCTGGTCCCGCTGCTCCGGTCCGCGCCGGTCCCGCGGCTGCGGCTGCACCCCCTGGTGGCCGGCGACCTGGTGGACGACCCCGCCTCCCAGGACGACGGGACGTGCTGCCTCGTCCCCCACGCGTACGTGCTGACCTGGGAGGGCGACACCGCGCCCAGCGCCTCCTACGGGACCCAGATCCTCCCGCCCCGCTCCCCGGCCCCGCGCCGCGCGCATCTGGACCTGCGGTCGCGGAAGGCGCGCACGGCCGTCCGCGGCAGGGCCCGGTTCCTGCCGCTGGACCTGGCGGTGGACGGGCTGCTGTCCCTGCACGCGGGCGGCCCCTCCGTCGCCTGGGCGGAGTGGTCCCGCGCCACCGTCCACCGCGGCCTGTCCTCCCCCGCGCTGACCACGTACCTGGGCGGGGAGATCGAGGGCCTGGCCGAGGCGCTGCGGGTCTTCGAGATCCATCCGGACCAGTGCGGCGTCGTGGTCCACCTGGCCGACGTCCTGGCGTCGGCGCACCTGTACCCGCACCCGGAGGACTACCGGGCCCTGCACGCCGGCCTGCTCATGGACATGTTCGGGGAGAGCCTGTACATGCACGGACTGCCGGCGGGCGAGGCCCGGCCGCTGTACACACCGATCCGGGAACGCGGTGTCCGCACCCTGGCGGACCTGCGCGAGCGGGTGGAGCGGAGCCGGAGCGACACGCTGCGCGCCCACGACGACCTGATGCTGTCCTCGCTGACGGGCGGCCTGCACACGTCGGGCGGCTCGCGTGACTTCGGCGGCGCCGGCGCGCCGGACCCCCGGGAGCGCCCGTTCACGGTGAGGTGGCTCGTCCCGGCCTTCGCCCGCGGGGGCGTCGACCATGTCGGGGAGGTCGTCGCGGACCGGCACGGCCGCGTCGCCTACCTCAAGTCGCTCCGGCTCTCCCCCGCCCAGAGCCGCCGCGGCCGACTGCTCCGGGTGCTCGGGGAGGCCGGCTGGGAGCTGGACCGGGCGGCCCTCTCGCTGGGTACCACGCGCTCGGGCCTGGTCGACCGGCTGGAGCGGGCGCGCCTGTCCCACCTGCTCTCCCCCGGCCTGCTGGCGGAGCACCGCGCGGCTACCCGGCGGCGCGCTCCCTGATCCCCTGCGCGACGCCGTCCAGGAGCCAGGCGAGCCCTGCCTCGAACACCTCCTCGGTACCGGGGGCGCCGGTGAGGCGCTCGATCGCCGGGTAGCGGCCGGGCTCCGCGTGCGCCTCCAGGAAGGCGTCCTGCACCGTGTCCCACGTGCGTCCGTCGGGGGTGGTCCACCGCGCGGCCCGGTCGGCCTCGACCGCCTTCGCGACGTGGCCGCGGGTGTAGCCGTCGACGGCCTCGACGACCGTGAGCGCCTCGTGGCCGGTCAGGCCGGTGCCGTCGAAGACGCGGAGCGCGGAGTCGGTCCAGGCGAAGGCGTGGGGGCCGACGGGCTGCGCGGCGCCCATCAGCCGGACGAGCCAGGGGTGTTCGCGGTACGCGCGCAGGTTCTCGCGCGCCCACGCCTCGACGCGCTCCCGCCAGTCCCCCGGGCGGGTGTGCGGCAGCGGCGCCTCGCCGATCATCGTGTCCACCATGAGGGCGATCAGGGCCGACTTGTCGGGGACGTAGGTGTACAGGGTGGCCGCTCCCACGCCGAGCCTGGCCGCGAGACCGCGCATGGACAGGGCGTCGACGCCCTCCTGCTCCGCGATCTCCAGGGCGGCTCCGACGAGGGCGTCGACGGTGAGGTGGTGCCGGGGCCCGCGCCGGGGCCGCGACGGCCCGTCCCACAGCAGTCCGAGGGTGGTCGTGGGGTCGTCGGCGGTCGCCACCGTTGTCTCCTCCCGAGAACTCCGTACACTGTTCGATGAGTCGAACAGTGTACGGAGTTTATCTCGGGGAGGCCCCCATGCCCGAACAGACACCCCCGCCGGCGCGGGAATCCCGGCCCGGGCAGGAGCCCCCGGCGGAGCGGGGTGCGGACCTCTCCCCGCCGGCCTCCGCCCCGCCGGCGCCCCCGCCGCGGGCGGCGCCCCTGCTGCGGACGGCCGTCGTCGCGGCGGCCGCGACCGGGATCGGGGCCCTCGCCGCCGCCTCCACCGTCCTGTTCCCGGGCCCGGGTGCCTCCGCGGAGGCACCGCTCGCCCTGGCCGTGCGCGCCGCCTTCACCGTGGCCGGGACCGTGCCCCTGGTGTGGGCCGCCGCCCGCTTCCTGGACCGCCGCCCCCTGGCCGCGTTCGGTCTGGGCCGGTACCCGAGGGGCTGGGCCATGCCCCTGGCCGCCCTGGTGACGACGCTGCTCGCCACCGCGCTGTTCCTGGTGGCCGCGGTGGCGGTGGGCGCGGCCTCCGTCGACCCCGGCGCCGCGGTCGGCGCCGCCCCGGCCCTGGCCGTCGTGCTCCCGCTGCTCGTGCTGGCACAGCTGCTGCCCGAGGAACTGGTGTTCCGCGGCTACGCGCAGAAGGTCCTGGGCGAGCGCTTCTCCCCCTGGGCGGCCCTCCTGCTCCAGGCCGCGCTGTTCGCCGTGTCGGCCGCGCTGGTCGCCGGCGCGTACGCGAACGCGGTCCACCTGTTCCTCCTGGGGGTGTTCACCGGGGTCCTGCGCATGACCACCGGCGAGGTGTGGACGGTGCTCGCGACACGCACGGCCCTGGCCGCCGGAGGACTCGTCTACACCGCGCTCGACCTGCGCCTGCTCCAGGCGGTCGGGCTGTGGGAGGCGCTGCTGGTGTTCGGGCCCGCGCTGGCCGCCGTCTGGGCCGTGACCTCGCTCCGGAGCCGGCGCCCCGACCTCGCCGCTGCCGTCCCGGACGCCGTGCCCGGGCCCCGTCGCGAGCTCGGGCAGAAGGGCGTCCTGTACGACGTCGGCTCCAGTTACCTGCCGGGGCAGCACTCGCGCCCCCGGTGGCGTCCCGACGTGGTGGACGAGGAGATGCGGGTGATCCGCGAGGACCTGCACTGCACGGCGGTGACCGTCTTCGGGGAGGACCTGGGGCGGCTGGAGGAGGCCGCCCGCCTCGCCCTGGACCGCGGTCTGTACGTGTGGGTCCAGCCCCGGCTGGTCGACGGCGCCCGGCAGGAGGCCGTCGCCCGCCTCGCGCGGACGGCGGAGTTCTCCGAGCGGCTGCGCGAAGAGCACCCGGAGCGGGTCGGCGTCAACGTGGGCTGCGAGCTCAGCATGTTCGCGCGGGGCATCGTCCCCGGCCGCGACTTCGAGGCGCGCACCAGGTCGCTCGGCCTGCTGTCCCCGCTGTTCCCGCTGTTCAACCACCGCCTCAACCGCCTCCTGGGCGAGCTGGCCGCCACCGCCCGGGCCCGGTTCGGCGGACCGCTCACCTACGGCTCGGGAACCTGGGAGAGCGTGGACTGGACCCCGTTCGACGTCATCGGGGTGGACTACTACCTGGACGTCCTGACCCGCGCCACCTACCGGCAGGGGCTGCGGCGGCTGCGGGCGACGGGCAAACCGGTCCTGGTCACCGAGTTCGGCTGCTGCTCCTACGAGGCGGCGCGGTACCAGGGCGGGTCGGGCGGCGACATCATGGACTGGGACGACCTGGACGACCGCCGGGTCACGGGCGGCCACGTCCGGGACGAACGCGTGCAGGCCGAGGTCATCGGCGAACTGCTGGACGTGTACGAGACCGAGGACGTGATGGGCGCGTTCGTGTGCATGTTCGTCGAGGGGGACTGCCGCTACTCCCCCGACCCCGCCCGCGACCTGGACATGGCGAGCTTCGGGATCGTGCGCCCACCGCCGCTGGAGTCGGGGCTGTCCCCCGACGACGGCCACTGGGAGCCGAAGGAGGCCTTCCACACCCTCGCCGCCCGCTACGCCGCGACGGTCCCGGCCGACGGCTCCTGAGCCTCCCCGCCCCGGTCCGGACGGGTCCGCCCCCGAACCCCGGTCCGGGCAGGCGCGCGGACGGCCGGGGTCCCGGGGAGCCCGGCCGCCGGCCCCCGGCGGGCCGGGCCGTCAGGCGTGCGGGGCCCAGAAGCCGGACAGCCTCGCGACGCCGTGCTCCACGCCCTTCCAGCTCCCGGTGAAGCTCAGCACCGCGATCGCGGACGTCGGGAACCCGGAGCGGTTCATCCGGGGGAGCAGGTCGCCCTCGGCCTCACCGGCGAGCGCGTCGGCGAGGGCGTGCACGCCCGGGTTGTGGCCGACGACCAGCAGGTGCGCGACCTCGTCGTCGACCTCGTTGAGCAGGGTGACCAGCTCGCCCACCGACGCCTCGTAGAGCCGGTCCTCGTAGACGGTCCTGGGGCGCTGCGCGAGTTCGGCGGCGGCGAGCTTCCAGGTCTCCCGGCAGCGCGCGGCCGTCGAGCACAGGACGAGGTCGGTCAGGAGTCCCGAGCCGGCCAGCCACCTCCCTGCGGCCGGGGCGTCCTTCCTCCCCCGTTCCGCGAGCGGGCGTTCGTGGTCGTCCGCGTCGTTCCACTCGGCCTTGCCGTGGCGGAGGAGCGTGATGGTGCGTGTGGTTTCACTCATACCCCGATGCTGTCACGGTGCGTAGTCGCGTGACGGGTGTTCGGGGAAACGGCTCCGGGTCCCCGTTCCCGCACCGGCACACCTTGCACGAGATCGTGCACGTGACGGACGGTGACGGCGGGCACCTCATCGGCCGGACCGGCGGCGATGTCCGTTCCCCCCTCCCGCCCCGGGGTCCTCACCGCCGGCCAGGCGCACCACGGGGCGGGGTGCCGGGGCTCAGGCCCCTGTCCCCCCGGAGGGGCGGAGCGTGGACTGGGCCCACTGCACCAGTACCGCGCAGGTCTGGACGAGCTCGGTGCGCAGCTCCTCGTCGGTCGCGGCGGCGCGCGCCTCGCACAGCTCCTCGAAGGCCAGGTCCCACCAGGTCGGTGCGGCACCGGCGCGGTCGACCCGGGCCCTGGCCCGCCCGGCCTGTTCCCCGTGCTCGGGTCCCGTGCCCGGGGACAGGCGCTGGACCCCGAACAGGGTCTGCTGGCGCCTCCGCTCCTCGGCGACGCCCTCCAGGAGCAGGGCGAGGGAGCCCGCCACCCCGGCGTCCCCCAGCACGGCCTCCTCCGCCCCGCCGGGTCGGCGCGCGGGGAAGGGGGTGCGGGTCCGGTGCTGGGAGAACCGTTCGCCGGTCAGGGCGTGGGCGAGGGCCTGCGCGCAGTAGCCGACCGTCCCCTCGGGAAGCCGGTGGGCGGGGAACCAGGCGACCTCCGTGTGCTTGTGGGGTTCGCGGTTGGCGACAGCGCCGTCCCACCGCCTGCACACGAAGAAGAAGTGGACCCACTCCGCGCCCTCCTGGCTGTGGACGACGTGGGCGAACTCCAGGTCCGGGGGGTCGACCCGGACGCCGAGCTCCTCGTCGCACTCGCGCACCGCCGCGGACACGACGTCCTCGCCCGGGTCGACCTTGCCGGCCGCGCCGGCGTGCCACAGGCCGGGGGCGTAGGCCGCGTCGGGGGACCGCCGCGCCAGCAGGACCTTTCCGCCGCGCAGGAGGAGCACGTGGGCGCTCAGGGAGGGGGCGGCGGGGCCCGAGTTCTTCTCGAACACACGTTTGACCATGGGGCCATCCTGCCGTGGGGGCGGCCCCTGCGGGCGCCCTTTCCGGACATCGGCGCGGTGGGCCCCGCCCCCGCCCGCCGCAGGGCGTCGCGGCGGCCGGGGCCGCGCCCCGGGCGGGGGCGGCCGGCGCCGCGCCGGCGCCCGGATCACGCGCTGTACCGGTAGGCCGGGTAGGTGAGGTACCCCTGGTCGCCGCCCTGGTAGTAGACGGCCTCGTCGACCGGCTCGACGGGCAGTCCGGCACGGAGGCGCTCGACCAGGTCGGGGTTGGAGATGAAGGCGCGGCCGAAGCTGATCAGGTCGGCTCCCAGTCCGAGCCAGCGGTCGGCCGCGGCCCGGTCGACCTGCTCGGGTCCCATGGGCACGGACGGGTTCATGATCAGGGTCGAGGGCCAGGCACGGCGCAGGTCCAGCAGGAGCTCGTCGGGGGCGGTGGCCTCCAGGTGGACGTAGGCCACGCCGAGCCGGGCCAGCTCCCGCAGCAGGGCGGCGTAGAGCTCGGGCACGTCGGTCTCGGAGGCCCCCCAGAAGGCCGAGCCCGGCGAGAGCCGGACACCGGTCCGGTCCGCGCCCACGGCGTCGGCGGTCGCGGCCGCCGCCTCGACGGCGAACCGGATCCGGTTGGCCACCGACCCCCCGTAGACGTCCGTGCGCAGGTTGGCCTCCGAGGAGAGGAACTGCGAGATGAGGTAGCCGTTGGCCCCGTGCAGCTCCACCCCGTCGAACCCGGCCCGCACGGCGCGCCGGGCCGCCTCCGCGTAGGAGTGCGCCTGCGGGGCCACCTCCTCCGTCTCCAGCGCGCGCGGCACCGGCGCCGGCTGAGGACCGGCCGGGGTGAACACGTCACCCACGGCGGCGACGGCCGAGGGGCCGACCGGCCGCGTTCCGGTGGTGTCGGGGTGCGAGACCCGGCCGCCGTGCATGATCTGGGCGAAGATCCGCCCGCCGTTGGCGTGGACCGCGTCGGTCACCGGCCTCCAGGAGGCCGCGGCCTCCTCGGTGTGGAGACCCGGCGTGCCGGGGTTGGACCGGCCGACCGCGTTGGGGTGCGCCCCTTCGCCGATGATGAGGCCGGCGGTGGCCCGCTGGGCGTAGTACGCGGCCATGGAGGGGGTCGCCGTCCCGTCGGCGGCGGCGCGCACGCGGCTCATCGGGGCCATCACCACCCGGTTGGGCAGGGTCAGGCCGCCGAGCCGGTACGGCTGGAGAAGTGCGGTCACGGGAGGACTCCTTCGCGTTCTGTGAAGCGGGGTGGGTACGGTGGCTACGCTAAAACCTGACATCTATGTGAGGGGCAAGTGCTGTGTCACAGGTCACGACAAGGGAAGCCATGAGGATCGGGGAGCTCGCGGCACGGAGCGGTGTGAGCATCCGGCTGCTGCGCTACTACGAGGAGCAGGGGCTGCTCAGGAGCACGCGCAGCGCCGCCGGGCAGCGGCACTACACCGACGACGCCGTCGAGCGCGTGGCGTTCATCCGCAGGCTGCTGGCCGCCGGGGTCTCCAGCCGGGTGATCGCCGAGGTGCTGCCCTGCGCCGAGACGCCCGGCGAGGAGACCTTCGACAGCGCGATGCGGCGCATGGAGCTGGAGCGCGCCCGGATCACCGGGGAGATCGGCGACCTGGTGCGCAGACGGGAGGCGCTCGACGCACTGGTGGCCGAGGCGCACGAGTACCGGAGGCGGCTCGTCGCGAGCGGCCCGGTCTGAACCGTCGGCCCCCCTCGGCGCCCCGGCCGCGCCGATCGGGGCGCCGGTGCGCGCAGCGCCCCGGCCGCACCGGCTCCGGAACGCGGCGGCGGCCCGGAACCGCCCTGTAGCGTGGAGAGCCGGGGCGGCGGCCTCCGCCCCGGCCGCCGCGCCGGGTCCCGGCCGGACCGACCAGGCCCTCCACCGCCACCGGGACCGTACGCCCCCGACCCGAGGAACCGGACGCCCCATGATCGCCCAGACCCCCGTCACCCTGAACGGGCGCGCCTTCAGCTACCTCGACTTCGGCGGGGGCGGCGTCCCGCTGATCGCCCTGCACGGGACGTTCGGCCGCGCCGCCTCCTTCGCCGGCCTCGCGCCGTACCTGGCCCCGGACTTCCGGGTCATCGCCCTCGACCAGCGCGGCCACGGGCTCTCCGAGCACGGCGGCGACCTCGGCCGCGACGCCTTCGTCGGGGACGCGGCCGCGTTCCTGGAACACCTCGGCGCCGGCCCGGCGATCGTCCTCGGCCATTCCCTCGGCGGGGTGACCGCCTACCAGCTGGCGGCACGCCGCCCCGAGCTGGTGCGCGCCCTGGTGGTGGAGGACATCGGGGCCGTCACGGACGCCTCCGAGGTCGAGAACCCGGTGTTCGACACCACCTCGTGGCCGACGGCCTTTCCGGACCGGGAGGCGCTGGCGGAGTTCCTCACCCGTCAGGGCGTGCCCGCGCTCGGGTACTTCACGGACAGCGCCTACGAGCACGACGGGACCTGGCGCCTGCGGTTCGACCACCGGGACATGCTGGCGGCCCAGCAAGGCAACACCGGGGACTTCTGGGCCGACTGGCTGGGCTCGGACTGTCCCGCCCTGCTCCTCCGCGGCGGCCTGAGCCCGCTGCTGTCGGCCCAGCAGGCCGGTGAGATGGCCGAGCGCCGGCCCGGTACCCGGCTGCGGGTGCTGCCGGGATGCGGGCACTGGGTGCACCGCGACGACCCGTCGGGCTGCGCCCTGGCCGTGCGGGACTTCCTGCGCACGGTCCCCGCCGCCTGATCCCCGGATCCGTCCGGTCCCGGTCGCCGGAGCCGGCGGCGGGACCACGGCGGCGGGGCCGCGCGCCTCGCACCAGTCCCCCGGCCGCGGTCCGCTCGCGCCCGTCCGCCACCCCTCCGTCTCCTCCGTCCAGGCCGGTACGGGCACGTCGTTCCGTTCCGCCGCCGGCGCGGGGACGCCGGTGGGCACCCCGCCGCCCTCGGAGCGAAGGAGCGGGGCGGGCCGGGCCCGCCGGGTGGACTCCGGGTCCGGGGCGTGCCACGGGCGCGTTCACGAAGGCGTGGGCGCGCGTGTCCCCGTTCCCTGAGCGCCGCCTCTATTGGACGTCCGGACCCTACCTATTGAGACCTGCACTGACAACTTCTGCTTGACGATCGACATAAGACCGACGTACGGTTCGAGGCAGCCAGGTGAGGCAGATCACAAACCCGGGTGATGTGGTGTCTCCGGACCGTCGGCATGGCCTTCACCGGTCACGAAGAGCTGTACCCCCTGCACCAAGCGGAGTCCGGCGGGGACCACCCGCCGGAACCCCCCTCCACGACGTGGACGGGGCGCCGGCGGACCGGGTCGCCGACGCCCGGCCACCGCGCCGCCCGACCACGACGAGGTCTGCGAGGAAAGGAGCCGGTATGGGCTGAGGCCGATGAGGCGGCACACCCCCGCTTCCCGCACCTGATAGCAGGAACTCCCCGTCAGCCCACCGGTCACAGCCACACGGCCCCCACCGGGCCGCGCGACCGCCGGGCCGCCCCTGCCGTCGGCGCCGGCACGCCGCACGGACTCATCGATTCGCTCCCACCCCCAGGTGAGGTTCCGTATGAAGAAGAGACCCCTGCTGACACTGGGCGCACTCGCGGTCGGCGTCACCATGGCGCTGACCGTGACCGCACCGGTCGCGCACGCGGACGAGACCGGCGAGGACGCGTTCTCCACGCTGATCTTCTCCAAGACCACCGGCTTCCGTCACGACTCGATCCCCCACGGCGTCGCGCTCGTCGAGGCGCTCGGCGAGGAGCACGGCTTCAGCACCGAGCACACCGAGGACTCCTCGGTGTTCAACGACGAGGACCTGGCCGCCTACGACGCGGTGATCTGGCTCTCCACCACGGGCGACGTGCTCGACGAGGACGAGCAGGCCGCCTTCGAGCGCTACGTCCAGGACGGGGGCGGCTTCGTCGGCGTCCACTCCGCCTCCGACACCCACTACGACTGGGAGTGGTACGGCGACCTCGTCGGCGGCTACTTCTCCAGCCACCCGCCGGGCACGCAGGACGCCCGGGTCGTGGTCAACGACAGGGTCCACCCCTCCACCGAGCACCTCCCGGCCAGCTGGGAACGCCACGACGAGTGGTACGACTTCGACCTGTCCCCCCGCGGCGACGTGCACGTCCTGGCCGGACTCGACGAGGACTCCTACGCGGACCAGGTCGATCCCGGGGGCCAGATGGGATGGGACCACCCGATCGCCTGGTGCCAGGCCTACGACGGCGGCAGGTCCTGGTACACCGGCGGCGGCCACACCGTCGAGTCCTACTCCGAGCCGGAGTTCACCGAGCACCTGCTCGGCGGCCTGCGGTGGGCGGCCGGGGCCGCCGAGGGCGACTGCGGCGCCACGCAGTGGGACAACTTCGAGAAGGTCACCCTCGCGCAGGGAGAGGGCGCCGTGGGCGAGCCCATGGGCCTGGCGGTCCTGCCCGACGGCCGCGTCATGCACATCACCCGCGACGGCGAGGTGCGGCTGTGGTCCCCGGACACCTACACCACCGAGCTGATCGCCCAGGTGCCGGTGTACAACCACGACGAGGACGGGCTACAGGGCATCGCCCTGGATCCGGACTTCGAGGAGAACGGGTGGGTGTACCTGTACTACGCGCCCGTGATCGAGGGCATCCCGCCGGGTGAGGCGCCCGCGGACGGCTCGCCGGAGGACTTCGAGCCCTACGAGGGCCACAACAACCTCTCCCGCTTCCAGTTCGCCGACGGGGACTCCCCCGCCCTGGAGCTGGACAGCGAGCAGGTCCTGCTGGAGGTCGGGACCGACCGGGGCATGTGCTGCCACGTCGGCGGCCACATCGACTTCGACTCCGAGGGCAACCTCTACCTGGCCACCGGCGACGACACCAGCGCGTTCGGGTCGGACGGCTACACGCCGATCGACGAGCGCGAGTCGCGCAACCCCGCCTTCGACGCCCAGCGCAGTTCGGCCAACACCGCCGACCTGCGCGGCAAGCTGCTGCGGATCACGCCCACCGACGACGGCGGCTACGAGATCCCCGAGGGCAACCTCTTCCCGCCGGAGGAGTACAGCGGCGAGCAGACCCGGCCCGAGATCTACGCCATGGGCCTGCGCAACCCGTTCCGGTTCACGGTGGACGAGGAGGACGGGACCGTCTACCTGGGCGACTACGGGCCCGACGCCAACGAGCCCGACCCGGACCGGGGGCCGCAGAACACGGTCTCCTGGCACGCCATCTCCGAGCCCGCCAACATCGGCTGGCCCTACTGCATCGGTAACAACAGCGCGTTCGTCGACCACGACTTCGCGTCGGGGACCTCCGGGGAGGCGTTCGACTGCGCCGCTCCGGTCAACGACTCCCCGCGCAACACCGGGCTGGAGGAGCTTCCCCCGGTCACGCCCGCCTCGATCTGGTACAGCTACGAGGAGTCGGAGGAGTTCCCGCAGCTGGGCACGGGCGGCGGCGCCCCGATGGGCGGTCCGGCCTACCGGTTCGACCCCGAGCTGGAGTCGGACACCAAGTGGCCCGAGTACTACGACGGCATCCCGCTGTTCTACGAGTGGGACCGCGACTGGATCAAGCAGGTGCACCTGGGCGACGACGGCGACGTCCTGGACATCACCGAGACCGTCCCCGACATCAGCCTGGCCAACCCCATGGACATGGAGTTCGGCCCGGACGGCTCCCTGTACGTGCTGGAGTACGGGTCCGGCTACTTCGGCGGGGCCGCGGACTCGGCTCTGTCGCGCATCGACTACACCGGCGGCGGGACCACCCCGGTCGCCGACATCAGCGCCTCCGCGACCTCGGGACCGGCCCCGCTGGAGGTGGAGTTCTCCGCGGAGGGCTCCCACCACCCCGGCGGCCTGCCCATGGAGTACGCGTGGTCGTTCGGCGACGGCGGGACCTCCGGCGAGGTCTCGCCCACCCACACCTTCGAGGAGGCGGGCCAGTACACGGTCGTGCTGACCGCGACCGACGCCGAGGGGCGCACCGGGACGGCCACCACGACCGTCACCGCGGGCAACACCGCGCCCGACGTCTCCTTCCGGGCCCCGCAGGACGGCCAGTACTTCCACTGGGGCGACGAGATCCCCTTCACCGTGGACGTGGAGGACGCCGAGGACGGCTCGGTCGGCGCGGGCATCGACTGCGGCGACGTGGCGGTCACGGCCTCGCTCGGCCACGACCGGCACGCCCACCCGTGGACCCAGTACGACAGCTGCGAGGACGTCAGCCTCACCGAGGTCGACGGCGGCCACGGGCACGACATGAACATCTTCTGGGCGTTGCAGGCCGAGTACACCGACTCCGGCGGGGACGGGGCGCCCGCCCTCACCGGAAGCGACGGGATCACGCTCAAGCCCGCACGGACGCAGGCCCAGTACTTCACCGACAGCCAGGGGGTCCGGACCGAGCCCACCGAGGACGCCGAGGGCGGCCTGGTCAACGTCAGCCACATCGGCTACGGCGACTGGACCTCCTACGAGACCACCAACCTCGTCGGGGTCGAGCAGATGGAGTTCCGTGTCGCCTCCGCGGGGGCGGGCGGAGCGATCGAGGCACGCATGAACGCTCCCGACGGTGAGCTGCTCGGCAGCGTCGACGTGCCCTCCACCGGCGGCTGGCAGGAGTGGACCGACGTGACCATGGACGTCGCCGACCCCGGCGAGACCTTCACGCTGTACCTGGTCTTCACCGGTGAGGACACCTCCGCCGAGGACAGCCTGTTCAACCTCAACTACTTCGAGGCGGTCCTGGACGGCCACGGGGGGCACGGCCCTCAGACCGAGCTGACCAGCCCGCAGGACGGCGCGGTCTTCGAGGAGGGCGAGGACGTCCCCCTCTCCGCCGAGGTCGCCGACCGCTCCGGGTCCGGAATCGAGAAGGTGGAGTTCCTCGTGGACGGCGAGGTCGTCGCCACGGTGGCCGAGGACCCCTACCAGGCAGTCTGGCAGGGGGCCGCCGAGGGCGAGTACGAGGTCAGCGCCGTGGCCACGGACGGCGACGGCAACACCGGCGCCTCCGGCACCGCCACCGTCACGGTCGAGGCGGGCGACGCCGAGCCGCCGGAGTGCGCCCCGCCCGAGGCCGAGGACGGCTACACCCCCCTGTGGGACGGCGCGTCGCTCGACGGGTGGACCATGGCGGGCCCGGGCGGCTTCGACGTCGTCGACGACGGCGACGGCTGCGCCCTGGAGACCCGGGGCGGCATGGGGCTGCTCCGGCACGAGACGGAGTGGGAGTCCTACCGGCTGAAGCTGGACTTCCTCGCCTCCGAGGAGTCGGACAACTCCGGTGTCTTCGTCGGCTTCCCCGACCCCGGGGACGACCCCTGGGTCGCCGTCGAGGAGGGCTACGAGATCCAGATCGACGGCTACGGCGCGCCCGACGGCGACCCGGTCCACCGGACCGGTGCCGTCTACGGCTTCCAGGCGGCCGACTCCCACCCCGCGCGGGTCGGCGAGTGGAACGAGATGGAGATCGAGGTGGCCGACCCGGTGATCCGCGTGTGGATCAACGGGGAGCTGGTGAACGAGTTCGAGAGCACCGACCCGGCACGTGACCTGTCCTCGGGCCACATCGGGTTGCAGAACCACGGCGAGGCCGACCGGGTGCTCTTCCGCGACGTCCTGGTCCAGGAACTGGACGCGGTCGAACCGGTCACGTTCGCCGAGGTCCACGAGCGCATCGACGCCCTAGAGGACGACGGCGCGCTGACCAGGTCCGAGGCGCGCCGGCTGATCCCCCAGCTGGAGCTGGCCGAACACCACCTGAACGTCGGCCGTAACGGGCAGGCCGCACACGCCCTGAACCGGTTCGTCGAGGTGGCCGAGGCGGTCGCCGACGACGCTGCCAGGGAGGAGCTGCTGGAGCTGGCCGACAGGCTGCGTCCCCTCATCGACGACGAGTGACGGGACGCCTCCGGCGGACGCCGCCCCCTCCCCCGGGGGACGGGCGTCCGCCGAAGGCCCCCTGACCACGGCGGGGCCGGTTCCGGCCGGCCCCGCCACCCCCGCGGTGGCGCCCCGACGGCGAGAACCACGACGTCGCGGCGCCGGGCCCACACGTACGACGAGAAGAAGGTGCCACGGTGTCCGCCAAGAAGGACCGCTCCTCCCCCGACACGCACCGCGAGGCGGCAAAGGCCCCCTCGCCCAAGCTCACCTGGGGGCTGACCGCCGGATCCGTCCTGGTGGTCGCCGCCCTGGTCGCCGTCCTCGTCCTCTCCTTCACCGGGGACGACCGCACCGCCCCCGACCCGGCGCGCGTCGCCGAGCTCCAGGCCTCCGCGCAGGAGCGCGACCGCGCACAGGTCGACCAGCTCGTCGAGCGCGCCGGAGCCGCGCACGAGGTGCTGGTGCCCGTGGTGGAGAGCCTGGACGCGGCCGTCCCGCCCGACGGTTCCACCCCCGTCGGGGACGCCCCCGACGACGGGGAGATCGACTCCTGGCTGACCACCGTCCACGACGCGGCCGGGCACTTCGAGGACGCCCCCTCCGGGAACACCGGCCACAACGTCGCGTACGCGGGGCTGTCCAACGCCGTGGACCTGCTGGGCTCCGCGGTCGTGGCCTACTCCAACGCGGAGCGCGCGCAGGACGCGCAGCAGGCGGAGCTGCTGGAGCTGGCCGGGGACCTGCGCACCCAGGCGGTCCGCGGCTGGTCGGTGGCGGCCACCCAGCTGGACATGGTCAGTGTGGAGTCCGGCCACGGCCACATCCACCTGTACCTGCCCGCGGCGCCCGGCAGCGGCGCGCTCGGCCCCGACGGCGCACAGCCCGGCGAGGGCGGCGGCGCGCCCGGGGAGGGCGGCGGCGACAGCGGCGACCGGTGACCACACCGTTCCCGGAACGCTCGAAGGCACGGAGAAGGGAGCATGCGTTGACGCGAGTCGGAGTATGGCTGATCGGGGCACGGGGGTCGGTGGCGACCACCGCCGTCCTGGGGGCCCTCGCGGTGCGGTCCGGCGCCGCCGGGCGGACGGGGTGCGTGACCGAGCGGCCCGAATTCGCCGGGGCGCGCCTGCCCGGGATCGGTGACCTGGTCTTCGGCGGCCACGACGTGTCCGAGACCGGCCTGCGCGAGAGCGCCGAGCGGCTGGCCGGTGCGGGGGTGCTGTCCGCCCACCTGCCGCCGGCCCTCGCCGACGGGTTGGACCGGACCGAGCGCGGTCTGCGCCGGGGCCTGGACGACGTCTGCGGCGGCGTCCGGCGCGGGGACGTGGACCGCCTGGAGGCCGACCTGCGGGAGTTCTCCGAGCGTGAGGCGCTCGAACGCGTCGTGGTGGTGGACCTGTCCAGCACCGAGCCCCGGCCCGGCGCGTACGCCGAACACACCGACGCCGACGCGCTGGAGGCGGCCCTGGACACCGGGACCGCGCGGATCCCGGCCAGCTCCGCGTACGCGTACGCGGCCCTGCGCGCGGGCTGCGCGTTCGTGGAGTTCACGCCCAACACCGGACCCCGGCTGCCCGCCCTGGCGCGGCTCGCCGACCGCTCGGGCGTGCCGTGGGCCGGCTCCGACGGCAAGACCGGGGAGACCCTGGTCAAGAGCGCGCTCGCGCCGATGTTCGCCGCCCGGGCGCTGCACGTGCGCTCGTGGTCGTCGGTCAACCTGCTCGGCGGCGGCGACGGCGCCACCCTGGCCGACCCGGCCAACGCCGAGAGCAAGCTCGCGTCCAAGGCCCGGGGGCTGGAGCACATGCTCGGCCACGGGCCGGACGGGCCCCTGCACATCGACTACGTCCCCGACCTGGGGGACGCCAAGGTCGCCTGGGACCACGTCTCGTTCGAGGGGTTCCTGGGGGCGCGGATGTCCCTGCAGTTCACCTGGTCGGGCTACGACTCCGCGCTGGCGGCGCCCCTGGTGCTGGACCTGGCGCGGCTGGCCGCCCACGCCCACCGGCAGGGCCGGAGCGGCCCCCTGCCGGAGCTGGCGTTCTTCTTCAAGGACCCCGTGGGCACCCGCGAACACGGCCTCGCCGAACAGTGGCGGGCCCTGACGTCCTGGTGCGCGGCACCGGTGGAGGAGGCCGAATGAGAGCACGCGACCTGGCGAGGCTGGTGCGCCTGCCCGCGGCGCTGAGCGTTCCCGGCGACACCCTGGCCGGCGCCGCGGCGGCGGGGGGCCTGCGCGGACCCGGGGCCTGGGCGCTGCCCGCGGCCTCGGTCTGCCTGTACTGGGCGGGCATGGCCCTCAACGACTACGCCGACCGGGAGGTGGACGCGGTCGAGCGCCCCGAACGCCCCATCCCCTCCGGGGCCGTGCTCCCCGGCGAGGCCCTGGCCGTCGCCTCGGGGCTGACCGTCACGGGCGTGGGCCTGGCCGCGGCGGCGGGCGGACGCCGGGCCGCAGGGGTGGCCACGGCCCTGGCCGCCACCGTGTGGGGCTACGACCTCCTCCTCAAGCAGACCCCGCTGGCCCCGCTGGGCATGGCGGCGGCCCGGGGGCTGGACGTGCTGCTGGGCGCGGGTGCGCGTCCCGCCGACGCGGCCGGGCCCGCGCTGGCGCTGGCCGTCCACACGCTCGGGGTGACCGCCCTGAGCCGGGGCGAGGTGCACGGGACACGGCCCGCCGTCGCGGCGGGGTCGCTGCTGTGCACCCTGGCCGCCGCCGCGCTCGCCGCCGCGCCCGCCCGGCCCGCCCGCAGGCGTGCGGCGGGCGGTACCCCGGAGAGGGCCCTGGCGGGGGCGCTCGCGGGGCTCTTCGCGGTGAGGGTGGGCTCCGCCCAGGTCAGAGCGCTGGTCGAGCCCGAGGCGCACAACGCCCGCGCGGCGACGGGTGAGGGGATCCGGGGCATGATCCCGCTCCAGGCGGCCCTGCTGGCCCGGCACGGCGCGCCGGGCACCGCGTGCGCGCTCGTCCTCGGCGCGCCCGTGGCGGCGCGGGCGTCCGAGGCGGTGTCGTTCACTTGAGGTTCGGATACGGCACCAACGGCTTCCGGGACCACCGGCTGGACGACGCGCTCGCCCTCCTCGCCGACCTCGGCTACGAGGGGGTGGGGCTGACGCTGGACCACCCGCACCTGGACCCCTTCGCCCCGGACGCCTTCGCGCGCACGGCCCGGATCGGCCGGCGGCTGTCGGAGCTGGGCCTGGCGGTGGTCGTGGAGACCGGCGCCCGCTACCTGATGGACCCGCGCCGCAAGCACGAACCCACCCTGGTCTCCGACGAGGGCGCCGGGCGGCGTGTGGACCTGCTGTGCCGCGCCGTGCGCATCGCCGAGGACCTGGGGGCCGAGGCCGTCTCCTTCTGGTCGGGCGTCCTGCCCGCGGGGGTGGACCGGGCGCAGGGCTGGTCGCGGCTGACCTCGGGCGTGGAACGGGTCCTGGCCGCCGCCGACGACCACGGTGTGGACTGCGCGTTCGAGCCCGAGCCCGGCATGTTCGCCGAACGGGTGGCCGACGCGCTGGAGCTGCGCGGCAGGCTCGGCGACCCGCCGCGCCTGCGGCTGACCGTCGACGTCGGGCACGGCGTGTGCAACGAACCGGACGGCCCCGAGGGCGCCGTCCGGCGCGCCGGGGCCCTGATCGCCAACGTCCAGCTGGACGACATGCGGCCGGACGTCCACGAGCACCTGGAGTTCGGCGACGGGGAGATCGACCTGCCCGGCGTCCTGGGCGCCCTGGAGGAGGTCGGCTACCGGGGCCTGGCGTCGGTGGAGCTGCCCCGCCACGGGCACGCCGCCCCCGTGGTGGCCGAGCGGTCGATCCGCGCGCTCTCCCGAGCCCTGGCCGCCTCCCGTGCCCGGAGGGCGGAGGCGTGAGCGGGCGGTACGCCTTCCTGGACACGGCCGAGGCGCGCGAGGCCCTCGCCTCCCGGGTCGCGCAGATACGGGAGCGGCCCGCCCTGATCGCCGTGCTCTTCCCCGCTGCTGCCCGGAGCGTGGCGCGGGGGCCGGGCCCGTCCGGCGACCCCGACGGGGTGGCCGGGCCGACCCTGGAGGACATGGTGCGCGTGGAGCTGCTGGCGGCGCTGGCCGGGGCCCTGGCCCCGCCGGAGCTCACCCAGGAGGTCCGCGACCTGTACCACCACGGTGACGCGGGTGAGCGGCGCGCCGTCCTGCGGGGCCTGGACGTGCTCGACACCGGCCGGGAGGAGCTGGCCGGCGCGGCGCGCGAACTGCTGGCCGACGCGATGCGCACCAACGACACCCGGCTGATCGCGGCGGCGGCCTCCAGCGCGGCGACGGCCCTGCTCGACGCGGACTCCTGGCGCCAGGGCGTCCTCAAGTGCCTGTTCACCGAGGTGCCGCTGGGGTCGGCGGCCGGGGTGCCCGAGCGGGCCGACGCCGAGCTGGCGCGCATGTGCGCCGACCACGCCGAGGAGCGGGCCCTGGCGGGCCGGGAGGTCCCCACCGACGTCCACCTCGTGCTGCGCCACTTCCCCGACCAGGCCGCCCGCCTGGACACCCGACGAACGGAGGCGTGATGCGTATCTTCGACCCGCACATCCACATGACCTCACGGACCACCGACGACTACGAGGCGATGCACGCGGCAGGGGTTCGCGCCCTGGTGGAGCCGGCGTTCTGGCTGGGCCAGCCCCGGACCGGGGTGAGCTCCTTCCGCGACTACTTCGACGGCCTCGTGGGCTGGGAGCGCTTCCGGGCCGAGCGGTTCGGGATCCGCCACCACTGCGCGATCGCGCTCAACCCGAAGGAGGCCAACGACCCCCGCCTGCACGGGGTGCTGGACCTCCTCCCCCGCTACCTGGCCAAGGACGGCGTCGTGGCGGTCGGGGAGGTGGGCTTCGACTCCCGGACCTCGGAGGAGGAGAAGGCCTTCCGCCACCAACTGGAGCTGGCCGCAGAGTTCGGGCTGCCCGTCCTGGTGCACACCCCGCACCGCGACAAGGTGGCCGGGACCCGCCGCACCCTGCAACTGGTCGCCGAGTCCGGCATCCCGGCCGAGCGGGTGCTCGTGGACCACCTCAACGAGGCCACCGTGGCGATGGTGCACGACTCGGGGTGCACGCTGGGCTTCTCCATCTACCCCGACACCAAGATGAGCCCGGAGCGCATGGTCCGCGTCCTGTCCGAGTGGGGCCCGGAACGGATGGTGGTCAACTCGGCCGCCGACTGGGGCCGCAGCGACCCGCTCGCCACCCTGCGCACCGGCGAGGCCATGCTCGCCGCGGGCTTCACCGACCGGGACGTCGAACGCGTCCTGTGGGACAACCCCGTCGAGTTCTACGGACGCAGCGGTCGCCTGCTGCTGGACGACGTGCCCGGGGCCGACCGCACCGCGACCTACTCCGGCAACTCCGTCCTGCGCGGCGAGCGTGCGGACGGGGGTGCCGCGTGAGGCTGCGCCACCCCGACGGCACGGTCGTCCACCTCGCCTACTGCACCAACGTGCACCCGGCCGAGGACCTGGACGGCGTCCTGCGCCAGATCCGCGTCCACGGCGGCGGCGTGCGCGAGGCCCTGGGCGCGGACCGGCTCGGCCTGGGACTGTGGCTGCCCGCCCCGCTGGCCCGAGAGCTGGCGGCGGATCCGGGGCTGACCGACCGGCTGCGCGCGGAGCTGGCGTCCGCGGGGCTGGAGACGGTGACCCTCAACGCCTTCCCCTACACCGGGTTCCACGCGCCCGTGGTCAAGCACGCCGTGTACCGACCCGACTGGACCGACCGGGCCAGGCTGGACTACACGGTGGACTGCGCCAGGGTGCTGGCACGGCTGCTCCCCGACGACGCCGTACGGGGCAGCGTCTCCACCCTCCCCCTGGCCTGGCGCGCGCCGTGGGACCCCGGCCGCCTCGCCACCGCCCGCGCGCACCTGGACGAGCTCTCCGCGGCGCTGGAGGACCTGGCGCGGCGGGAGCGCCCGGTACGGGTGGGGCTGGAACCCGAGCCCGGGTGCGTCGTCGAGTCCACCCGTGACGCGGCCCGGCTCCTGGCGGACCCGCCGCCGCACCTGGGCGTGTGCCTGGACACCTGCCACCTCGCGACGGCCTTCGAGGAACCGGGGGCGGCCCTGGACAGGCTCTCCGCCGCGGGCCTGCCCGTGGTCAAGGCCCAGGCGTCGGCGGCCGTGGAGGTCCCCGACCCCGCCGCCCCGGCCGCCCGCCAGGCCCTCGCCGCCTTCACCGAGGACCGCTTCCTGCACCAGACGCGCGTCCGCGGCGAGGACGGGGCGCGGGAGGGCCGCGACGACCTGCACGAGGCCCTGGGCGGCGCCGACCCCCTGCCCGGGGACGCGCCCTGGCGCACCCACTTCCACGTGCCCCTGCACGCCCCCGCCGCCGCCCCGCTGCGCGGGACCACCGACCACCTCACCGACACCCTGCGCCGCCTCCTGGGCCCCGGCGGCGCGCGCACCGACCACGTGGAGGTGGAGACCTACACCTGGTCGGTGCTGCCCGAGGCGTCGCGCCCCACCGACGGAAAGGGGCTCACCGAGGGCATCGCGGCCGAGGTGGCCTGGGCCCGCGACCGCATGACCGACCTCGGCCTGACCGTCCTCTGACCCCCGCGAGACGAAGGGACACCCGCATGCCGACGGAGGAACCGCGCCTGCTCGTCGTCAACGCGGTCGGGCTCACGCCCCGGCTGCTGCGACACGCGCCCCGACTGCGCGCCATGGCCGAGAAGGGCTGGCAGGCCCCGCTGGAGACCGTCCTGCCCGCCGTCACCTGCACCGTCCAGTCCACGTTCCTGACCGGCCTGACCCCGGCCGGGCACGGCGCCGTCGGCAACGGCTGGTACTTCCGGGACCTGGGCGAGGTGTACCTGTGGCGCCAGCACAACCGCCTGGTCCGGGGTGAGAAGGTGTGGGAGACCGCCCGGCGCCGCCGGCCGGGTTTTCGCACCGCGAACGTGTGCTGGTGGTACGCCATGGGCGCCACCACCGACTGGACCGTCACCCCCAGGCCGGTCTACCACGCCGACGGGCGCAAGTCCCCCGACTGCTACACCCGTCCCCCCGCCCTCCACGACGAGCTGACGGCGGAGCTGGGCCCCTTCCCGCTCTTCCACTACTGGGGGCCGACCGCGTCGATCCGCTCCACCGAGTGGATCGTGGCCGCGACCCGCAGGCTGATGCCGCGGGCCGACCTGACCCTCTGCTATGTCCCCCACCTGGACTACGACCTGCAGCGGTACGGCCCCGGCTCGGAGCAGGCCCGTCGGGCGGTGGGCGACCTGGACGCGGCCCTGGCGCCCCTGTTGGACGACGCCGAGCGCTCGGGCGCCGCCGTGATGGTCCTCAGCGAGTACGGCATCACCCCCGCGAACAGGCCCGTGCACGTCAACCGGGTGCTGCGGGAGGCCGGACTGCTGGAGGTCCACACCCAGCACGGGATGGAGTACCTGGACCCGTGGGAGTCGCGCGCCTTCGCGGTGGCCGACCACCAGTGCGCCCACGTGTACGTCCGCGACCCCGGCGACGTGTCCGCGGTCGCCGGCCTCCTCGCCGGGGTGGAGGGGGTGGACCTCGTCCTGGACCGCGACGGGCAGGCGGAGCACGGGCTGGACCACGAGCGCTCCGGCGAGCTCGTCCTCGTGGCCGACCCGGGCGCCTGGTTCACCTACTACTACTGGCTGCACGACGGGGCGGCGCCGGACTTCGCGCGGGGCGTGGACATCCACCGCAAGCCGGGCTACGACCCCGCCGAGCTCTTCCTCGATCCCGCGGACCCGTTCGTCAAGGCGCGCGCGGCGGCCAACCTCGTGCGCAAGAAGGCCGGTCTGCGCTACGCCATGAACGTGGTCCCGCTCGACCCGGGCTGTGTGCGCGGCACCCACGGGCGCGCGCACGGGGACCCCGACGACGGCCCCCTGGTGCTGTGCACCGATCCCGGCTCCGCCCGGGAACGCGTCGCGGCCACCGAGGTCCGCGACCTCATACTCGGTCTCGCCGGTGTGCCGGCACCGGCGGGACCGTCCACCCTCCCCTGACCCCCGGCCGGTGCCGGCCAGGGGGTCCGACCTCCGGCTTCGTCGAGGGTGTCGGCGGCTCCGGGCGCCCGGCCCTGCCGCTCGGTCACGGTGGTCTCCCCTTGCGTGGAGACCACCGGCCGGGCGGCCTCTGCCGGTGGATGCAGGGAAGTGGCCGGACATGTCCGGTATCGGGTCTAGGGTTGGCGCATGACCGAATCGCAGGACATCCAGGCCCAGGCACGCGAAGCACTCCTCAAGAAGATCGTGGAGCTCGCTCCCGTGTCCGAGGAGGCCGAAGACGTGAAGGACCTCGCCGAGGCCTACGCGCTGATCGTCAGCACCGACGAGGAGCACGCGGGACACTAGGACGGGCGACTGCCCTCCGGGCGCCGACGGATCCTCGTCGGCGCCTTCGTCGTCCCCGGGGTCCTGACCGCCGACGAGAACGGCCGCGAGCGGGGAACGACGGCCGGGCTCCCGACCGAGGGCAGGTCGGTTCCCTCGCCCGCCCGGGACGATCCCCCACCTGCGTGGGGTTCACTGTGACAGGGCGCTACAGACAATCGAGCGGAACGGTCCATCCCCACGTGCGTGGGGCTCACAAGGTCGCCCCTGCCTGTACTGCTACACCCGCCTTCGGTGACAGAGCAGGGCTCGAGCCGGTCGTCAATGGACGCTGCGCGGCTGCGGGCTCACCACCTCCTCCGTGGAAGGCTGCGGCACCCGTACCGGCGGGGCACCCTCGGGTGCGTGCTCGCCGGTCAACTGGTCGGGATCGGGCACCTCGGCCAGGCCCGTGCCGTGGCTCACCGACCGGATGGCCTCCTCGTCGGCCCGGCTGTCCATCTCCGAACGCGACTTGGGGCTGTTGTCCACGACGGTATAGCGCAGCCCGGCGTTGAACGCCACCGGGTTGCGGTCGTCATCGGAGCAGAAGGAGTGCTCGGAGTCGTTGCGCACCGCGTAGATCACGTGCTTCTCCACGTACATCGCCGTGACGTAGCCTGCCGGGGCGCCTCCCTCGACCGTCACCGACTGCTCGTACATCTCGGTGTTGGAGAAGGACTGCTCATAGCCCAGGGTCTTGGTGGCCGAACCGGTGACCTTGATGCCCACGCCCTTGACCTCCACACCGGCCTCGAAGCCCACGGTGACGCCCACGCTCTCGGTGTAGGCATCGGTCTTGGTCTTGCTGATGCCCCAGCCGACCGTCTTGGTGATCTTGCCCCCTTCTTTGGCCCCGCGCAGGTCCAGGGAGGCCACGAAGGAGTAGGAGCGGCGCCGGCGCAGCGTGTAGGTGGGCGAGTTCTGCACGATCCAGGACGCTGAGCGGGTCTTGTCCTTGACCGCGACGCACGGCACGACCGTTTCGCGGTCGATGACCGGGTTCTGCTCGGAGGGGATGTTGTCGGGGTCCTTGATCTCCGGCCGAACCAGGTTTCCGCCCTTGGTGGCCGTGGCCGGCAGGTTGAGGACGTAGACGTCACCCGGGTCTTCCCCGATGTCCTTGTTCTGCCACTTCCCGCAGCTCCAGAAGCCGGGGTCGGGTGCGACCATCACGCTGTTCTTCTCGATGATCTGGGTGGGCCGCTTGGTGCGCAGCGCGGCGGCTCCATACATTCCGTAGTACTCGTAGTACTTCTCGCCGAGCACGGCGTAGGCGACACCGTTGATCTTCTCCTTCACGCACGCTACCTGGTCCTTGGAGACATCGTCGTTGTCGGCCACGTCGGAGAAGATCCGGTACCCGGCGGGCGGTGTGCCACGGTAGTCGTTGCTGCTGTCTTCGATCTTGCGCCAGCTCTCAGCGGACTTGACCGCCTCGGTGGCGCTGTTGGTGGACTTGAGCCAGGTGGTGATGAGGTGTTTATGGATCTTGCCGGTCAGGCAGTAGTAGTCCGATCCGGGGCTCGTGGTCTCACCGGTGGAGAAGACCACGGTGATCTCACCGAAGGCGTGTTCCTTGGAGTAAGGCACGGTTGCCTCCTGCTGTCGCGTGCGTGGGCGCCTCCGCCGGGCCGGTGCGGAGTAGACGGCTGAGGAGCGCGTTGGATACCTGTGCAGCCCTAGCCGGACACGGGCCCTTCGAAGCGGCAGTTGTGGAGTGTTCGCCCAGGCTTTGCCGCAGGGTGTGCTTGGTGCAGAGGCCCATGTATTCGTGACCTCTGGATCGTTGATGGGAAATCCCTGAACCTGCTGCGGGCATGACGAAGGGCGTCGAGGATCGGTGTGTGAAGACTGACCTTGACGCCCTTCTGACAGCACTCTACGTCCATCTGGACGACGGCGTGATCCCTTCGGCGAACCGACCCCGCCTGCTCACCGACGCCGAACGGGTGTGCGTGGCCACCGCCCAGGTCCTGCTGCGCCATGATTGCGAGCAGCACTGGAGGCGGGCCGTACCAGCATGGGTCGGCCATCTCTTGCCGCGCCTGCACAGCCGACGTGCGTGGGGCTCACTGCACCTTCAGCACCGTTGACGGCGCGAGGCCCGGTCCATCCCCACGTGCGTGGGGCTCACACGTCACCACCTGCGACAACGCGGGGCGTTATCTCCGCGAGACCTACTGGAAGGCGTTCCGCCCTGTGGCGGCGCTCCCCCGCGGCCGCGTCCTGCCCGGCCCCCGACGGTCCGCGTCGGCGGATCGGCGCCGCCTCGCGCAGCCACGCAGAACCGCGCCCGTGGACGGCCACGCCACCAGCTCCGTGAACGGGCGGGTGACCACCCACGTGGCGAGGGGGTGGTGGTCCAGGTCGACGGCCCCGCCGCTGCCGAGCACGTACCCGAGGAACCGGTCCGCTTCCACAGCGGTGTCCGACTGCTCCCGCGGTCGGGTCGTGGCTCCGAGCCTGCGCAGCAGGTGCCGCAGCCGGAGGCAGGGCCCTCGTCGACCCGTCGACCGGAGACCTCACCCGTGCGCTGGACGACAGGCCCGCCGCTACCGCTCTGGTGCTGTCCTCCGCTTTCTCGAAGATCCTCCACCAGGTCCTCGAAGCACCGACCCGGGAGGCCGGGGCACGCGCGGCGGGACGCGCGGAACGCGGCTCCCGGGGACACTTCCCGGTCACCGGCTCCGCGCGTCCCGGCGCGGTCAACCCTCCTGCGCGGCGATCAGGCTCGCCGGACGCAGGTCGGTCCACTCGCGCTCCACGTACTCCAGCGCCTCGGCCCGGGAGGTCTCGCCCTGGGCCACCCGCCACCCCCGGGGCACCTCGGCGAAGGCGGGCCACAGGGAGTGCTGTCCCTCGTCGTTGACCAGCACCAGGAAACGGCCGTCCTCGTCGTCGAAGGGGTTGCTCACGTCGATCGTTCTCCTTTGTCGTCGTGGGTCTCGCGCGCCGTTCGCGCGACACCGTCAGCGCGCGCGGCGGTCCCGCGCGCGTCCGCGTCCGGTCTCGCGCACGAGTGCGCGCAACCGCTCGGCGTACTCGTCGGCCAGGGCCCGGACCGTCGCGGTCCGGTGCCGGTGGACCGAGTAGGTCCAGGAGAGCTCCAGTCGCTCCCCGACCACCGCGCCGGTCACGTCGAACAGGCTGGTGCGCTCCTCGTCCGGGGCGTGGTCGCACGGCGGCAGGGGCAGCGGACGGCCCACCGGCCCCTCACCCCGGTCGCCGAAGCGCCCCAGGTAGTTGAAGGTCACCGGCGGCTCGGGCATCGCGACCAGTGCCGCGGGGGCCCGCCCCCCGGCCAGCTCCCGCAGCGCCCCGAAGCCGATCCCGTCCGGGGCGGCCCGACGCCGCCCGCGCGCGACGGCGATCGCCCCGGCGGTGTCGGCGTCCGCGGGGACCTCCAACAGCACCGGGTGGATCGCGGTGAACCAGCCCACCGTGCGGGACAGGTCCACGTCGTCGAACAGGTCCTCGCGCCCGTGCCCCTCCTTGGCCACCAACAGGCGGGGGGAGCCGCTCCAGCCGGTCAGCACCTTCGCCAGCGCGCCGAGCAGGACGTCGTCGATGCTGCTGCGCAGGTTGCCGGGCACCCGGCGCAGCAGGACCGCGGTCTCCTCGGCCGACAGGGAGGCCGTGAGGACCCGCTGCGAGGCCACGTCGTTGGGTCCGGAGTCCGACTCCACGGGAAGGCGCGCGTCCGCGGCCCGGGCCGCCAGGTCGGACCAGTGGTCGGCGTCCCCGTCGAAGGCCCCCCGGGCGGTGTGCTCCCCGAGGCGGCGGGCCCACTCCGGGAACGGCGTGGTGGGCGCGCCCAGGTCCACCTTCTCGCCCCGGTCCAGTTGTCCGTAGGCGGTGGCCAGGTCCTCCAGCAACACCCTCCAGGACACGGCGTCGACCACCAGGTGGTGCGCCGACAGCAACACCCGCGGGGACCGGCGGGGACCGGCGTCGAACACCACGGCCTCGAACAGCGGCCCCCGTGCGAGCCGTTCGGCGTGGCGTGCGCGCAGCGCCTCGCGCTCCACCGCCCGCTCCAGCTCCTCGCCGTCCACCCGCACCACCCGGGCACGGTGGGGCGTGTCGGCGTCCAGGTGCCCGTGCGGTCCGTCCCCGGCGTCGACGACCCTCAGGCGCAGCATGTCGTGGTGGGCGGGCAGGCTGTCGGCGGCCCGCGCCCACAGGTCGGGATCGGTGCCCTCGGCGACCTCGAACAGCAGCGACATGTCGAAGTGCTCGGGGCGGCGGGTACGGGTGCGGAAGAACCAGCGGTCCACGGGGGTGGGCGGGACGGGGCCGGTGACCGGGGTCCGCACGCCGGTGTCGCCGGTGGTCCCGCCCCGGTCGGCCGCGGCGGCCAGGCCGGCGACCGTCTGGTGCAGGAAGGCGTCGCGGGTGGTGACGTTCCACCCCGCCTCGCGCACGCGCGAGACCAGCTGGATGCTCAGGATCGAGTCGCCGCCCAGGGCGAAGAAGTTGTCGTGGCGTCCCACGTCCGCCACGTGCAGCAGCTCCGACCAGATCCGCGCCAGCGCCTGCTCGGTGGCGCCGCGCGGTGCCGTGCCCTCCCGCGCCCGCTCGGCGGGCTCGTCCGGTTCGGGCAGCGCCGCCCGGTCCACCTTGCCGTTGGCGTTGAGGGGGATGGCCCGCAGGGGCACCACGGCCCCCGGGACCATGTAGTCGGGCAGGGTCTCGCGCAACCGCTCGCGCACGTCCGGCAGGTCCGTCCTCCCCTCCTCCCGGGGAACCACGTAGGCGACCAGACCGCGTGCCCCCGAGGCGGCGCGACGGACCTGGACGGTGGCCTGCTCCACGTCGGGCAGACGCAGCAGGGCCGCCTCCACCTCGCCCGGCTCGATGCGGAACCCGCGCAGTTTGACCTGGGAGTCGGCGCGACCGGTGTACTCCAGCTCCCCGGAGTTGTTCCAGCGGACCAGGTCGCCGGTGCGGTAGAGCCGACCGCCGTCGCCGAAGGGGTCGGCCACGTACCGTTCGGCGGTCGGGGCCGGTCGGCCGTGGTAGCCGCGCGTGACCCGCCCGCCCACGTACAGCTCGCCGATCGCGCCCACCGGCACCGGCCGCAGGCGCTCGTCCAGCACGTGCAGCCGCGTGCCGTCCAGGGGACGGCCGATCGGCACCGGGTCGGGGGTGGCGCCCTCGCGGGGCAGCGCGTGGTGGGCGGCGAAGGTGGTGGTCTCGGTGGGTCCGTACCCGTTGGCCACCGTCGTGTCCGGGCAGGCGCGCCGCACCAGTTCCACCGCGTGCGGGCTCGCCGCCTCGCCACCGGTGACGACCTGCTCCATCCCCGCGAAGCAGGAGGGGTCCTGGGCGGCGTAGAGGTTGAACAGCGCCGCGGTGACGAAGGTGGCGCTGACCCCGTGCCCGGAGACCAGCGCGGCGAAGCCGTCCGCGTCCAGCCGGCCCGGCGGGGCCACCACGACGGTGCCGCCGGTCAGCAGGGCCGCCCAGATCTCGTAGGTGGCGGCGTCGAAGGCGTGCGAGGAGTGGAAGAGCGTGCGCCGGGCGTGCCCGCCCGACCAGCGCCGGTCCGCCGCCAGGCGCACCACGTCGGTGTGGGTCACCGCCACGCCCTTGGGCGTCCCGGTGGAACCCGAGGTGTACATGACGTAGGCGAGCTGGTCGGGGTGGGCCCGGTCCAGGCCCTCGACGGGGGCGCCGGCGTCCGGCACGGGGTCGAGGGCGTCGACCGATACCGCCGGGACCGCGGAGGGCGCCCGGGAGGCGCAGGCCGCGTCGGTGACCACGCACGGGGCCCCGGTCCCGGAGACCAGGAGGCGGACGCGTTCGGCGGGGTCGTCGGGGTGCACGGGGACGTAGGCGCCCCCGGCGCGCAGCACGGCGAGCATCGCGGTGACCACGTGCGGACCCCGCTCCAGGAGCAGGGGCACGGGGGTCTCGGGCCCCACCCCCAGCGAGCGCAGCCGTACAGCCAGGGCCGCCGAGGCCCGGTCGAGTTCGGCGTAGGTCATCGCCACGCCGGGTCCCGCCAGGGCGGGTGCGTCGGGCCGGGCGCGCGCCCGCTCGCCGAACACCGCGGGCACCGACGCCGGCGGGTGCCCGGGGGCGCCCGTGCTCCAGGAGCGCAGGGCCTCGGCCTCGTCCGGCGCGGGTGCGGGGTCCAGCTCCCGCACGGGCGCCTGCGGGGCACGGGAGAGCAGGTCCAGGGTGGCGGCCAGGTGGTGGGCGATCCGGTCGGCCGTGCGGGCGTCGAACAGGTCGGTGTCGTACTCCACCGCGCCCAGCAGCCGCCCGTCCTCCTCGGCGAACTCCACCGTCAGGTCGAACTGGGTGTGCCGGTGGGCGACGGCGTGGGGGCGCGCGTCGAGGCCGTCCGCCTTCCAGGGGGCGCCCGGTGTGTTCCGCAGCGTCACCAGGGCCTGGACCAGGGTGGGGCGGGAGGGGTCGCGCTCCTGCCCGGTCGCGTCCACGACCGTGTCGAAGGGGACCTCGCCGTGCTCGAACGCGGCCAGGACGGTCGCGCGCACGTGGGCCAGCAGCGCGGAGGCCGGCGCGTCGGGGTCCACCCGCAGGCGCAGGGCCACGGTGTCGACGAAGAACCCCACCACGTTCTCCAGGTCGGCGCCGTCGCGTCCGGAGGTCACCGTGCCCATCACCACGTCGTGCCGGCCGCTGTGGCGCGCGAGCGTCAGTGCGGTGGCCGCGACCAGCACCATGAACAGCGTCAGGCCGTGGTCGGACTCCAGCTCGCGCACGCGCCCGCGCACCCGTGCGGGGACCTCGAAGGAGCGCGCGGCGCCGCGGCCGCGCCGTTGGGCGGGCCGGGGCCGGTCGGTCGGCAGTTCCAGGGGCTCGACCCCGGCCAGGTGGTCGCGCCAGTACCGCAGGTGTTCCCCGAAGGCCCCCGAGCGCGCCCGTTCCTCCTGCCACACGGCCACGTCGGTGGAGCGCAGGAGCACCGGCTCCAGACCCGCGGCCCCGGGCAGTTCCCCGGCCGGGACGTGGGGCCGTTCCCGGGCGGCCCGGTAGAGCTCTCCCAGCTCCCCGACGAGCACCGACATGGACCAGGCGTCGGTGACGATGTGGTGCATGGTGATCGCCAGGACGTTGTCGCCCTCGTCCACGCGGACCAGTACCGCCCGGGTCAGGGGGCCGCGGGCCAGGTCGAAGGGCCGGGAGGCGAACTCCTCCAGCAGCGCGTCCAGCCGTTCCTCGCGCCCGCCCCCGGGCGCGCCGCCCAGGTCGACCGCGGCCAGGGGCAGGCCGGTGGCGTCGAGCACGACCTGGCAGGGCGCGCCGTCCCGGGAGGGGAAGACCGTGCGCAGCGCCTCGTGGCGCGCGGCCAGGGCGTCCAGGGCGCGCTCCAGCGCCGGGACGTCCAACGCGCCGGACAGGCGCAGCGCGCCGCCGGAGTTGTACCCGGCCCCTCCCGGCGAGTACTGGTCCAGGAACCACATCCGGCGCTGCGCGGCGGACAGGGGCGCCGGACCCTCGTGCTCCACGCGCACGGGTGCGGAGCGGTGCTCGCCGGGGCCCTCGTAGAGCTCGGCCAGCGCGGCGACGGTGGGCCGCTCGAACAGCGCCCGCAGCGGGGGGCGGGCGCCGAGCCGGTCGGCGGCGCGGGCGAGCATGCGCACCCCGCTGACGGAGTCGCCGCCCACACGGAAGAAGTCGTCGTGCACGCCGACGCGCTCCAGGCCGAGCAGGGAGCACCACACCGCGGCCAGCTCCCGCTCCGCGGTGGTGCGCGGGGCCGTGTACCCGTTCCCGGAGCGCCCGGTCCAGTCCACGGCGGGCAGCGCGCGCCGGTCGGTCTTGCCGTTGGCGGTCACCGGGATGTCGTCCAGGACGACGAAGGCCGCCGGGACCAGGTAGGAGGGCAGCGACCGGGCGGCCCGCTCCAGGGCCTCGGGGCTCGTGGCGCACCCGGGGGCGGGGACGGCGTAGGCGACCAGGCGGCGCGAGGCGCCGGTGCCGTCGGCCACCACCACGGCGCGTTCCACCTCGGGAAGGCGGGTGAGCACGTGCTCGACCTCGCCCGGTTCGACGCGGTGGCCGCGGATCTTGACCTGGTCGTCGGTGCGGCCCAGGAACTCCAGCCGTCCGCCGCGGCGCACGACCAGGTCGCCGGAGCGGTACATGCGCCCGCCCTCGGCGTCCGGGTCGGCGACGAAGCGTTCCGCGGTGGTGCCGGGCAGCCCGAGGTAACCGTGGGCCAGCCCGTCGCCGCTGATGTAGAGCTCGCCGGGGACGCCGTCGGGCACCGGGCGCAGCCACCGGTCCAGGATCCGGACACGGGTGCCCGCCACCGGATCGCCCAGGGCGGGGGCGCCCGTCCCCGAGAGCGGGGCGCTGATGGTGGTGCACACGGTGGACTCGGTGGGCCCGTAGCCGTTGTACACGGCCCGGTCGTCGCAGAAGCGGGCGATCTGCTCGCCGGGGCAGGCCTCGCCCGCCACGAGCAGGTGTTCCACCGGTCCCAGTTCCTCGGGGGACAGGCCGGGCAGGAGCGCCGGGGGCAGCGTCACGTGGGTGACGCGGTGCTCGCGCAGGGCACGGGGCAGTCCCTCGCCCATCAGGGAGGGGCGTGGCAGCAGTACCGCCGCGGCCCCGTTGAGCAGTGCCACCGTCATCTCGGCTACGGCCGCGTCGAAGCTGGGGGAGGCGAACTGGAGCACCCGGCATCCGGGGCCCACACGCATGCGCTCGCCCTGGGTGGCGGCCAGGGCGGCCAGGCCGCGGTGCGCCACCAGCACGCCCTTGGGTCTGCCGGTGGAGCCGGAGGTGTGGATGAGGTAGGCGGGGTCCTCGGGGTGCAGCGCCTCGCGCAGCGGCTCCGCCCGGGCCACGGCGGGGTCCGCCGCGTCCAGCGTCGGGAGGCCCGCGGGCAGCCGGGGGGCGGACGCGGCGTCGACGATCACGGCGCGCGGCGCGGCGTCCTCCAGGACGGTGGCCAACCGCTCGGTCGGGTACTCCGGGTCCAGGGGCACGTAGACCGCTCCCGCGTACACCGCGCCCAGCAGCGCCTCGCCCAGGGCCGTGCCCCGCTCCACGCACACCCCGACGCGGTCGCCCCGCCGCACGCCCAGCTCCCGCAGGCGACGGGCCGTGCGCGCGGCCCGGTCGTCGGCCTCGGCGAAGGAGACGGTGCGGTCCGCGTCGACCAGCGCGGGGTCCGCGGGGCGCAGCCGGGCCTGCTCCGCGAACAGGTCGGGCAGGGGCCGCGGGCGCGGGCCGGGCGCCCCGGTCCAGGCGCGTTCCGCTTCCCGGGCCCGCTCGCGGTCCGTCAGGGGCAGGGCCCGCAGGGGGCGGGGGTCCTCCGCGTCCTCCAACACCCGCACCAGGTCCGCGACCAGGCGCTCCACGGTGGCACGGTCGAACAGGGCGGTGTCGAACTCGGCCGACCCCGCGACACCGTCGGGACCGGGGCGGAACTCCAGGGTCAGGTCGAAGACCGACTGGCCGCGCCGCACCTGCACCGGTTCCGCGTCCAGGTCGCCCAGGCCCGCCTCCCCGGAGGTCCGGGCGCTCTGAAAGACCACCGCGGCCTGCACCAGCGGCGGCACCGCGGGGTCGCGTTCGGTCAGGACGGCGTCCACGACCGTGTCGAAGGGGACCTCGCCGTGGTCGAGGTCGGCGAGGAACCCGGCACGCGTCCGGTCGAGCAGTTCCGCGAAGGACAGCTCCTCGTCCACCTGTTGGCGCACGGCCAGGGTGTTGACGAAGAAGCCCGTCATCCGGTGCAGCCGCCGGTCCTCGCGCCCGGAGGTGACGGTGCCCAGCACCACGTCGGGGTTGCGGCTCCAGCGGGCGGCGGTCACCTGGGCCGCGGTCAGCAACACCGTGGACAGGTGGGCGCCGCGTCCGGAGGCCAGGCGTTCCAGGCGTTCCACCAGCGGAGCGGGCAGGGAGAAGGGCAGGGTGTCGCCCGCGCCGTCGCGCACGGCCGGCCGCGGCCGGTCGGTGGGCAGCTCCAGCACGGGGGGGTCGGCGAGTCTGCGGCGCCAGTGGTCCAGCGAGCGGGTCAGGGCGGCCCCGTCCAGGCGCGAGCGCTGCCAGGAGGCGTAGTCGGCGTACTGGGCGGGCAGCGGGTCCAGGCCGGCTGCCAGGGCGTCCGGCGCGCGGCCGGGGTCGGCGGTGGCGGCGCGGTAGAGGGTGTCCAGCTCGCCGCGGATCAGGTCCAGGGACCAGCCGTCGGTGACGATGTGGTGCAGGCACAGCACCAGCACGTGGCTGTCGGGTCCCTCCACCAGGAGCCGGCTCCGCAGCAGGGGGCCGCGCTCCAGGTCGAAGGGCAGGGCGTACTCGTGGGCCGCCCTCTCGGCGGACTCCTCGCGTCCCCCGGTCGCGGTCGTGGGGAGGTCCACCTCGTAGGGGGCGCCGACGACCTGCCGCCCCTCGCCGTCCACCTCGGTGAAGGTGGTGCGCAGGGACTCGTGCCGGTGCACCAGCGCGGTCAGGGAGCGTCGCAGCGCCCCGGCGTCCAGGTCACCGGTCAGTCTCAGGACCAGGGCGGAGTTGTAGTCGGTGCGCCCCGGCCGCATCTGGTCCAGGACCCAGAGCCGCTGCTGGGCGAAGGACAGCGCGACCGGGCGGTCACGGGGGACGCGGGGGATGTCCTGGCCGCTCCCGTCACGCGCGCGCAGGCGGCGCAGGACCTCCTCGCGGGCCTTGGCGCGGTCGAGCTCGGAAGTGTGGTCAACAGGGGCGTCGCTCATGGTCGCTGTGCCGGTCCTCGTGTGCGCAGGGGTGGTGGATCAGGCGTTGGGGCCCACGGCGAGCCCGCTCAGACGCAGGGTGCGCCCGTTGTACTGCAGGGCCGTGGCACGTCCGGGGGCGGCGGGGTCGGTGAGGAAGCGTCCGCTGAGGGCGATCCCGCCGTGGCGCTCGGAGACCACCCGGAAGGCTCCGCCCGGCCCGGTGGTCAGCTCGCCCTCGAAGCCGTTGGACATGACCAGCCGGTGGCCGCCGCGGTCGTGGACGACCTCGGCGCTCAGGCCGCCGTTGCCGTAGCTCCCGGTGACCCGGTCGGGGGCGGTCGCGGTGGCGGCGGCGCCCTCGACCGCGGCGTCGGGCTGACGGTAGTGGCCCACGTCCACCCCCAGCTCGCGCAGACCGCGGACCAGGTGCTCCCAGGTGGTCACACCGGTGGTGGAGTTGGTGGTCAGGGCGACCACCGTCCCGCCCTCGGGGTCCACGCGCAGGTTGCAGGTGGCCCCGTCCAGGGTCCCGTCGTGGCCGTACCACAGGCGGTCGCCCGCCAGGTGCAGGGACCAGCCGGCGCCCCAGCCGTCGGCCAGGCCGAAGGGGTCGGCCACGCTCACCGAGCGCCCCATCTCGCCCAGCACCTCCGGGGCGGCGACCTCGCCGTCCAGGGCCGCGTGCCCGGGGCCGAGGAAGGCCCTGCCGAAGGCCGACAGGGTGGCGGCGCTCGCGGCCAGGCCCCCGGCCGGGGCGAGGGCGGGCTCGATGTGGAAGCCCACCGGGTGGGCCCGGCCCGCGCCGTCGACGGCGTGACCGGTGACCAGACCGGGGGCGGGGGGCCGCGGCGCCGGGACCGGCGCCAGTTCCATGCCGGTGGACCAGCACAGGTGCGACTCCACGGTCTCCCACCAGTCCTGGCCGGTGACGGCCTCCACGAGCCGGCCCGCCACGGCGTAGCCGGTGTTGGAGTAGGAGAACACCGTTCCCGGCGGGGCGATGCGGTCCTCGGGGGTCAACGAGGAGACGTAACGGCGCAGGGAGGTGGCGGGGGCGCCCGCGGGCCGCTCCGAGACCAGGCCGGCGGTGTGGCTGAGCAGGTGGCGGGCGGTGATCCCCCGCAGCGGGTGGTCGGGCGCGCCGCCCCCCAGGTGGTGCAGCACTGGGGCGTCGAGGTCGACGTCGCCGTCCTCCACCAGTTGCATGACCAGGGCGGCGGTGACGGGCTTGGTCACCGATCCCAGGGGGAAGAGGGAGGCGTCCTCCACGGGACGTCCCGTCGCGGAGTCCTCCACGCCGGTGACACAGGTGTGCAGCTCTCCGCGGTGGTAGACCGCGAGTTGGGCTCCGGGGACGCCGGTCCGGCGAGCGGACCGCTGGAGCAGGTCGGACAGGGCCTCACGCACGATGGTTCTCCTCGTGGAGCTCGGAGGGCACCCGAAAGGCCGGCGCCCGGGACGGGAGCAGCCGGTCGCTTCGGTGGGGACAGGGCGGTTCAACGCACGTGCCACGGATACTCACATATCGCTTCGAATCTTGGCAAGGGATTCTGATATGTCGGGAACCAGGTGAGGGGGAATGCTGTCGGGCGTACGCGGAGATTTCCGTGGTGTGAAGGCATTGCGCCCTCATCGGCGGTCGTCAGTTTTTTTCGTATGTCCCCCGGTTTTAGCAGGGTGTTCACCTCGCGGCCGTGGGAGCGGCCCCCGGAGGGACGCATCACGTGCCGTTCCGGACGCCGGTCGGAACACCGGTGGTTTACCCGCGCCCCTGTGGTTCTTCTCACTCGTTTGCGCTGCTGGGAGGGCGTGAGAGGGGAAAGGCTGTTCCGGTTCGCACACCTGCTCCACGATCGTCGGAACGGACGCTTCCATCCTTGCGCATGAACGGAAAGTTCGTCCAAACCACAAAAAAATGCCCTTTGCGGCGAAACGTATGCACTGGCCCGAGTGCTGTGCTATGGGCCGAACACGGGCCCTGACCACGGGTTATGCCGGGATCGCAGCGCTCCCGGGAGGGAGGGGCGGCGGTGGGGGTTCGCGGCGCGGGCGGAAGTGTCCCCCGGTGGGGTGCGTGGCGACTCCCGCCCCACAGAAGGAGCGAGAGGGCCCCTCGTAGCCACATCCGGTCAAACATTGAATTCTCATTACTCTGGGTGTTTGAGCGACTTCGGAGGGTGTTCATGATTCGCAGTCGGGCGCGCCTCTCGTGCACATGGAAGGTCTTTGTTCTTGGGCTTTATAGAATATAATATATTTTGCGTTGTTTTGTCTGATTTGTGGCGTTAAGTATTCCATGTGGCACAAGTTGTTCCGAGTGTGATTTTCTGTCCGTGGAGGGAATTTCAGGACGAAGATGATTTTGGTAAAGTGCCCGGTTGGATAAGGCGATGTGGCACGCTCTGTTGTCGTACGGCGGCCATGGGGGGAATGGCGGATCGATCGTCGTCCGCCGACCCCGCCGGACGGCCACGCCGTCGCGGCGACGGATCACGGCCCCCGCACCCGTCCGCCCGTCCGCCGTCCTCCCTCCCGAACGCGCACCAGGAGCCACCACGTGCTGTCCCCCCAGGAGTCGAACCGCCCCGAGCCCGTCCCCGTGGACGCGGTCCCGCACGCCTCGGTACCGGAGGCCTTCGCCGCGCAGGCGGCGCGCACCCCCGGCGCCCCGGCCCTGCTCGGCGACTTCCCCGAGGTGTCCTACGCCGAGCTCGACGCCGGCTCCGCCGACCTGGCCCGCCTCCTGCTCCTCCGGGGGCTGCCCCGCGAGGGCACCGTGCTGCTCGCCCTGGAGCGGGGTCCGCACGTGGTCACCGCGATGCTCGCCGTGCTGCGCGCCGGGGGCGCCTACGTCCCCGTGCACCCCGACGACCCCGCCGAACGGGTGCTGGCCGCCGCCGAGCGCACCGGCGCCCGCCTGGTCCTCACCGACCGCTCGCTCGGCCACCGCCTGCCCGAACGCCTGACGGGGACCGCCCGGGTCGTCGACCTGGACGGGACGGACGTCCTCGTGGCGGGGCGGGGCGCGGACACGGCACTGCCCGTGGTCGACGCGCGCGCGGCGGCCTACGTCATGCACACCTCCGGGTCGACAGGGGTCCCCAAGGGGGTGGCGGTGACCCATGCCGACGTGGTCGCCCTGGCCCGGGACTCACGGTGGGGCGGTGGTCGCGACCGCCGGGTGCTCTTCCACTCCTCGCACGCCTTCGACGCCGCCACCTACGAGATCTGGGTCCCGCTGCTGCGCGGCGGGGCCGTGGTCGTCGCGCCCCCCGAACGGCTCACCGCCCACGCCTTCGGCGCGCTGGCGCGCCGGCACGGGGTCACCTCCACCTTCGTCACCGCCGCCCTCTTCGACCTGTTCGCCGCCCAGGACCCCTCCTGCTTCGCCCCCCTGCGCGAGGTGATCGCCGGGGGCGAGGCCGTCCCGCCCGCAGCGGTCCGCGCCGTGCTGGAGGCCTGCCCCGACACGGTCGTGGCCAACGGGTACGGGCCCACCGAGACCACCACCTTCGCCACCCACTTCGCCGTGGACCGGGCCCGGCCCCCGCACCTGTCGGTCCCCGTCGGCACGCCCCTGGACGGCATGTGCGCCCGCGTGCTCGACGCCCGGCTGCGCACCGTGCCCCGGGGGCGGGTCGGGGAGCTCTACGTCGGCGGCGCCGGGGTCGCGCGCGGCTACCACGGGCGTCCGGCCCTGACCGCCGAGCGCTTCGTGGCCGACCCCCTCGGCGACGGCGGACGGCTCTACCGCACCGGCGACCTCGTGCGCGAGGACGCCGACGGGACGCTGGAGTACGTGGGCCGCGCCGACTCCCAGGTCAAGATCCGGGGCTTTCGGATCGAACCCGGCGAGGTCGAGGCCGCCCTCCTCGCCCAGGAGGGCGTCGCCCAGGCCCTGGTCACCGTCCGCGAGGACGCGCCGGGCGCTCGCACCCTGGTCGGCTACGTGGTCGGCACGGTCACGGACACCGCGGCCCTGCGCGACAGGCTCTGCGCCCGCCTGCCCGGCTACATGGTCCCCTCCGCCGTCGTGGTCCTGGAGTCGCTGCCCCTGACCGCCAACGGCAAGGTCGACCACCGCGCCCTGCCCGCGCCCCCCGCCCGCACCGTCGACTACGTCCGGCCGCGCGAGGGCGCCGAACACGCCGCCGCCGAGGAGTTCGCCGCGGCCCTGGGGCTGGAACGCGTGGGCGCGCGCGACGACTTCTTCGCCCTGGGCGGCGACTCCATCCTCGCCGCCCGCGTGGCCTGGCGCCTGGGCGAACGCCTGGGGACCGCCCTCGACCCCCGCGCCCTGTTCCGCCACCCCACCCCGGAGGGCATCGCCGCCGCGGGCGGCGCAGGCTCCGGCGAGGAGCCCATCTCCCCCGTGGGACGCGGGCGCCCGCTGCCGCTGTCGGCGGCCCAACGCCGCCTGTGGTTCCTGCACCAGCTCGACGGCGACAGCGCCGAGTACCACACCGGCAGCGCCTTCCGCCTGCGCGGCCCGCTCGACGTGTCCGCGCTCGGCCGCGCCCTGGAACTGCTCCAGGAACGCCACGAGTCCCTGCGCACCACCTACGACACCGTCGACGGCGAGCCCTTCCAGTACGTGGGCTCCCCCCGCCAAGACCTGCTCACGGTGCGCGAGGTGGCCGCCGGGGACCGGACCGCCCTCCGGGAGGACACCCTCCGGGAGGAACTGCACGCACACCTGCGGCGCGAGGTCGACACCCCCTTCGACCTGGTCACGGGGCCGCCCACCCGTGCCCTGCTGCTGCGCCTGGACGCCGAGGACCACGTCCTGGTCCTGAGCACCCACCACATCGCCTGCGACGGCTGGTCGGTCGACCTCCTGCACCGCGACCTCGCCGCCTTCCACCGGGCCGTCGTGCGCGGGGAGGACGCCGACACCGGTGCGGAACTCGACTACGCCGACTTCGCCGTCTGGGAGCAGGGCCGCTGGGAGGGCCCCGAGGCCCGGCGCCGCCTGGAGTACTGGGCGCGCACCCTGGAGGACGTGCCCCCGCTGGCCGTGCCCACCGACCGCCCCCGGCCCACACGGCGCACCACGGCCGGGGCCGTGCACCGCACCACCCTGGACGCCGGCCTGCTCCGGGGGCTGCGGGCCCTGGGCGCGGAACGCGGCGCCACGCTCTTCGCGACCCTGGCGGCCCTGACCCAGGCGGTGCTCTCCGCGGCCTCCGGCTCCGCCGACGTCGCCCTGGGGGCCGCCTCCGCCGGACGCGACCACCCCCGGCTGGCGGACGTGGTCGGCTTCTTCGTCAACCCGGTCGTGCTCCGCTCCCGCCTGCGCCCGGGCACCACCGCGGCCGAGTTCGTCGAGCAGGTGCGCGCCGAGGCCGACGCCGCCCTCGCCCACGAGATGCCCTTCGACCGCGTCGTCGACGCCCTGGTCACCGAACGCGACCCCTCCCGCGGCCCCCTGTTCCAGGCGCTGATGGTCCTGCAGAACGCCCACACCGGCGGGCTGGAGCTGGAGGGGCTGCGCACCGAGGAGCTCGACCTGCCGCGCACCGCCGCCCTGGCCGACCTGGTCTTCGAGTACGCCGAGCGCGACGGCGTCCTGCGCCTGGCCGTCGAGTACAACACCGACCTGTACGACGCCGGGCGCGTGGAGGCCCTGGCCGACGCCCTGTCCCGCCTGGCCGGCGCCGTCGTCGCCGACCCCGGCCTGGACCTGACCGCCCTGGACCTGCGCCCCGCGTCCGAACGGGCCCTCCTGGAGACCTGGGAACGGGGTCGCGCCCAGGCCGGGCCCGTCTCCGTGACCGCCGCGTTCGCCGCGCAGGCGGCGCGCACCCCCGACGCCCCGGCCCTGCTCGGCGACTTCCCCGAGGTGTCCTACGCCGAGCTCGACGCCGGCTCCGCCGACCTGGCCCGCCTCCTGCGCGCCCGGGGGGTGGGCGCCGAGGAGGCCGTCCCGCTGCTGCTGGAGCGGGGTCCGCACGTGGTCACCGCGATGCTCGCCGTACTGCGCGCCGGGGGCGCCTACGTCCCCGTACACCCCGACGACCCTGCCGAACGCGTGGCCTGGACGGTCGAACACACCGGGGCCCGCGTCGTCGTCACCGACACCGCCTCACACTCCCGCCTGCCCGAGGGCCTCGACGCCCGCGTGCTGGTCCTGGACGGGACCGAACCGTACCCGCCCGCCCGTGTCGAGGACCCCCTGCCCGTGGTGGACGCGCGCGCGGTGGCCTACGTCATGCACACCTCCGGGTCGACGGGGGTGCCCAAGGGGGTGGCGGTGACCCATGCGGACGTGGTCGCCCTGGCCCGGGATCGGCGATGGGGCGGGGGGCGCGACCGCCGGGTGCTCTTCCACTCCTCGCACGCCTTCGACGCCGCCACCTACGAGATCTGGGTGCCGCTGCTGCGCGGCGGGGCCGTGGTCGTCGCGCCCCCCGGGCGCACGGGCGCGGAGGAGTTCGGCGCGCTGGCGCGCCGGCACGGGGTCACCTCCACCTTCGTCACCGCTGCCCTCTTCAACCTCTACGCGGCCCAGGACCCCTCGTGCTTCGCCCCGCTGCGCGAGGTGATCACCGGGGGCGAGGCCGCCAACCCCACGAGCGTCCACCGTGTCCTGGAGGCCTGCCCCGACACGGTCGTGGCCAACGGGTACGGGCCCACCGAGACCACCACCTTCGCCACCCACCACCCCGCCGCGCGCACCCGCGAACCGGTGCGCGCCGTCCCCGTCGGCACGCCCCTGGACGGCATGCGCCTGCGGGTGCTCGACGGCCTCCTGCGTCCCGTCCCCCTGGGCGCGGTGGGAGAGCTCTACATCGGCGGCGCCGGGGTCGCGCGCGGCTACCACGGGCGCCCGTCCCTGACCGCCGAGCGCTTCGTGGCCGACCCCCTCGGCGACGGCGGACGGCTCTACCGCACCGGCGACCTGGTGCGGTGGAACCGCTCCGGGGAACTGGAGTACGTGGGCCGCGCCGACTCCCAGGTCAAGATCCGGGGCTTTCGGATCGAACCCGGCGAGGTCGAGGCCGCCCTCCTCGCCCAGGAGGGCGTCGCCGAGGCCGTCGCCCTGGTGCGGGCCGCCCCCGGCGGCGGGCGACGGCTCCTCTCCTACGTCGTCGCCTCGAAGCAGGGCACGGGGCAGGAGGAGGCCGAGGGGTGGCGCCGCGCCCTGGCCGCCCGCCTGCCCGGCTACATGGTCCCCTCCGCCGTCGTGGTCCTGGAGGCGCTGCCCCTGACCGCCAACGGCAAGCTCGACCACCGCGCCCTGCCCGAACCCGGGAACGACCGGGAACACGCCGCCCCCCGGACCGACGCCGAACGCCTCCTGGCCGAGGTGTTCGCCTCCGTCCTGGCCGTGGAGCGGGTGGGGGTCCACGACGACTTCTTCGCCCTGGGCGGCGACTCCATCCTCAGCATCCAGGCGGTCTCACGCGCTCGCGCGGCCGGGGTGGAGCTGACCAGCCGCGACGTCTTCTCCCACCCCAGCGTCGCCGCCCTGGCCGAGGTGGCGCGCGTGCGGCCGACCGGGCCGGCCGGGACGGGACCGGTGAGCGGACCGGTCACCCCCACACCCGTCATGGGCTGGTTCGACCGCACGCACCCGGTGGCGCCCGACCACTTCGCCATGTCCGTGCTCCTGGACCTGGCCCGACCCCTGCGACCGCGCGCCCTGCGCACCGCCCTGGCGGCCCTGGCCGACCACCACGACATGCTCCGCCTGCGCCGCGACGGCGACGGCCCGCGTGTGGCCGAACCCGGCACCGCGGCCCCGCCCCTGGACGTGGTCGACCTGACCGGGCACCCGCCCGAGGGGACGCACGACCCGGCTTCGGAGAGCATCCGCGCCGCCCACGCCGGTCTCGACCTGGCCCACGGGCCGGTCTTCGCCGCCGTCCTCCTCGACTCCGGCGCCGCCGGCTCCCGCCTGTTGCTGACCGCCCACCACCTCGTCGTGGACGGGGTGTCCTGGCGGGTGCTGCTGGAGGACCTGGCCACCGCCTACCACCAGGCGCTCCGGGGGGAGCCGGTGGACCCGGGGCCGCGCACCACGCCCTTCCCCGTGTGGGCAGACCGCCTGGCCCGCCACACCGCGGAGGGGGCCTTCGACGCCGAACTCGACACCTGGGCCGCCGTCGCCGCCACCCGCGTCGAACTGCCCCGCGACCGCCCGGGCCGGGGCAACGGCCTGGTGGGGGACCAACGGGTGGTCACCGCCGGACTGTCCGAGGAGGACACCCGCCGCCTGCTGCGCGAGGCCCCCTCGGCCTTCCGCACCCGGGTCAACGACCTGCTGCTGGCCGCCCTGGGCCGCGTGCTGTGCGACTGGACCGGGGCCCGGGGCGTCCCCGTGGACCTGGAGGGCCACGGCCGCGAGGACCTGTTCGAGGACGTGGACACCTCCCGCACCGTGGGCTGGTTCACCACCGTCTTCCCCGTCGTGCTCACCTCGGCCCCCCGCTGGGCCGACCAGATCCGCACCACCAAGGAGACACTGCGCGCGGTCCCCGGCAACGGTGTGGGCTACGGGGCCCTGCGCCACCTGGGCACACCCCGGCAGCGCGCCCGCCTGGAAGGGGAGCCCGCGCCCGGCGTGAGCTTCAACTACCTGGGCCGCTTCGACACCGCGCCGGGCCGGGACGCCCTGCACACCGGCCTGCGGATCAACCCCGGCGGCGAGCACTCCCCTGCCGAGGAGCGCGCCCACCTGGTCGAGGTGGTGGGCCGTTTCGAGGGCGAACGCCTGGTCTTCGACTGGTACCACGCCGCCACCGTCCACGACACGGCCACCGTGCGCCGTCTCGCCGACCGCCTGGCCGCCGAACTCGCCGACCTGGTCGGCTTCTGCCTCGACCCCGCCCAGGGAGGGGCCACCCCCTCCGACTTCCCCCTGGTGCGCCTGGACCAGGCCCAGGTCGACCGCCTCGTCGGCGACGGCCGCCACGTCCAGGACGTGTGGCCGCTCACCCCCATGCAGCAGGGCATGTTCTTCCACTCCGTCCTGGAACCCGGCTCCGGCTCCTACCTGGAGCAGGTCGTCGTCGACCTGACCGGGGTCGGGGACCCCGGCCCCCTGGACCGCGCCTGGCGGGAGGTGGTCGCGGCCACCCCCGTCCTGCGCGCCCGGGTGGCCTGGGAGGGGCTCGACGAACCGGTCCTGCTGGTGCACCGCGACGTCCCCGTCGAGGTGGTCCACCTCGACCTGCGCGGTGCGGGGGCGCAGGAACGCGAACGGGCCCTGGCCGACCACCTGGCCCGGGACGCCTCCCGGGGCGTGGACCCCGCCCGCGACCCGCTCCTGCGCGTGGCCCTGCTGCGCACCGGCGACACCTCCGTGCGCATGGTGTGGACCTTCCACCACATCGTCCTCGACGGGTGGAGCCTGCCCCTGGTCCTGGAGGACCTCCTCACCGCTTACCGGGGCCACGCCCCGGCCCCGCGCCCCGACTTCCGCGAATACCTGCGCCGCCTGGCCGGACGGGACGCCGAGGAGGCGCACGCCTTCTGGCGGGAGGCGCTGGAGGGGGTGGCCGAACCCACCCCGCTGCCCTACGACCGGCCCCCGGCCGCGCTGCGCGCCGCACGCTCCTCCGCCCGCGTCCAGGTCTCGCCGTCCCCCGCGCGGGCCGAGGCCGTGCACGCCTTCGCGCGCGCCCACGGACTGACCGTCAACGCCCTGGTGCAGGGGGCCTGGGCCCTGCTGCTGTCCGCGTACTCGGGCCGCACCGACGTGGTCTTCGGCGCCACCACCTCCGGCCGGCCCGACGACATGCCCGGCGTGGAGGCCGCGGTGGGACTGTTCATCAACACCCTGCCGGTACGCGTCGCCGTGGACCCCGCCGTGCCCGTGGTCCGGTGGCTGCGCCGCCTCCAGGAGGACCAGGCGCTCTCGCGCACCCGGGACCACGTGTCCCTGGCCCGGGTACAGGCCGAGGCGGGCCTGCCCGGCGACACCCCGCTCTTCGACAGCGCCGTGGTGTTCGAGAACTACCCGGTGGTCGGGGCGCCGCCAGGGGACGGCCCGCGCGCCGAGATCGTCACCGCGGTGGAGGCCACCAACTACCCGCTCGCCCTGAGCGCCTACGCCTCCGACGGGCTGCGCCTGGTCCTGGGCCACGACCCCTCCTGCTTCGACACCGCGACCGCCGAGCGCCTCCTGGCCGACCTGGAGCGCATCCTGGTCTCGCTCACCGAGGACCCCGAACGCCCCCTGGGGCGCGTGGCCGGCGCCGACCCGGCCCGCTCCCTGGCCCTGGCCGAGGGCGGCGGGAAACAGCCGCCCCGCACCACCGTCACCGCCCTGTTCGCCGAGCGCGTCGCCCGCCACCCCGGGGCCACCGCCCTGGTCGGGGCCGACGGCGCGTGGACCTACGCCGACCTGGACGCCGAGGCCGAGCGGGTCGCCGACCGCCTGCGCTCCCTGGGCGTGGGCGCGGAGTCCCGGGTGCTGCTGCTCATGCCCCGGTCGCCGCGCGTGGTCGCGGCCGTGCTCGGCGTCCTGCGCACCGGGGCCGCCTACGTCCCGGTGCACGAGACCGTGCCGACCGCGCGGGTCCGATCCCTGGCCGGGGCCCTGGGAGCGCGCGTGGCCGTCGCCGATCCCGCCATGGCCGGGCGCTGCGCGGACCTGGAGGCCGTGGTCGGCTACGCCGCCGACGGCGCCCTGACCGGTGCCGAGGGGACAGGAGGTGGGGGCGCCGGGGTCCCGGCCGGGCGGAGGCCTGTGCACGAGCACACCGCCGCCTACGTCATGTTCACGTCGGGCTCCACCGGCGTCCCCAAGGGCGTGGTGGTCGACCACCAGGCCGTGGTCGCCCTCAGCGCCGACTCCCGCTGGGGCCACGGCCACGACAGGGTGCTCTTCCACTCCCCGCACGCCTTCGACGCCGCCACCTACGAGATCTGGGTCCCGCTGCTCAACGGCGGCACCGTCGTGGTGGCCGACGGGCCGCTCTCCGCCGACTCCCTGCGCGAGCACACCGCCCGGCACGAAGTGAGCGCGGTCTTCCTCACCACCGCGCTGTTCAACCTCTTCGCCCAGCAGGACCCGGAGTGCTTCGCGGGGCTGCGCGAACTGTGGACCGGCGGGGAGGCCGCCGACCCCGCCTCCCTGGCCCGGGTGCGCCGGGCCTGCCCCGACACCTCCCTGGTCCACGTGTACGGGCCCACAGAGGCCACCACGTTCGCCACGTGCACCGCGGTGGGCGAGGAGGAGGCCCGTGCCGGGCACTGCCCCATCGGCCGCCCCATGGACGCCACCGGCGCCCACGTGCTGGACGGCGCCCTGCGGCCGGTGCCGCCGGGGGCGGTGGGAGAGCTGTACCTGTCCGGGCCCGGGACCGCGCGCGGTTACGACGGCAGGCCAGGCCTGACCGCCGAGCGCTTCGTGGCCGATCCCTTCGGCGACGGAGGCAGGCTCTACCGCACGGGCGACCTGGTGCGCTGGTCCGCCGACGGACGCCTGGTGTTCGTCGGCCGCGTCGACGGCCAGGTCAAGCTCAACGGGTTCCGCGTCGAGGCCGGGGAGGTGGAGGCCGCCCTGCTGCGCGGACCGGACGTCGCCCAGGCCGTGGTGCTGGTGGCCGAGGCCCCCTCCGGGGGGCGCAGGCTCGTCGCCTACGTCACCGGGCACGGGGCGGACCCCGAGGCGACACGGGAGCGGCTGACCCGCGAACTGCCCGCCTACATGGTGCCCGCGGCCGTCACCGTGCTGGAGTCCCTGCCGCTCAACAGCAACGGCAAGGTGGACCGGGCCCTGCTGCCCGAACCCGCCTGGGCGCGCGCCGCCGCACCCGTCCACGTCGGGCCGCAGACCCCCACCGAGGAGGCCGTGGCCCAGGTGTGGGCCCGCATCCTGGGCCTGGAGCGCATCGGGCGCGACGACAACTTCTTCGAGATCGGCGGGGACTCGGTGCGCAGCCTCCAGGTGGTGCGCGAGGTCGAGAGCCTGCTGGCTGTCACGGTGCCCACCCGGCTGCTGTTCGACCACCAGACGGTGCGCGCCTACGCCGAGGCGGTGGAGGACGTGCTGCTGGAACAGATGTGACACGGCGCGGGCGCCGCCGGGCCCACCCCCGGCGGCGCCCGCACACGGCCGGTCCCCGGTTCAGCTCGTCCCGGGGCAGCCGGTGGGGTCGATCACGGGAAACAGATCTGCTCTGGCATGTACCGGGTCTCGTGAGCCGTGTTTGCGGATTCCCAGGCCACGGTGCTCGGCTGTCTCTTCTCGAGCTCTACGGGTGTCAGCCACCCGATCACTGAGTGCCGACGCTGCCACGCCGAGCCCTCAGAACATACGGAAGTCCCGCGCATGGGTGAGCAGGCCACTTACCTCAGCCCGGTGGTTGTGCCTGCCTCTTCCCGTGCGCCGGCGCACCGGAACAGCGGAAGGACGCTGTGGCGACTCCACCGCCCTGGGCCTCAACGTCCAGGGCGCGGCCGGCCTTCGTCATGGTGTGGGCGGGCGAACCGTGAGCGGCCCCGTCGTCCACCCCGATGAAGGCCGGGCGTGGCTGCGTGTGATGTCCGCGCCGGCACCGGGGGCCGGTTGTGGGAGGGCAACGCGTCGGCCGAGAGGCTTCTGCCCTCGCACATCCCCCGACCCCGGCTGTTGGCCGAGCACACCTGGGGATCAGGGCCCGGTGTTCCAGGCCCTGCTGTTCTCCTTCGTCGAGGCGTCCCCGGTGTCCGCCACACCCGATCTGCGCGCACCGCTCCCCCACAGTGTCGACGCCAGCTGGTGGGAGGAGTTGCGCACGACGCTTCACCGGCTCGGCCAGGTGCCCGTCCCCCAAGGGCACCTGAGCCACACGCCGGGCTTCCTCGAACGCCTCCCCGCCCACCTGCCCGAGGTGGGAGAGGCCGGGGTGGGCCTGGAGGTGGGGACGTGGGTGGCCTCGCACGCGGACCTGCACTGGGCCAACCTCGCCCACGGCCCGCTGGTGTTCATGGACTGGGAGGGGTGGGCTGCGGCGCCGCTGGGGTACGACGCCGCGGTCCTGCACGCCTACGCCCTGGCCGAACCCGGTGCGGCCGCCGTGGTTCGTGAGGTCTTCGCCGACGTGCTGGACACCGAGGAAGGGCGGCCGGCACACCTGATCATCTGCGCCGAGATCGTCCAGGCCGGTGAACGGGACCCGCTCCACCGAAGACCGGCCCCTACGCGCGCCGCTTCGCCCTGGGGTTGATGGACTGATCGTTGCTCGTGACCATCTCGGATGAGGGTCCTCTCCGGTGAAGTGCTCAAGAGGTCACGGGTTGGGGGCTCGGGTTCAGGCGTGGGATACGTCGGATGGTGGTGTGGTCGGGGCCGAACAGGGACAGCAAGGGTTCCAGAGCGGTTTCGGGCGAGGTCTCGGCGCGGCAGGAGACGAGGTCGATCTGGACCACGCGGTGTTCGGGCCAGGTGGACACGACCAGGTGGGACTCGGCCAGCGCCATCATGTAGGTGAGGCCGTGGTCGGGGTATTGGGCGGGGACGTCGAGGAGGACCCGAACGCCGAGCCGCCGGGCGGTGGCGTGCATGGCCGCTCCGATGTCGGCGGTCGTGGGGTTGGGTGTGGTGCAGCCGCTGAGGTCGATGGCCAGGCACATCATGCGGCCTCTCCGATCCGGGTGCCGTGGATGAGTGCCGCGAGGTGGTCGACGGTGTAGGAGCGGTGCAGCCTTCGGGGGTCGCCCGCCCAGCGGGCTGCCTCCTGCCACAGCGCCTCCAGGGCGTCCTCGCCGTAGGTGTCCAGGAGTGCGTCCAGGTCGAGGAAGGCCGGGGGCAGGTCGGCGTACTCGGTGCCGTACTTGACGTAGAGGCTCTTGGAGAGCTTGCCGCCGGTACGGTCCAGCACCATCGGCGTGAATACACTGACCGGCCACTCCTCCACCGGTAGGCCGAGCAGAGCCAGGGCGGGGGCGATGACATGGGCGAACCAGGAACCACCCCAGTCAGGGCCGTCGATGCTGACCGAGCAGGCGTCGTAGAGGTCGCGTTCGGCAGCCAGGAGGGCGACCTTCTGCACGGAGCGGACGGGTGTGTTGGCGTCGTACCACCCGGTGGTGCCGTGCACGGGCACGGTCTCCCTGTAGCGGCCGTGGATGGGGCAGGTCGAATCGAGCACCACAGCGCCGTCGACGGCGGTGATGGCCAGGTGGTGGGCGTCCTTGTCCATGAGACGGCACTGCGGGCAGCGGGGACGGATGCGGATGCGGCCGTCGGCGGGGGCCAGCAGGGGCGCGAACTCGGCCTGGCGTCGAGCGATGGTGTGCAGGCACGCGCGAACCGGGGCCAGTTCCTGGTAGGTGGAATAGGGGCGTTCCTGCCAGGCGACTCCCGAACGTGCCGAGGACCAGGACAGCAGGCGCCGGAACCCGGCGGATCGTTCGGCACTGCCGAGTTCTCCAGCCGCGATGAGGTCTTCGACGTTGCGGGTGTAGCGGCGCCCGTCGATGGTGCGGTGTTCGGCGGGGGCGTTCTCCAAGGCGTCGAAGACGAGGGTGGCGGGCAGGCCGAGGTCGTGGGCGAAGCGGGCGGTGAGGGCAAAGGTGGCCATGATCGTGGTGACGGTCCCCAGGTGGGGGTGGCCGTTGAGCTGGGCAGCGGTGGTCACGCGCACACGGGTGCGGCCGCGGGAGGCAGCACGGACCAGGTCGGTGTTGGTGTGGGTGAGGTGGGCGATGCCGGTGGGGGCGAAGTACAGGCCGGTGGAGTCGGGGGTCATGGGTGCCTCCGAGCGAGGTAGGTCCATACGAGTGGGAAGTCGGGGTCGGTGCTGGGCAGTGCGGCCAGGTGGAGCAGGTCCAGGCCGGCTCGGTGCAGGGTGTGCCGGTACAAGGCATGGGTGAGGTGGATGCGGGTGTCGCGGGTGGCGGGTACCCAGTTGGCGCCCGCCGCCCATCCGCCCGGGGGCAGGTGTGTGTGCAGACGGGTGAAGGCGTCGATGAACTGGGGCGGGGTGGTGGTCAGGCCCAGGAGTCCGAACTGGGTGATGAGGTCGGCGCCGAGGGCGAGGCATAGAGGTGGTGGGTGTGGGGCGGGGGTGAGAAGGTCCGCCGTCAGGGTGGTGGGGAGTCGACGACAGCGGGCGGCGAACGTCTGCGTGGTCGGGTTGGTTCCGGCCAGTGCCAAAGCCACCCGGTGCACGCCGCGTGGCTGCCCGGCGCGCGCGGCCGTGGTCAGGTGGGCGAGGCGGAGTGCGTCGACGTCCACGGCGGTGAGCCGTCCCGCGGTGAGGGCGCAGGCCCATAGCAGACTTTGGGATCCTGCTCCCAGGTCGGTCCAGGTGGCCACGGGCGGGATCTGTGTGAGCAGGTCCAGGATGTGCTCGGTGCCCTGGCCGAAGCGGAAGGTGTCGGCGTAGTAGAGGCGGTGGTAGGAGTCGGCGTCCAGCACCGTGGAGGGAGTATCACTCACCGGACCTCACCGGCCTCGGTCAGGAGTTCGATGAAACCGGCGTGGCGGGCCTGGGTGATCGTGCTCCATCCTGCGTCCGCTGCGGCGCCGAGCACCTGGTCCGGGTGGGGCAGCACCAGGTGGACCCGGGCCGTTCGGGCCGCGAGACCCGGGGTGCCGGGGGTGGTATAGGCGAACTCGATCTTGACCTGGGTCCGATCGGGGGCGTGGTGTTGACGGCGGCGGCGGTGCACGGTGTACCCGGCGGGGGTGGTGACGGTGTGGTCTCGGGTCCAGACCCTGTCGGTGAGGTGAGGGGTGTAGAAGCAGGTTCCCTCCGTGGTGGGGTCTACGGCCTGGAGCAGCATGCGGGTCCCGGTCTGCACCGATGTGCGTAGGCGGGACAGGACCGTGGTCGTGTCGGTGAGGGCGGCGAGCTGGTTGAGGGCGCCGTTGGGCACCACCATCAGATCGGCGGTGGGTAGGGCGGGCAGGTGGTGGAGGAGGTGGTGGCCCACCGCCAGTTCCCTCGTCCCTGCCTCGCGGGCGTGGCGGATCGCCTCGGCGAGCATGTGCGAGGAGCCGTCGATCAGGCGCGCCCGCACTCCCGCGCGGGCGTAGGAGGTGAGGAAGTGGCCGCTTCCGCAGGGGAACTCCACCACCTCCCTCACCCCCGTCAACGCTTCGGGGAGCAGGGTCGGCTCGACTGGGCGGGCTTCGGCACGTGCCAGAGCGGCCCGGTGCCGGTACCCGTCGACCACCCGGGCCTCCACGGTCGGGCTCGGGGGACTCATGTGGCCCGCCCGGTGCGGTACAGGTCGGCGTGCTCGCGCACCACCGGGTGGACCAGTTCCCCGCCCTGGGCGATCAGGGCGCTGCGGGCCCCCTCGTCCGGGGCCTGGTCGAGGACGTGGCGGGCCAGGCGCAGCAGGTAGGGGGCGGCGGCGTGGGCGTAGGCGTGGGAGGCGGTGTGCGGGACCAGGCGGGGCAGGGCGTCGAGCTTGACGTGCAGCACCCCCTCGACGATGCGCGGGGCGTCCCCCGGTTGTTGGACCTGCCCGGCGGTGGGCAGGTAGCCGGGCCCGTATCCGCATGTGGCGTCCACGATGACCGCTCCGGGGCGCATGGCGGCCAGGTGGGGGCGGTCGATCATGGCGGGGGTGGTGTGGGTGGAGATGAGCAGGGCTCCGATGACCAGGTCGGCGTCCGCCAGTTCGTGGGCGAGCCGGGTGGGGGTGTTGGCGGCCACCACGACCCCGGCCGGGGCGTTGCGGGCGTAGGCTGCCGCGGTGTGAGGGGTGCGGGTCAGGACCGTGACGTGTGAGCCCAGGGCGGTGGCGGTGATGGCGGCGGCGTGGCCGACGTTGCCGTTGCCGATCACCAGCACGCGGGTGCGCGGGGCACCGGGGATGTGGTCCAGCAGGACGCCGCGGCCTCGGCGGTGGCGTAGGGCATGCGCGCCGGCGTGCACAGCTAGAGCTCCGGTGATCCGGCCGCCGGCAACCGCCAGCGGGAACCGGCCGCCCTGGTGCCAGAACTCGTAGCTGTAGGCCGACACCCCGGTGTGGGTGAGGGTGGTGAGCAGGTGCGGGTCGCCTTCGGCGTGGAAGATCGCCCCAATGCTCTGGCCTGGGAACGAGCGGTGTAGGTCCTGGTGGGGGCCGCTCTTGTACCGCACCACCAGAGGAGCCGACCAGACCCGGTCCGGATCGGTGAACCCCACTCCCACCTCTTCCAGGTGCTGGTCGGGTTGGTCGATTCCGGAGCCGATGCCGGGTTCGGTCAGCACCCGGTATCCGGCTTCGGTGAGTGTGCGGGCCACGTGGGGAGTGAGCAGGGTGCGGCGCTCGGTGGTGCCGCTCTCGTGGGGAAAACCGATGGTTCGAGGGAGCATGGGGCCTCCAGCGGGTGCGTACTGTCAGGTTCGCCCGCGAGGTGGTCCAAGACCAGATCATGTGTTGTCGAAGCCCTTGTCCACGGGCTGTTCACCGGTTGTCGAGGTGGGGTGGACAGGGATCGGGAGGAGTCGGACAAGCGGCTGCGGGCCGAGACGCGGGTGGTTACTGTGGCCCCACCTGCCCCTGCGATCGTGAGGAGCCCTGATGGAGCACGAGGCGTTGTTCGACCTGCCCACGCCCAACCCGGTACCCGTGGTGATGTGTTTGGACGCCCAGTGGTACGAGCTGATGTGGAACGGGCACAAGACCCACGAGTTCCGGCGCCGGTTCCTCACCGGAGCGCCGACCCAGTGGTTCGTGTACCTGACCGCGCCCGAGAGCCGGTTGTGCGCGGTCATCGACCTGGATGTGGCGATCGAGGGGAACCCGCAGGAGATCGCGCAGATCGCCGAGCGGATGCGCCCTGGTAACGGCGCGACCGTGGAGCCGTACCTGGCCAGGGGTGGCCGCGAGGTGGGGTATGCGATGCCGATCCGCCGGGTACGCCAGTTCCCGGGGTTCGCTGCCGTCGAACTGGAGCAGATGTTGGAGGGCTTCCACCCGCCGCAGGGATATGTCCTGGTCGACAACCACCCCGGGTGGCGGGCAGTGTGCGACAAGCTCCTGTCCAGCCCCGTGCTCCGTGAAACGACGCCGTCCCCCGCCCCCTGACCTACCTCCCTTGAGGATGTGGTGTGTTGAGGCCCCCCGCGTCACGCCCGAGTCCGCTGCGCCAAGCCCGGCTCGACCAGGGCGCCACCCTGGAGCAGGTGTGTGCGGAGTTGGACGCCCTCACCCCTGACGGCTCCAGTGGCGTCACCCCGTCCATGCTCTCGGGGTGGGAGCTGGGCCGCCACACCACCACCCGCCGTTACCGGTCCCTGTTGGCTGACTACTACGGCCTTTCGGTCGAGGCCCTGTTCGCCCACCAGGACCAGACCGCGGGTCCCATGGATCCGCCCCGATTGCTCACCGACCCCCGGGAGCTGCGGGAGGCGATGGTGGAGGTGGCGAGAAACGCGCGCGAGTTCCTGGCGGTGACAGGTTCCCGGTCCCGGGACGCCCCCTATCTGGAAGCCATCGAGGAGACGCTGGATGCCCGCCCCACCCTGGTGCACTACCGGTTGCTGTTCGGGCCTCCTCGCACCCCCGCCCTGATCGCGCACCTGCACCGCCTGCTGGAGCTGCGCGACCCCGACGACCGGTCGTGGGGGATGAAGACCTTGCACATCGGTCTGATCGACGCCGACCTGCCCGAACGATTCTTCGTCACGTCCGAGAGAGTGGCCGTCGTTCCCCTGCCCTCGCTCACCTCGATGTACGGGTTCGATTCCGGGGTGGTGCTCGGAGCGCAGATCGCCGCGCGGTTGTTGGACCACGCCCGGCAGGGCTACGCTGCCGCCACCCGAGTCGAGACCACCGCAGCGCTGCGGACCCTGACCACCCACGCCCGAACACGGCAGGACACCGCATGAGCACACCCCGCCCCTCCCCCTTCCTGGAACACGCCCGATCCGACTTCGACTCGGTCCTGGCCCTGACCCGGGACCTGGTGCGCCTCCCCACACGGGGCGGCATCGACCCCTACGACGAGGCCATCGACCTGCTCACCACCTGGCTGGGCGAACGGCGCCTGTCCCCCCGGGTGCTCCGGGACGGCACCGGCGCCCCCGTCGCCGTCACCGCGCGTGTCCGCGGCGGGCGGCCGGGCCCGGTGTGGGTGCTGGACGCATGCCTGGACACCGCCCCCGTCGGCGACGTCGACGCATGGAAGCACGACCCCTTCGCCGCCGTGCTGGAGGACGGGTGGCTGTGGGGGCGTGGCGCGGCCGACTCCAAGAGCGGTGTCGCCGTCTTCTGCCACCTGGCCGCGCGTTTGGCCGCCGAGGCCGAGGAGCTGGCCGGAGACCTGGTTGTGCTCTTCGACCTGGACGAGCACACCGGCCGCTTCGGCGGTGCGAAGGCGTTCTTCGAAGGCACGGATGCCCCGGCCGAGGTGGGCGGGGTGATGATCGGCTACCCCGGTATGGACAAGCTCGTCGTGGGCGGGCGCGGGGTCTACCGGGTGCGGCTGCGGGTGCACGGCGTCTCCTCCCATTCCGGCGGCAGCCGCCCCACCCCCTCGGCCATCAGCAAAGCGGCCGACCTGGTGCGCGCCCTGGAAGCCGCACCCCTTCCCGATGCCCGCGAAGGGTTCGCCCCTGCGCGGCTCACGGTGACCGCGATCGAGTCCGGTGACGGTTTCTCCGCCGTACCCGACCTGTGCACGCTGAACGTGGACGTGCGCACCACCCCGGCCTTCACCGGTGAGCAGGCGGCCGACCTGGTGGCCGACGTGGTCGCCGCGGTCGACACCGCATGGGCACGGACCCCGCCGACCCTGGTCGAGGCGCACACCCGCTGGCCCGCCTACGCCTTGCCGCCGACCTCACCTCTGCGCTCGGCGCTCACGGAGGCCGCCCACGCCCACGGGGTACCGGTGCAGCCCAAGATCGCCGGTCCCTCCAACATCGGCAACTACCTCGCCGGACTCGGCATCGGCGCCACCGCCGGGTTCGGCCCCGCCTACGAGGGTCTGCACGCCACCGACGAACGCGTCCGCCTGGACACCGTCCCCGTGACACAGGCGGTGTACGAACAGGCAGTGCGCGCCCTCATGAGATGAGCGGGGCAGACCGGCGCGCTCCGACCTCCACGTCCCACCGACTCGTCCGAGTTCGAGCGTGGCTCCGTCGAGAGCGGGCATCAGCCGAGGCCGGACGTGACCTGGTTCGCGTGCCGCAAGGGACAGGTCGGGGCCAGGAGGGAAGAGACTGAGCGGGCCCGGCCCCCACCCACAAACCAGTGGGCGGGGGTTCCCAGCAGCCTGCTCCCCGTCCCATCCCCACGCGCGTGGGGCCCGCTCAGACGGGGCGGTCGCGGAGCTCGCGCTTGAGGATCTTGCCCGAGGCGTTGCGCGGCAGCTCCTCCACCAGCCGCACCGCCTTGGGCACCTTGAACGGCGCCAGGCGCTCCCGCACGTGCTCCACCAACAGCTCCGGCAGCGCGCCCGCGTCCGCCCCCGGCGCGGGGACCACGTAGGCCGTCACCGCCTCGATCCACTTCTCGTCGGCCGTCCCCACCACCGCGGCCTCGGCCACCCCCGGGTGCGCGAACAGCACGTCCTCGATCTCCCGGGAGGCCACCAGCACACCGCCCGTGTTGATCACGTCCTTGATCCGGTCCACGACCTCGATGTAGCCACCGGCGTCCGCACGGACCAGGTCGCCGGAGTGGAACCACCCGTCCCGGAACGCCTCCGCCGTCTCCTCCGGCTTGTCCCAGTACCCCTGGCACAACTGCGGCGACCGGTACACCACCTCGCCCAGCTCCCCCGGCGCCACGTCCCTCCCCCGCTCGTCCACCACCCTCAGCTCCACGAACAGCGCCGCCCGCCCCGCCGACGCGGGCCGCCCGGCGTGCTCCTCCGGGCGCAGCACCGTGGCCAGCGGGCCGATCTCGCTCTGCCCGAAACAGTTGTAGAACCCCAGTCCGGGCAGGGCTCCCCGCAGCCTCTCCAGCACCGGCCCCGGCATGACCGACGCCCCGTAGTACGCCTTGCGCAGACCGGACAGGTCCCGCCCGCCGAAGTCCGGGTGGTTGGCCATCGCCACCCACAGGGTCGGCGCCGCGAAGAACGCCCCGTGCCGCCCCTCCTCGATCCGGCGCAGCAGGTCCGCCGGGTCGGGCGCCTCCACCAGCGTGTTGGCCGCGCCCACCGCCAGCCACGGCATCAGGAAGACGTGCATCTGGGCGCTGTGGTAGAGCGGCATCGCGTGCAGCGGCGCGTCGTCGGCCCGCAGGTCCAGGCCGGCGACGCACGACAGGTACTCGTGGACCAGCGCCCGGTGGGTCATCATGGCGCCCTTGGGGCGGGAGGTGGTGCCGGAGGTGTACAGGAGCTGCACCAGGTCGGTGTCGCCCACCTCCGCGTCGAGCTCGGGCACCGGCCCGTCCAGGCAGTCGGCGAGCAGGGAGCCCGGTCCGTCGCGCAGTTCCAGGACCTGCTCGACCCCGGTCTCCGCGCGCAGGTCGTCCACGGCCGACCGCAGGGCGGGGTCGACCAGGGCGATCGTGCTGCCCGACTGCCCCAGGAGGTAGGAGAGCTCCTCCCCGCGGAGCGCGTAGTTGATCGGTACGTGGACCAGCCCCGACCGGGCACAGGCCAGGAAGCCGATCAGGTAGGCGTCGGAGTTGCGCCCGTAGGCGGCGACGCGGTCCCCCTTGACCGCGCCGAGGCCGAGGAGCCGGGCGGCGGCCCGTGTGACGGCCGCGTCCAGGTCGGCGTAGGTCCAGGTGCGGCCGTCGAAGGTCAGCGCGGTGGCATCGGGCGCGCGGGCCGCGCTGCGCCGGAGGACCCCGTCGACGGTGCTGGATGTCGTTGAACCGTTCATGCCCCTGCTCTTCCGTCGGTCGGTGAGGCCCCGGGGCCTCCGGCACGCCCCATCCTGCGGGGTGGCGGGGGCCGGGGCAACCGTTCCGGGGGAGTCTGGGGACGGGCCCGGGAAGCACGGCGACCGGTACACCGCCTCGTCCGGCTCCACGAACAGCGGCGCCCGCCCCGCCGATGCCGTGACGAGTGGATCGACCGGGCCCCGGCCGACGGCGCCGGCGCCCTCCGGTACGACGTGTACGCACGGCCTCGGACATGGTCGGGCCCGGGCCGCTGCCCGGAGCCGCACGGGCCGATTCCTCGCTTTCTCCGATGCAGCGGCCTCTCACACCGAAGAGCGCCTCCGGCAGGAGTGACAGGGTCCTCGGGATGGCCGATCAAGGCCAAGAACCCGGGTTTAAAGGCAGAGGGCACTTCACTCCGGCAAGAACAGCGAATTCAAGGAAAGGGACGCGAATCCTCATGTTCCGAGGAAGTGCAGAAGACACAAAGCTCCTCGGCCGTCCCACCCGCGCAGCAAAAGGGAGGCCTCTGCACTCTCTGGAAACGCCGTCCTGACGCGCGACCATTCTCGTGCTGGAGGGCCGACACGGCTGGGGCGCCGACAGCGGAGAACGAGTCGAGTCCGCCTGGAGGCCCGTGGAGATCTCCGCCGTCCTGCGCGAATTCCGCGGATCAATCCCTGCCGGGGCCGAGGACGCCAACCGACCGAGCCCCGCCTCGACCAGGGATTTCGAAGAAATTGCGCGGAGGGGTACGCGGGTACCGGCCTCGCGTGCTCTGAATTTCGGCCAGCGAATCCCGACCTCGTGGAGTACCCTCGGTCGGAACCGATCCAGGAGATCACTCCCAGATGAAACTCCGTCCCATGTCCACCCAGGTCGACGTGTCCGGATCGACCATTCTCCGCGACCGCCCCCTGGACGAAATCCTCGATTCCTGCCGGGACGACTCGGACGAGCCCGGGAGCCTCATCGTCCACGGCCCCTCCGGGAGCGGCAAGACCACCCTGCTCACCCAGTCCAACGAGATCATGCGGCTGATCACCCCTACCGCGTTCGTCAACTGCAACGCATACCGCCCGGAGACCGTGCCGGACCTCTTCCGCGATGTTCGGGACCAGTTGAGCGCCAGGACACCGGGGCTGCCGCGTTGCCACTTCCCGAGGCTGGACCTGGTGCTCACCGCCCTGCTCGACGGCCTCACCCCCGTCAGCGACTACACCAGACTCTGGCCCGAGCTGGTCAGACACTGGAGGCGGCAGGCGCGTTCCGACCGCGGAGCCCGGCGCGAGCGGCGCGACGATGCCTCCACGTCCGTCACCGTCGTCGTGGAGGTGAATCTGCTCTTCCTCAAGTTCCAGGTCGGCGCCGTCCGTCCGATCGGCCACGCCCTCGCGCTGCCGCGCAGGAAGATCGGCGCCGCCGTGGAGCAGTGGTTCAAGACCCGGGCCTGGGGCTCGCTCATCAACCCCTATCCGGAACAGGCCGGGAGCGAGAAGGCGGAGCGGGACCGCGAGACCGAGTGGATGATCCAGACCAGTCACAACGAGTGGCTCGTCCACGCCTTCCTCGCCGATCTGCGCGATCAGGCCGAAGACACCGACCAGTACCGGCGCGTGGTCTTCCTGGACGACGTCGACGCGTTGAAGCAGCCGGCCAGCAGGGGCGGCGGGCTGCTCGCCCTGTTCCGGTCCGCGCAGTCCTCGCCCGCCCACCAGGGGGTCGGCCGGATACCACTGCTGCTCGTGAGCAGCACCCCCGAGAAGCCCCTCCTGAGCAGCGTGAAGGCGGTCCCGGCCCCCGACTTCAGTCCCTCCGAGGCACGCGAGCTGGCGGACCGCTCACCGCACCGCATCGACGACTACTTCCCCGGGCTCGTCTTCGGGCTCACCGGGGGGTATGTGGCCGCCACCAGCTATCTGCTCCAGGATCCGGCGATCGACGGACTGCGCGCCTACAACGGACTCCAGCACCTGCTCCGCCAGAAGCGCGGCGACGCCGAGGACGCCCCGACACTGAAGGAGCACCTGGGCGACACCCTCATCAAGGCCCTGCTGAAACACTCCGAGCTCGACCTCAAGAGCCGGACGCTCGAAGCGCTGACGATCTGCTCGCTCGCCAAGGACCTCCAGGACGTCGATCACCTCATCCGGACCTACGACCTCGGCGAGGACCTCACCGGACTCGACGACCGCCACTGGCTGGCATGGAACGAGAACTCGGGAGCGGCACGCTCGGCCCGGGCGCTGATGATGCGGTTGCTCCTGCGCCGCTGGCAGAAGGAACCGACATGGGTGCGCTGCGACCGCGACGAGGCCTTCCGCCTGCTCGCGACGCGGTCCGACAAGGAGGCGAGCGGCCACACCCCGAACTGGTACTACTACACGCTCGGGTCCGGCGACCTCATGGCGGTGTGCCGGGAGCTCGACTCGCTGCTCGACCTGCCCGGCCGTGAGTCCGAGGTGCTCGACCTCATCCGACACACCACGTCGGTACCGCAGCCGCCGATCGACGACCCCGGCGCGGACGGCTTCACTCCGTTGCAGCGCTACGGGTTCCTCGTCCGGAACCGGGGGCCTCGTCGGTCGGACGGGGCTCCGCTGGACCACCGGTTGTCGAGGATCCTCCGCATCGTCGCCGGCAGATGGGTCATCGAGGACCCCTTCGAGAGCATGTACACCAGGGACGTGCACCTGCGTGTGAGGACCGCGTTCCAAGAGCTGGGAGCCGTCTGCGAGGACTCCCGCCCGTTCCAGTCCGAGGCCGAGTTCCACGAGAGCATCTCGCTGGAACGCCCGGTGAACCCGCTCGACTCCGATATCGACTTCTGAGAAGGAGGATGCATGGAACACGGCCGGTCCTCCATCGGGGACCTCGAGTTCCCGCTCACCCGATCCGAGCTCGTGCGCAGGATCGGTTCACCGCTCCAACGGCGGCGGTTCAGGCGAACCCGGGCGACCGCGGTCCTCTCGACGGTGGTGGCGCTCGTCGCCGCCGTGGTCGGGGGCGTGTTCGGCTGGCCGCACCTGGTCTGCGGGACGGGCCTCCAGCAGATCGAAGGCGAATGCGTCGGCGTCAACGACGGCTCCTATTCCTTCGAAGCGGACCTCGCATGGCTCACCAGCCGGATCCACGACATGAACACCGAGGTCGAGGAGCTCGCCGCCTCCCGGGACGGCGTCGAGGCCTTCCGTATCGTGATGATGACGTCGTTCTCACTCGACGGGAGCGCGGACCTGAGCGAGGAGCAGATCGTCCGCGCCGTCGAGGGGACCTATGTCGCGCTCATGCGACAGAACGGGTTCGCGGAGACCGGTTCGGGGGTCGAGGTGGTCGCCGAGGGGAGCCGGATCTTCCAGCTCTACCTGGCCAACGAGGGGAGTGTGCAGCAAGGCACCGATGCGGTCGTCGACGACCTCGCATCGATGGTCGACGACGACATTCCCCTGTCCGTGGTCATCGGGCAGTCTTCGACCACCACCGAGACCGAGGAAGTCGCCCGGGAACTGTCCGAGCTCAGGATTCCCATGGTCGCCGGCTCCTCGACCTCCACCACGATCAACAATGTGCACTCGCCCGGGCTCATCCGCGCGGCCCCCGACAACGAGGACTTCGCGGCGGCTCTGCGCGACCACCTGGACCGTCGGGTCGAGTCGGGCCAGGAACCGGCCAGGGGTCTGCTGCTCGCCGACGAGAACGGGGCCGACACCTTCTCACTGGATCTGGCCGATCAGTTCCGCCGGTACCTCGACCCCTATCTCGTCCAGAACTCGCTGACGTTCCAGGGCAGCGCCGGCTCGGAGAACACGGCTGTCTACTTCGATCACATAGCCAACGAGATCTGCGCGAACCCGGGGACCGACGCGGTGTTCTTCGCCGGACGGTTCTCCGACCTGGGAACCTTTCTGCGCTCCCTGGAACTGCGCGGTTGCAGGGCCGAGTCCGGTGTCCCGATCACGGTGTACTCCATAGAGCTCGGGCTGCTTCCGGACATGATCAGGTCCTACTCCGGCACGGAGTGCGAGCCCGCCGACGACGACTCGGCCGGGGAGCACTACCGCCTCGTCCAGGCGAGCGCCTTCGATCCCTCCTGGCTGGAGGAGGGCGCTTGGAGCCCGGAGGGGTTCGACGACTACGAGGCGGCCGTCACCACGACGGTGAGGGGCGAGACGGAAAGCACCTCTGTCCCGGAGGACTTCTACAGCGGCTACAGCCTGATCTACTACGACGCGGCCACGATCGCTGCCCGCGCAACGCTGCTGGGCTTCGAGGCGAGCGACGAGAGCACCCTGGCCGCGAGCGTCCGCAACCACCTGTTCCGGGTCACCCGCGAGCCGACCGGCAGCGGACACCTGGACTATCTGGAGGAGTTGGAGGGCCGGGGGGCGGGACGGCACATCCCGATCCTCAGTTCCGACTGCTCGGTGGACGCCGATCCGTTCCGGACGCCCGACGTCCCCTACGACGAGCTGTACCCGGACCTGGCGGACTGATCTTCCCCCCCTGCGTCCCTCGAAGCCGGTTCCGGCAACCCGAACCCGCACGCCCTCCGCGTCACCGTGGCCGACGGCCCCGCCAGGTCTGCGCCGTCCTCGGGGACGTGGTCGGGTCGAGGTCCGCCCCGGGCCGCACCCGCGGCGGGACGGGGCTGGTCGCCATGCGCGGACGCGCCGCGAGGACCGCTGGGGGACGCCCCCGGGCCGCGGCGCGACTGCGTGTGACCGGGGGGCGACCGCTTCGCCCTTGCCCGCAAGCGTCCCGTGGTCATACGTTTTGCGGTGTTCACGAGACACCGGGTGGGAGAAACATGAAGATCCTTGTCGTGGGTGCCGGGGCCGTCGGCGGCTACTTCGGCGCGCGGCTGGTCCAGGCGGGCCGGGACGTCGACTTCCTCGTGCGGCCCGCGCGCGCCGAACTCCTCCGGGACAGGGGGCTGGTCCTGCGCGGTATGGACGGCGGCGTGGACAAGGTCCCCGTGTCCGCGGTGACCGCGGACGGGCTGGGCACCGGCTACGACCTGGTCGTCCTGGCCGTGAAGTCGTACGGGTTCGAGGCCGCGCTCGCGGACGCGGCGCCGGCGGTGGGGCCGGGCACCGTGGTCCTGCCGTTCCTCAACGGCATGCGGCACATCGACGCCCTGGTGGAGCGGTTCGGGGCCGACCGGGTGTACGGCGGGGTGGCCATGGTGATGACCCGCTTGGAGGCGGACGGCGCGATCGTCGAGGTCGGCAGGATGGGCCGGCTGATCTACGGTCCCCTCTCCGACAGCCCCGTGGCGGCCCCGGCCGACGTGCACGCCGCCCTGGACGCGGGCTCCTACTCGGCCACCCTCACCCGGGCCCCGCTCCAGGAGCTGTGGGACAAGTGGGTGTTCCTGGCGACCCTGGGCGCGTGCACGTGCCTGATGCGCGCGCCGATCGGGGCGGTCAACAGCGCGCCCGGCGGCCAGGAGTTCACGTCCGGGATGTTCGCGGAGGCCATCGCGGTGGCCACGGCCGCCGGGTACCCGCCCGGCCGGGACGCCCGGGAGCGGGCCGACGCGATCATCGCGGACACGACGGCGACGACCACGACCTCGATGTACTGGGACCTGACGCAGGGCAACCCGGTGGAGGCCGACCAGATCGTCGGGGACCTGGTCGCCCGGGGGCGCGAGCTGGGGGTCCCCACCCCGCTGTTCTCGCTGGCCTACACCGCCTTGAGCGCGTACGCGGCCGGGCGCGCCTGAGCCCCGGGAGCGGCGCCGGACGCGCGGACGGCGCACCGCGGGCGGGGCCGGCCCGGCTCCCGTACCCGCCCGGCGGGGCCCGGTCAGGCGGCGGCGCGGCGCATGTGGATCAACGGGAACGGTCGGCCCTGGCCGTCGACCGGTGAGCGGCCCGTCTCCTCGAACCCCTGAGCGGCGTAGAAGCCGCGCGCGGAGGGGTTCTGCTCGTTGACGTCCAGGGTGAGGACCGGGTGCCGCTCCGCCGCCCAGGCCAGCAGGGCACGGCCCACGCCGCGGCCCCGGGCATCGTCGTGGACGAACAGCATGTCGATGTGGTGGCCGTCGAGGCCGATGAAGCCCAGGGGGCGGTCATCGGGGTCCACGGCGACCTGGACGTCGTGGCGGGGCAGGTAGGAGTCCAGGATCCTCGCCTCGTAGTGGTCGACGTCCTCCCGGGTCAGGAAGGCGTGCGTGGCGACGACGGCGCTGCGCCAGATCCCCGCCAGGGCGGGGTGCTCGTCCGCACCCGTGGACGGGCGCACCAGGACGGTGAGAGAAGAGGGCATACGCGCACCGTACCGGGACCGCCCCCGCACGTCACGGGGTTATCCGCCGCTCGGCGCCGGGCCCGTGGCGGAGCGCACGCGGTGGCGCCGGGGCGGGGGTCTACCCTGGCGGGGTCCCGAAGGCCGGACGGGCTCCCCGTGCCGGCTCCCCCTGGAGACCCCGACCCCCTGGAGCCCCCCATGCCCTTCGGCCGCCTCGCCGTCCCCGCCTGTGTCGGGGCGATCCTCCTGACGGGCGCCTGCGCCGGCGCGTCCGGCGCCCCGGCGGCCGGGTCCTCCGAGGAGCCGGCCCCCGGCGCCTCCCCCGTCCCCGAGGGGCGGGGAGGCGATGTCGCGGACGACGTCAACGGCGACGGCTTCCCGGACCTCCTCTTCCTGAGCTCCTACACCGAGGACGAGGACGGCCTCGAGGGGGACATGCGCCTGGTGGTCGTCCACGGCTCGCGGAACGGCCCCGAGCCGACGACCCGCGCCGTCTTCGAAGCCGGGGTCGTGGGGGCCGGGGCCTCCGTCGGCGGCGGGAACCGCCTGCGGCCGGGCACCGCCGACCTGGACGGGGACGGCTACGCCGACATCCCCGTGTTGACGGGCTTTTCCCCCGGCAGCCTCGGGGCGTCCGTCTCGACCTACCGCCCCGGGATCGTCTGGGGCGGCCCCACCGGCCCCGACCCGCAGGAGGAGCCCGGCCCGGTGTCGGTTCCCGGGGGTTCCTCCGGGGTGCCGGGCTCCCCGGTGGCGGCCCCGACCCCCGGCGACTTCGACGGCGACGGGCACGCGGACCTGGCCGTGGCGGTGGATTCCGCGACCGGCGCGGACGCGGCCGGACTGGTGGTGCTGTACGGCCCGTTCGACCGGGAGGGCGAGCCCGGGCGCACGGCCCGCAGGCCGGTCGCCGCCTGGATCGGCGAGCTCGTCGCCGCCCCCGCCGGGCCCGGCGGCGGTCCCGCCCCGCTGCTCGTCCGGCACGGCAGCGACGGCGAACAGCCCGCCAACACCCTGCTCGTGACCGGCCCCGGCGACCCCGCGGGGTGGGACGCCCTCGAACTGCTCCCCGGCTCCCTGTCCGCCTTCGGCGACTTCGACGGCGACGGGGAGACCGACGTGGCCGTCGGCGACGACGGGACCCGCAACGACGAGCCCGGCCACGGGACCGAGCCCGACGAGGTCGACGGCAGGATGAACGTCTACCGCGGCCCCTTCGGCACGCAGGCCCCCGAGCCCCTCCCCGTGCCCCTGACCGCGACCGAGCCCTCCATCAGCTACCACCAGCGCACGGTGGCCGCGTGCGACCTGGACGGGGACGGCGCGGACACGCTCGCGGTGGGGCTCGCCGGGCACGGCGTCGACCTGCTGGACGAGGACGGCGGGGAGTTCTCCGCGGCCGGGGGGCCGCCCCTGGTGCGCAGCGGACCGGAGGACGGGCCGCGGGGCGCCGACTCCCCCGCCGCCCGGACGGCCGAGGCGTTCGCCTGCGCGGACCACGACGCCGACGGGTCCGACGAGCTGGTGCTGGCCTACGACCCGGGCGTGGTCCGCTCCGCCCCGGTCCGCTGGTGGGTCACCGACGGCGACGCCGACGAGGGTGCGTTCGACAGCGGGGACTTCGGCGGCTGAGGCGGGCCGCGCCCACGGACGGCGGCACGGGCTGGGAGCATGCCCTCATGGCTTCCGCACCCGGCCCCTCGCGGCTCCCCCCGCCCACCGCCCCGCCGCTCCCCCGGCCCGCCCTGATGCTCCAGGAGTGGCGGGACGTCGCCTTCTGGCACTGGCCGCTCCCCCCGGAGGAGGCGGCCCCGCTCCTGCCCCCGGGCACCCGGCCGGACGTCCTGGACGGCGTCACCTACGTCGGCGTCGTCGCCTTCCGCGTGGCGCGCACCCGCCTGCCGGGAGGGGTGCCCGGCGGCGGCTACGGCGAGGTCAACGTCCGGCTGTACTCCGTGGACGGCCTCGGACGGCGGGGGGTGGTCTTCCTGTCGCTGGAGGCCTCCTCCGCGCACACCGTCCTCGCGGGGCGCGCGGCGGCGGGGCTCCCGTACATGTGGTCGGACGTCTCCGTCTCCGCCGACGGGGACGGGGTGGCGTACGCGACCCGGCGGCGCCTGCCCCGGTCCCCGGGCCCGGCCCGGGGCCGCTTCCACCTGCGGGTGGGCGACCCGGTCGACGACCCGTCCCCCTTCGAGCGGTTCGTGACCGACCGGTGGGGGCTGCACACGCACCACGCGGGCCGCACCCGGTGGGTGGCCGCCGCCCATCCGGACTGGCGGCTGTACCGGGCGAGCCCCCTCGGCTGGGACGAGACGCTCCTGGAGCGGGCGGGGATCGCCCGGCCCCCGGGAGTACCGAGTGTGCTGTTCTCACCGGGCACGGACACCCGGTTCGCACCGGGCGGGGCTCTTCCGCGCCACCGGTGACCTCGGTCCCGCCCCGCCGTGGCGGGGCGGGGCGGGGTCACCGCGCGTGCCTGCGGAGCCGGGCCGCCCGGGTCAGCAGGCCTCGTAGAGGTGGTCCTCGTGCTCCGGCCCGACCAGGTCCAGGTCGCGCAGGATCATCCGGGAGGGCGCGCCCTCGGCGTCACAGGCCTCGGCGAAGGTCATCCCCGCCTCCTCCAGGGCGTCGGGGTACTCCACCGCGATCACGTCGTCCCCGTAGACCCCGGTGTAGGCGGAGCACTCGCTCCAGACGGCGCAGTCCTCGGCCACGGCGAACTCGAAGCCGACCTCGTCCCTGCCCCGCTGGGTCACCTCGGCCGCGTTCTTCTGCCCGGCGGCCATACCGTGCCCGTTGGCCAGGGCGACCAGCTCGGTGGCCAGCGCCAGGTTGTGGTCCTGGGTCAGCAGGCCCTGCGAGCGCAGGTCGGAGTCGAGGTTGTCGAACTCGACCGCGTCGAAGCCCTTCTCGGCGCAGGTGGCGATGGTCTCGGCGAGGATCTCGGCGATGTCGGCCCTCTTGTCCTCGTCGGAGGTGTCCAGGATCCGCTCGGCCGGCCACCCCGGGTCCACGACCGGTTCGCCGGAGGCGTCGCGCAGGATGAGGTCGGGGTGTTCGAGGAGCCACCACTCCAGGTCGCCCGGCTGGGTCTGGAACCCGTTGACGTAGCAGATCGAGTACATGTCCGGCGCGGGTTCGGCCGTGGAGTCGCGGACCACCGTTCCCACCCCGGCGGGGGGCTCGTAGGAGGCGCCGAGCTGGTAGTCGAAGGTGCCCTCGGGGAAGCCCTCGGCGGTCCCGGTCGCGCTCTCGTCGGCGGCGTGGGCCCCGACGGCCTCGGCCTCGGTCTCACCCGGTCCGGCGCAGGCCGAGGCGGTGGTCACGGCGAGGAGGGCCGCGAGGAGTCCGCCGGGGGCCGTTCGCCGGATCCGTCGTGGTGCGGGCATGGGTCGTCCGTTCTCGTCTGGCGGGGGGTGTCCGCCGCGTCGTGGTGTCGTGCCGGGGAGTCTCCCCGGGCGGAGTGTGGTGGGCCTCCCTCCCGCGCGTCCAGTGTTCCGCACCGGCCGCCGTCGTGATCTTCCGCACTCGTGTTCGGACGGCTCCGGGAGAGGCCGGCCCCGGGGTGCGCCTCCGGCCCGCCGGGGCGCCCCGGCGAAGGCGTGCCCCGCGCCTGTGACCTGGACCTGCGCCCGGCGTTCCGCCGGACGGCCGCGGCGCCGGCCGCCCCGGTCCGGCGGCGGCGTACGGGGGGCGGCTTTACCGCCGGGGAAGTTGAATTTTGAACAAGTTGCAGCACAGTGTATCTTCGCCGTTTCCGAGCGTTATATCCGTTCTGCGTTCGACCCTCCGTGATGCGCTCGGTCCCGCCTCCACCCGACTGCCAGAAGGTTCGCGATGAACAAGACCGGCCCTCCCAGTACCAGCCCGGCGTTGAGCGCCCTCCTCGCGGACGTCCCCGGGGTCGAGAACGTGGTGCTCTGCACGGAGGGGGGCATGGTCCACACCCTGGCCCGGGGCGCCGACCGCCGCGGGGCGGACCAGCTCTCGGCCCTGGGCAGCTTCCTCTTCAGCGGTGCGGGGCGCATCGGCTCGCTGACGCGGTACGGCGCGGTCGACCACGTGGTGATCCGCCTCCGGGGAGGCGGATCGCTGCTCGTGCGCCCGGTCGGCGAGTTCCTGCGGGTCGTGATGCTGACCAGGGCCGACACCCCCCTGCCCCGGGCCGCGGTCGCCCTGGACAGACTCGTCCAGGAACTGGAGGGGGCCCTCCCGGCCCGCCGGTAGCCCGCATGCCGGGGGTCGGCGCGCCGGTACGGGTCGACCCCGACCGGCCCCCTGGGCGGCCCCCTGGGCGGCCCCCGCCCCGGGAGGGCCCGCCCAGGGGCCCGCGGGCCTGCGGCCCCCGGCGCGCCGCCCGACGGACGCGGGCCCGCACCCGACACCCCGGGAGCCGGCGCACCGCCCCCGGGGGCCCGGCGTCGGAGGATGTGGCGCGAAGACCCCGGACACTCACCACCCCACCTGCGACAATGGGCACATGCCGAGTCCGCTGACCCGTGTGCCGCCCCTCGTCCGCGCCCGCGAGGCGGGCGGGTACGCCTACCTCCTGGCGTGGGTCGAGACGCGCGCCGGGCTCCGGGCGCGGATCACCTGGGTGGAGCAGTACCGCGAGGAGCCCTACCAGTGGCGCTGGGAGGTGGCCGAGGTCCCGGCCACGCGGGTGACGCAGATGGCCGGGCAGTCCTACCAGGGGGTTCCGCGCGAGCGACGCGTGAGCGGCTGACCCGCGGCCCCGCCGCGCGCGCGCCGCCCCGGGACGCCGCCCCATGGTCTAGAATTCGTACATAGGTTCGATTGTGTCGCTTCTTCCCCACCGGCACCAGACATGGGCCGAGGCCCGGCACACGGGGAGGAACCGCACATGCGGCACGGCGGCGAGCACACGGAATTCGCCCACCTGGGGGTCGCCTCCTCGTTCTCGGCGCACCACGGCACCTGCCCTCCCGAGCGCCTGGCCGCCCGCGCCGCCGACCTGGGCCAGGACGTCCTCGCCCTCACCGACCGCGACGGCGTGTACGGCATGGTCCGGCACGTCGACGCCTGCCGCCGGGCGGGCATCCGCCCCGTGCTGGGCTGCGACCTCGCGCTGGACTCCCCCGACGGCGGCCGGGTCACCCTCCTGGCCCGGGGCCGCACCGGCTGGGCGACCCTGTGCCGCCTCGTCACCCGCGCCCACGCCCACACGCGTTCCGCCCCCGGGGCCGGGCACGGGCCCCCACTGGAGCACGGTCCCGGCCCCTCCGGCCCGCCGCGGGCCCCGGGGGCCCCGGCCCTCCCCCACGCGGCCGTGGCCGGCGACCCCTCGGGCGTGGTCGTGCTCCTGGGCCCGGACTCCGACGTCGGCGAGGCCGTCGCCCGGGAACGCCCCTCCCACGCCCGGCGGCTGCTCGCCCGCTGGAAGGACGCGGCCGAGGTCGCGATCGCCGTGGCCGACCACGGCCTGCCCGGACAGCGGCGCACCGCCCGCGCCCTGCTGGCCCTGGCCGCCGAGACCCGCACCCTCGCCGTGCTCACCAACGCCGTCCGCTACCCCGTGGCGGAGGACGCCGAGGTGGCGCACGTCCTGGACCAGGCCCGGCGGTGGGCCCCCGGCGGCTCCCGGCCGGGCCCCGCCACGGACCGGGCCTACCTCAAGAGCGGCGCGGAGATGCTCGCCGTCGCCGACCGGCTGTGCGGCGGGGACACCGCCCGCGCCCGGCGCCTGATCGCCCACACCGCCGCCCTGGCCTCGTCCTGCGTCCTGGACCCCGCCGCCGACCTCGGCATGGGCGGCCTCCACCTGCCCTCCGTCCCCCACGCGTCCGACCGGCTCCTGCGGGCCTGCGAGGACGGCCTGGTCCGGCTCGGACTGGGACGCGACCCCCGCGCCCTGCACCGGCTGTCCCAGGAGATGGAGGTCATCGAGAACAAGCGCCTGCCCGCCTACTTCCTGACCGTCGCCGACGCCGCCGCCCGTATCCGCGACAAGGGCATCCGCTGCTCCATCCGAGGTTCGGGCACCGGCAGCCTGGTCAACCACCTGCTGGGCGTCTCCGCCGTCAACCCGCTGGACCACGGGCTGCTGATGGAGAGGTTCCTGGGCCACGGCCGCCCGGGGCTGCCGGACATCGACCTGGACGTGGAGTCCGCCCGCAGGCTGGAGGCCTACGACGCGGTGTTCGGCGCCCACCCGGGCGGGACGGCGTGCGTGTCGATGACGGAGACCTACCGGGCCCGCAGCGCCCTGCGGGAGGTGGGGGCGGCCCTGCGCCTGCCCCCGCTGGAGGTCGACCGGCTCGCCAAGGCCTTCCCCCACCTGAGGGCGAGCGGCATCCGCGAGGCCGCCCGGGAGCTGCCCGAGCTGCGGCGCTACGACGGCGCGGGCCTCGACGACCCCGCCACCCAGAACCTGTTCCGGCTGGCGGAGAGGCTGGACGGCCTGCCCCGGCACACGGCCATGCACCCGTGCGGCCTGGTCGTCTCCGACGACTCCCTGCGCGACCGCGTCCCGGTCGAGCCCTCCCCGGCCGGCTACCCCGTGGTCCAGCTGGACAAGAACGGCGTGGAGCGGATGGGGCTCGTCAAACTGGACGTCATCGGGGTGCGCATGCAGTCGGCGCTGGCCCACGCGCGGTCCGAGGTGGAGCGCACCACCGGCCGGGCGCCGGACCTGGAGGCCCTGCCCCGGGACGAGGCGACCTACGCGATGATCGGGGCCTCGCTCACCCTGGGCTGCTTCCAGATCGAGTCGCCCGGCCAGCGCGAGCTCCTCAGCCGCCTGCGCCCCGCGGACATGGCCGACCTGATCGCCGACATCTCCCTGTTCCGCCCCGGTCCGGTCAAGAGCGACATGGTCACCCCCTACCTGTCGGCCCGCGACGGCGCGCCCCCGGCGCGGTCGCTCACCCCGCTCCTGGACGGCGTGCTCGCCGAGACCGGCGGGGTGGTGATCTGGCACGAGCAGATCATCGCCCTCCTGCACGCCATGACCACCTGCGGGCCGGACCGGGCCGAGGCGATGCGCCGGAGGCTCGGCACGGAGCAGGGGCGCGCCGACGTGCGGGAGGAGTTCACCTCCATGGCCTACGACTGCGGGCACGACGAGGAGACCGTGGAACGCGCCTGGGAGGTCGTGGCCTCGTTCGGCTCCTTCGGGTTCTGCAAGGCGCACGCCGCCGCGTTCGCGCTGCCCACCTACCAGTCGGCGTGGCTCAAGCGGCACCACCCGGCCGCCTTCTACGCGGGGATCCTCACCCACGACCCCGGCATGTACCCGCGCCGCGTCCTGGTCGCCGACGCCCGCCGCTTCGGGGTCCCCGTCCTGGGCGTGGACGTCAACCGGTCCGAGCGCCCGTGGCGGGCCGAACGGGCGCCGGACGGGCGGTGGGGCGTGCGCGCGTCCCTGGCCGACGTCCGGGGCGTCACAGGGGCGGAGGTCGACCGGATCCTGGCGGAGCGGCCGTTCCTGTCGCTGCCGGACGCCGCGGAGCGGGCGCACCTGTCCCGCGAGGCGCTGGACAGCCTGGTGCGGGTGGGCGCCTTCGACGCCCTGTCGGGGGTGGGCGGGGGGCCGGACGCCGTCCCGGGGCCCCGGGCGGGCGGCACGGGTGCGGAACCGCCCGGGGAGGGCGCGGGACAGCGGGGGGCCGGGCCTCCCGACCGCCGCGACCTGCTCCTGCAGGTGTCCGCCCTGGAGAGGTCCCGCAGGACGCGGACCGACCGGGGGCAGCTCCCGCTGCCGCTGGAGGGCACGGCGCCGGCGCGGGGGTCGCTCCCGGCGACCACCGCGGACGAGCGGGTATCGGCCGAGCTGGAGGTGCTGGGCTACGAGGTGGAGCGGCACCTGCTCGACGGCTACGCCGACTTCCTCGCCTTCCTGGCGGTCCGCCACCGCCTGGTGCGCGCCCAGGACCTGCACCTGGTGCCCGCGGGCGAGGAGGTGCTGGTGGCGGGGGTGAAGGTGGCCACGCAGACCCCGGCGGTGCGGTCCGGGCAGCGGATCGTCTTCGCGACCGTGGACGACGCGACGGGGCTGGCCGACCTGACCTTCTTCGCGTCGGTGCAGCACCGGTGCGCGGCCACGGTGTTCTCCTGCCCGCTGCTGGCCGTGCGCGGCAGGGTGCGCCGGTCCGGGACGGGGATGGCGACGGTGACCGCCTCCCACGCCCACGACCTGTCCGAACTGCACCGCGTCTGGGAGGAGCGGGGCGCCGAAGCGCTGGCGGAGGCGCTGCGCGCGGACCCGTCCGCGGTCCCTCCGGGGCCGCCGCCGGGGCGGTCCGCCCCAGGTCCGCTCCCGGGGGCGGCGCGGCGCCGCCTGTGGCACGCCAGTCCCGGCAGCTCGGGGCGCTGACGCGGGGACCGGTGGTCCGGCCCCGGGTCTGGCCCCCGGGGCGTGCCCGCCCTCCGCCGGGGCGGCGGGGCCTCAGGGCAGGATCGAGTCGACGTACCCTCCGTCGACGCGCAGGGCGCCGCCCGTCGTGGCCGAGGCCAGGGGCGAGCTGAGGTAGACGACCATGTTCGCGATCTCCTCCGGTTCGATCAGCCTCTGGAGGAGGGACTGCGGCCGGTGCTCCCGCATGAAGACGCGCTGGGCCTCCTCCCACGGCAGGTCCTTGTCGACCAGCTGGTAGACGAACTCCTCCACGCCGCCCGTGTGCGTGGGGCCCGCGATCACGGAGTTGACCGTGACCCCCGTGCCCGCGGCCTCCTTGGCGAAGCCCCGGGACACCGAGAGCAGGGCGGTCTTGGTCACGCCGTAGTGGATCATCTCGGCGGGGACGACCACCGCCGAGTCGCTGGCGATGTTCAGCACCCGGCCCCAGCCGCGCTCCTTCATGCCCGGCAGGAGCCCGCGCGTCATGCGCACCGCCGTGAGGACGTTGACCTCGAAGTAGTGCCGCCACTCGTCGTCGTCCACCTCCAGCGCGGGCCGGGCGCCGAAGATGCCGAGGTTGTTGACGAGGATGTCCGCGTGCCCCGCCGCGTCGAGGACGCGGCGCGCGCCCTCGTCGGTGGCGATGTCCCCCGGGGCGGCGACCAGCTCGGCCCCGGGGAGCTCCCGGCCCAGGCCCTCCAGCGCCCGGCCGACGGACTCCCCGGTCCGGCCGTTGACGGCGACCCGGGCGCCGGCGCGGGCCAGGCCCAGCGCGATGGCGAGGCCGATGCCCTGGGTGGAACCGGTGACCAGGGCGGTCCTGCCGGACAGGTCGATGCGCATGCGGGGGCTCCCTACCGTCGGAAGGCGGCTCCGGTGGGGCGGAGCGCCGGACACGAAGGTAGTCGCGCGCGCGGCCCGCGCACAACGGCGACCCGCGGGCGCCGCCGGGCGGGTGCGGGGCGGAACCCGCACCGCCCGGCGCCCCGGACGCCCTCCGGGCGTCAGGCCAGGGCGCGCAGGGTCTCGGCCAGCGGGGTGGTCGGGCGGCCGATCAGGCGGGACAGCTCACCACTGGTGGCGTCGAGCTCCCCGTCGCGGATGTTGGCGTCCAGGGCGACGACGAACCCGGCGGTGCCCTCGTCCAGTCCGGCCGCGGTCAGCGCGGCCAGGTGCTCCTCGGGGGTGAGGTCGCGGTAGACGACCTCGCGGCCGAGCACCGCGCCGAGGTCCCGGGCCAGTTCCGGGTGGGTCCAGGCGGTGTCGCCGGAGAGCTCGTACACGGCGCCGGCGTGGGCCTCCGGGGCGCGAAGGACGGCCGACGCGGCCTCGGCGTAGTCCTGCCGGGAGGCGCTGGCGACCCTTCCCCCGCCGACGCTGCCGGTGACGACGCCGCTCTCGCGGGCCCGGTCGATCTGCTGCCCGTAGTTCTCGTTGTACCAGCCGTTGCGCAGGATCGTGGCGGGGACGCCGGAGGCCGCGAGGACCTCCTCCGTGGCCTTGTGCTCGGGGGCCAGGACCAGGGTGGTGTCGGTGGCCCGTGGGGCGCTGGTGTAGACGATGTGCCCGATCCCGGCCTCCTTCGCGGCCTCCACGGCGTTGGTGTGCTGGGGCACCCGCCGGCCGACCTCGCTCCCGGAGATCAGGAGGAGGGTGTCGGCCCCCTGGAAGGCGGCCTTGAGCGCCTGCGGGTCGTCGAGGTCGGCGCGCGCGGTCCGCACTCCGGTGGCGGCGAGCGCGGCCAGCCGGCCGGCGTCGCGCCCGGTCGCGGTGATCCGGTCGGCGGGGAGGCCGTGGGCCAGGAGGTCGGCGACGACGAGGCGGCCGAGGTGGCCGGTGGCGCCGGTGATGACGACGGACATGCGGGTCCTTCCGATCGCGGGCCGGGGGTTCCCGGCCTTCGTGCGGTGGCAACAGGCCTGTTCTCGAGCGCATTCCAGAAGTCGTGTACGCACCTTTAAGTGAGGTACCTACCTTTTGGTAAGGTCCGGGCATGAAGACGTCGCAGGAGAACCCGGCCGGCCCGTGGCCCCGGGGGGAGGTCCTGTCCTCGGACTGCCCCTCGCGGCGGCTGCTGGGGGACGTCACCAGCAAGTGGGGGGTGCTCGTCCTGATCTCCCTCGCCGAGGGGCCGCTGCGCTGGAGCGGGCTGCTGCGCGCCATCGGCGGGATCAGCGAGAAGATGCTCGCCCAGACCCTGCGCACCCTCGAGGCGGACGGGCTGGTCCTGCGCGACGCCAGGCCGGTGGTCCCTCCGTACGTGGTCTACAGCCTCACCGCCGAGGGCCGCGAGGTGACCGCGCTGCTGCTGCCGCTCGTGGAGTGGGCCCAGGACCACGTCGCCGCACCGGGCACGGGAGCCGGGCCGGACGGGGACGTGTAGGCCCCCGGACGCCGGACACGGAGGCGGCCGTGCGCGGCCCGCGCACGACGGCGCCCCGCGGGCCCCGCCGGGCGGACCCCGCACCCTCGGATCCCGCCCCATGGGACGACGGTGCGCCTTCTCCCTTTCTCCTTTCACAGCATTCCCATCCACAACTCTCCCCCCAATTTTTCGGACACACAGCCGAGCAACCGCTTTCCATGCCCGCAAGCACAATCCACCGACAATACGCAACCCTTGACAAAAGGGATTCCGCGTGGTGCACCCACATCGGAACACGGTGGTCCACCCCCCGACCTGCGGCCCGCCGGTAGAACATTTCTCGACCCCGGCGACGAAGTCCGGAAGTGCCAACGGGAAACCGCACCCGCCTCCCCGACCCGAGGAACGAAAAGGGAAATCGCCCCTCCGGCACCATGCAAAACACCCTCAGCAGCAGAGGCAGGCATCCCGGCAGGTCGCAGCGGTATTTCCTGGTTTCCCTTGACATCGCCCGAAGCAAATGGAAACTAATACTGGCGACCTTCGGCCCGGCGTCCCCCGCCGGCCTTGCTCTCCCGCCGTTCCCCGAGATCATGACCGGCAAGCACGAGGAGCCGAGCACCGCCCACATGCGCATAACCGGTCCATGATCGATATTTCGCGAGCGTCCCGCTCGTGCCACGCGAACGGCCCACCACCAACGTGCGAAACAGGGGCGATATCCTGATGCATGCGTTTCCCCAGGAAGGCGACACCGTCACCACGCGGCAGAAACAGTTCGCCGAATCCGGATACCTCGTCCTCCCGGGCCTGCTCCCCGACCCCCTCCTCGGCAGCCTCCTGCCCGAGGTCGACCGCTGGGTGGACGAGGGCCTGCGCGACCGCTCGATCGCCGCCTGCCTGGCCCCGGACGTGCACGGCCCTCCCCCGCTCCTGGAGCTGGAGCTGCCCGCCCACGGGCGGCTCCTCACCCACGAGCCGCTGCTGGAGGTCCTGTCCGAGCTCATGGGCCCCTCCTTCGTCTTCCACCACCTGCACAGCGACCGGCACGGGGCCGCGACCACCGGCAAGCCCTGGCACCACGACCACGAGCCCAACGACCGGGAGGACCCGGACCTGCTGATGGTGCACGCCCTGCACTACCTCGGCGGCCTCGACCGGACCGTCGGGAGCCTCGCGGTCCTGCCCGGCTCCCACCGCGAGCACGCGGACAAGACGGCCCGCGCCCACCTGGGGACCGCGGAGCTTCCGGGCGAGGTCGTCATCGACAGCCTCCCTCCCGGTTCCACCGTGCTGATGAACTCCGCCCTGTTCCACGCCCGCAGACCCGCCGGCCCCGCACCCTCCCGCCCCCGCTACTTCGTCGACGCGTCGTACTGCCAGGCCGGCGCGCGGTGGCGGCCCGTCAAGCCCTACTGGCGGTACATGCTCTCCCGCGCCCGCGAGCTCGACCTGGGCGGCGGGCGGTGGCCCGAGCTGTTCTCCGCCCGGCACTTCACCGAGTACGCGGCGGCCGAGCGGGGGGCCACCGCGTGAGGCTCGTCCACCCGGTCACGTACGACCAGGTGAGGGCGGTGTACCTGCGCGACCATCCCGCCGACCGGCCCCACGCGGCCAACTCCAACCGTGACGGCGAAAAGGCCCTGGCCATGGCCGAGGACCTGCTCGGCGCCTGGTCCCTGGTCCGGCTGACGAGGGAGGAGGTGCTCGGCGTGGTCCTGCCCTGGCACCTGAGCGAGGGGGGCGCGGTCGAGCTGGTGCCCCGGTCCGGCCTGACGGTCGGCGAGGCCGCGGACCGGATCCGCGCGGGCGGTCCGGGCATGGCCGCGGCCAACCCGGTCTGCGCGCGGAAGCTGGAGCTGCTGCGGAGCGCGCCCCTGACCCCGGTCTACCTGAGCACCCGCCCGGTGCCGCACTCCGACTACGGGGACCTCCGCGTCCGCACCGGCCTCATCCACCTGGACGGCCTGCACCGCATGATCGCCTGGGAGCTGTCCCGGCGCCTGTCCCCCGGGGAGCCGCTGGAGGCGTTCGTGGCCGGCTCCCCCGTCCCGGCCACGCATCCACGACACCGCCGCCCCGACACCGCGCGAACCGGAGGCCCACGCCCTTGACCCGTACGATGCGTCCCGCGCTCTCCCTCCCCGACCTGCTCACCCGGGGGGCCCGGTCCCATCCGGACCGGACGGCGCTGACCGACGGCGTCCGCTCCCTCGACTACCGCGCGCTCCATGCCGCGTCCGGTCGCGTCGCCGCCCACCTGCACGGCCTGGGCGCCGGACGCGGCGACCGGGTGGCGGTGATCGGCCCCCGCGACGGCCGCGTGTGCGCACTGCTGTACGGCGTCCTGCGCTCGGGCGCCGCCGCGGTGCTCATCGACCCCTCGTGGAGCGCGCCCGACGTGCGGGCGCGCCTGGACGCCGTCGCCGTGCGGCACGTGCTCGGCACCGACGGGGCGGTGCCGGCGCCCGAGGGGTACCGCGCCGAGGTGCTGGACGTGGACGCGCTGGCCGCCGCGGGACCGGTCGACCCGCCGGTGCCGTCCGCCTCGCCGGGGAGCGAACCGGCCTCGGACGCGGCCTACCTGTCCTTCACGTCGGGGTCCAGCGGGGAGCCCAAGGCCGTCGCGGTGACCCACGCCAACGCCGTCCACTACGCCCGTTCGCTGCGCCGCCGGCTGGGGCTGACCCGCGCGGACGCGCCGTGCGTCGCGCACGTCACGACGATGGCGGCCGACCTCGGCCACACCTCGTGGCTGCTCGCCCTCGCCACGGGCGGCTCGGTGCACGTGGTGCCCGACCACGAGACCCGCGACCCCGAGGCGTTCTGGGCGTCCCTGGCCCGCGCCGGGGTGTCGGTGCTCAAGACGACCCCCTCCCACCTGACGGCCCTGCTGGAGGGGAGGCCCCCCGGGAGCCCGCCGCTGGGCACGCTGCTGCTGGGCGGTGAGACGCTCCCCCGCTCCCTCGCCGCCGGCCTCCTCGCCGGGGGCGTGGCGGACCGCGTGGTCAACCACTACGGGCCCACGGAGACCACGATCGGCGCGACGTGCTTCGTCGCGTCCTCCCCCGCCGACCTCCCGGCGGACGAGGCGACGGTCCCCGTCGGCACGGCGCTCGGGGACGTCTCCCTGCGCCTGCTCGGCCCCGACGGCCTGCCGGTCACCGACGGGGTGGAGGGGGAGCTCCTCATCGGCGGGCGCGGGGTCACCGCCGGCTACCACGGCCGCCCCGACGAGACGGCGCTGCGCTTCGTCCGGCACGACGGGGAGCGGGTGTACCGCACCGGCGACACGTGCCGCCGCCGCCCGGACGGGAACCTCGTCTTCACGGGCCGGACGGACCGCCAGGTCAAGATCCGGGGCTTCCGGGTGGACCCCGCCGAGGTGGAGTGGGTGATAGGCGAGTTCCCCGGCGTCGGCCAGTCCGCGGTGTTCGTGCGGGAGACCTCCTCGGGGGGACAGCTCCTGGCCGCGGTGCGCCCGGCGGCCGGGCACGACGAGGGGGTGGTGCTCGACGCGCTCCGCTCCCACCTGCGCGACAGGCTGCCCGGGTACTCGATCCCGCAGCCGATCGTCGCCCTGCCCGACTTCCCCACCGGGCCGAACGGCAAGCTCGACCGCGACCGCCTGGCCGCGGTCGTGGACGGGGTCCTGGAGAGCGGCGGCAGGCGGGCCGCCCCCGGCCGGGACGCGGCTCCGGAGCCGATCGGGATGCCCCTGGTGCGGGCGGTCGCGGAGCTGTGGGCGGGCGCGCTGGGCCTGCCCTTCGTGGACCCGCACGCCGACGTGCTCGAACTCGGCGGCGACTCGATCCTGGCCATGCGCACGGTCACGCTGCTGCGGCGGTCCGGGTACCGCGTGGCGTTCGAGGACTTCTACCGGAACCCGACCCCGATGCTGCTGGCCTCCGCCGCACGGCCGGCGGGCGAGGACGCGGAGGACGACCGAGGCGCGGGAGCCGAGGGGCCCGGGGAGGGCGGCGCACTCGCGCCGGCCCAGCGCTGGCTGTTCCGGCAGCGCCTCGGGGACCACCGGCACTGGAACCAGTCCGCCGTGCTGTGCTGCGGGACGCCGGTGGACGCGGCGGCCCTCTCCGCAGCGGTGGAGGACGTGCTGCGGCGCCACCCGGCGCTGCGGCAGCCGGTGGGCCCCGAGGGCCCCGGGGTCCCCCGCCCCGCCGGCGACGTGGACGCGGTGACCTTCTCCTCCCTGCCCCGCACCACGGGCCAGCTGGCTGAGGCGGTCGAGGCCACGTGCTCGGAGCTGCAGCGCGGCATGGACCCGCGGGCCGGGCGCCTGATCCGGGTCCACCTCTTCTCCGGCGGGCACGGCGTCCGGGACCGGCTCGCGGTGATCGTCCACCACCTGGCCGTCGACGGCCTCTCCTGGCGGATCCTGCTCGACGACCTCGCCCACGCCTACCGGGCGGCCCTCTCCGGGCAGCGGTCCGACCTGCCGCCCACGGCCGACTTCTACCGGTGGGCGGCGAAGGCCCCGCCGCCTCCCCCCGCACCGGAGCGGGCCGTGCCGGAGCCCGCCGGGACCACCGAACCGGTGGCCCTCACCTGGGCCCTGGACGAGAGCGCCACCGCCCGGCTCGTCCGGCGCCACGGGCGGGCCCAGCGCCTGGAGGCGTTCCTGCTGACGGCCCTGGCCGAGGCCGCCCTGCGCTGGAGCGGCCGGTCGCGCCTGGGGGTGGAGGTGGAGACCCACGGCCGCGACACCACCGGCGAGGGCGGCGACCACATGGACACCGTCGGCTGGTTCACGGCGGTCAAGCACGTGGTCGTCGACCACCCCGTCCGGGCGGTGCGGGCCGGGCCGGCGGACACCGTCCGCGGGTCCCGGCGCGACGACCGCGCCGCCCGGACCGCCGCCGGGGCCCTGTGGGGCCCGGACGGCCGCCCGGCGGGAGCGGACACCGCGGCCGAGCGGGTGGGCGAGGTCGAGCGCCGCGTGCGGGAGGCCCCGGAGCTGCCGATGGACGCGCCGGGTCCGCGCCCCGACGTGGGGTTCAACTTCCTGGGCACGTTCGAGCTGCCCGACGAGCCGTCGCTGCGGTGGTCCGTCGCGCCCGAGGCGGGCGGGGCGGCGCGCTGCCCGGACGGCGATCCCCTGTACCGGATGCGCCTGACCGCCCGCATCGTCGAGGGGCGGCTGGTGACCGACCTCGTGTACGCGTGGCCGCGGCTGTCCCACGACGCGGCCCACGGCGTCGTCGCGTCCTTCGGCCGCGCCGTGGCGGCCGAGGCGGGCGCCACTCCCCTGCCCCACACCAGGTCCCCCGTCTCGACCTCCGGCCGACTGCTGTACGACGGCTCCGTCCAGCCCGCGCCGCGCGCACGGGTCACCGGCGAACCGGTGCGGGCCCTGCTCACCGGGGCCACCGGCTACGTGGGGAGGCACCTGCTCGCCGCGCTCACGGCCCGGGGCGCCCGGGTCACGTGCCTGGTGCGGGGCGAACGCGACGCCGACGCCGCGCTGCGGCTCCCCCCGGGACCGGAGGGCGCCGTCGCCGGACGGGGCGGGTTCGACGTGGTCGCGGGCGACATCGACCGCGAGGGCCTGGGCCTGTCCCCCGAGGCCCTCGCCCGCGTGCGGGACGTGCAGGTGGTCGTGCACGCCGCCGCGGACGTGCGCCTGGTGGCCCCGCCCGCCGACCTGGAGCGGACCAACGTCGCCGCGGTCCGGCGGCTGCTCGGGTGGGTCGACGCGCAGGTCCCCGGCGCCCGGCTGCACCACCTGTCGACCCTGGCCGTCGCCGGCGGGGTGGAGGGGCCGGTCCGCCGGTTCAGCGAGGCGGACCTGCGGATCGGCCAGGGGTTCCGCACCCCCTACGAGAGGACCAAGTTCGCGGCCGAGGAGGCCGTCCGCTCCTGGGCCGCGTCGGGCCGCCAGTGCTACGTCCACCGCAGCGGGCACGTCGCGGCGCACAGCGCCACGGGCGCCTTCCAGGCCAACGTGGAGGACAACAGGGTCTACCAGCTGGTCCGCGGCTACGTCCTGGCCGGGGCGGCGCCGAGCCGGCCCGGGGAGACCTTCGCGTTCTCCCACGTCGACACGGTGGCGGCCGGAATCGCGGCGATCGTGACGAACCCGTACGCGGCACCGGGCGCCTACCACGTCGAGACGCCGCACACGGTGCCCCACGACGAGCTCGTGTCCTGGCTCGTCGGCCTGGGCTACCCGATCGAGCTGACCGGAGAGGACGCGTTCGCCGCCGCCCTGGCCCGGGTGGAGCGGACCAGGCCGACCGCCGCTCGGCTGGCCTCGGCGTGGTCGCAGCTGGAGGACCGCAACGTCGTGGTGGACAGCTCCTCCACCGCGGCCGCGCTCGACCGTGTCGGCGTGCGCTTCGCCCCGCCGACCCCCGCGTGGTGGTCCGCCGCCATGGCGTGGGCCGCCGGTGTCGGCTTCCTGCCGGAACCGGGTGCCGATGTTCACGACGAAGGGAACGATCCTCACCATGACCGATGACACCGTGACCGAGATCGGCTGGGGCAGCACGACCCTGGACACCCGTCGAGCGCTGTGGTCGCAGCCGCTCGGGGACGAGGACAGGCGCCTGCTCTGGGCGGACGCCACCGCCGGGAGGTGGGACGGGGCCGCGCACGTGCGCGACGGGCTCCGCGCCTTCACGGAGGAGAGCATCCGCTCGGTGGGCTTCGCCCACGTGCCCAACCTGATGGACGCGTCCGCGGACGGCGGGGAGATCGTGGAGGCCCTGTCCTTCGTGATGCGCGACTTCGGCGAGATCATCCCGCAGAACGCCCAGGGCGACCTGTGGCAGGTCCTGCGCGACCGGGACGGGGACGGGGCCACCGAGCTGGGGTTCCACTGCGACACCTGCGACGTGCTCGTCCTGCTCTGCCTACAGCCCGCGGTGCTGGGCGGGGGCGACACCAAGCTGGCGAGCGCGCGGTACGTGCGGGAGATCATCGAGCGGGAGCGCCCGGACGTCCTGGCGACCCTGGAGGAGGACTGGACCTTCGACCGGACGGGGCGGGCCGGGCAGCAGGTCATCGTCTCCCCGATCCTGTTCACCCAGGAGGACGGGACGGTGGGCTGCTACTACCAGACCCGTACCGTGCGCACCTCGCCGGAGAGGGGCGGGCCGCCGCTGACCGAGCGCCAGTGGGAGGCCCTCGACGTCCTCGACGAGGTCCTCTACCGGCCGGAGATCGCCTTCGGCCTGCGGCTGGCGGCGGGCGACCTGCTGCTCATCCGCAACAGCAGGGTCCTGCACGGGCGCTCCCCCTACGTGGACGAGCCCGGCCCCCGCGCGCGCCGGGTGCTGCGGGCGTGGATGAACACGGGCAGCCGGTGAGCCCCCGCGGGGAGGACCGCGCGCCGGGGCGCGCGGGGGGACGGGACGCGGTCCGGGCGCACGCGCGCGGGACCGCCGTGGTCACCGGGGGCGGGAGCGGCCTGGGCCGGGCGGCCGCGCTCGCCCTGCTCGCGGACGGCTGGTCGGTGGCGGTGGCCGGGCGCCGCAAGGAGGCGCTGGAGGAGACCGTCGGCCTCGCCGGGCCGGACGCCGACCGGGTCCTGGCCGTGCCGACCGACATCCGCAGCCCCGCGGAGGTGGAGGCGCTGTTCGCCGCGGTGCGCGAGCGGTTCGGCCGGGTGGACCTGCTGTTCAACAACGCGGGGGCGGCGGTCCCCCGCACGCCCGTGGAGGAGGTGGCGGTGGAGGACTGGCGGCGGATCATGGACACCACCGTCACCGGGACCTTCCTGTGCGCGCAGGAGGCGTTCCGCGTGATGCGCGGGCAGTCGCCGCCGGGCGGGCGCATCATCAACAACGGGGCCCCGTCCGCCCACGTGCCGCGGCCCCACTCCGTCGCCTACACCACGGCCAAGCACGCGGTCCTGGGCCTGACCCGGGCCCTGTCCCTGGACGGGCGGGAGCACGGCATCGCCTGCGGGCAGATCGACGTGGGCAACGTGGCCCCGGCGGACGGCGGCCCGCAGCCGCCCGCGATGCAGGCCGACGGGACGATGGCGGTGGAGCAGACCATCCCCGTGGAGAGGTTCACGGAGTCGCTGCTGCTGATGGCGTCGATGCCCCTGGAGGCCAACGTGCAGTACCTGACGGTGCTGCCGACGACGATGCCCTTCGTCGGGCGGGGGTGAGCGGGTGTTCGTGAGCGCGCGCTCCTTCGAGGAGTACCGGGCGATGTTCTCGCTCTCGGACCACGACCTGTCGCTGCGGATCCTGGACTGCCCCGGCGGTGCCGCGGGCTTCGTGGCGGAGGCCGGGGCCCGGGGCGCGGACGCGGTGGCCGTGGACCCCCAGTACGGGCCGGGCCGGGAGGGGCTGGGGGAGCTGGCCCTGCGGGAGAACGAGCACAAGCACGCGGAGCTGGTCGAGCGCGCCGGGGAGTACGACTGGAGCTGGTTCGGCGGCCCGGCGCGGTACACGCGGCTGCGCTCGCGCTCGGCGCGCGCGTTCGGCGCGGACGTCGCGGCGCGGCCCGGGAGGTACGTCGCGGGGTCGCTGCCGGACCTGCCGTTCGCGGACCGCTCGTTCGACCTCGTGCTCAGCTCCCACCTGCTGTTCTCCTACGGCGAGCAGCTGGGCGAGGGGTGGCACCGGGACGCGCTCCTGGAGCTGGTGCGCGTGTCCCGTGGACAGGTGCGGCTGTACCCCCTGTTCCAGCACACGAGCAACAAGCGGTATCCGGCGCTGGAGCGGATGCGGGAGGCGCTGGCGGGGTGCGGCGTCCCCTCCCGGGTGGAGCGGGTGGACTACGCGTTCGCCCCGGGGGACCCGGAGATGCTGGTGCTGGAGTGCGCCGGCGCCCGTGCGCCGTCGGGGGCCTCCCGCGAGGGCGGGGGCACGTCCGCGGCGTTCGACCCGGTGCGCTGGAGGCACCTCGAAGCGGAACGGTGACGGAGGGGCGCGGGGCGGGTCGCGGGGACGCGGCCCGCCCCGCCGCCGTCGCACGGCCCGGCCCTCGCTGGGGCGGGCGCGGGCGTGCGGGACAGGTCGTGCGGCCGGGGCGCGGCGCACGGTCGGAACCGGGCGGGCGGGCGCCGGGGCGCGGTTCCCGGGGATGAGAACGGCCACATCCGCGGTGCCGACACCGCCCCAGATTGCATGTTCATTCATTTTTCTGCATACTTATTTTCATGTCCAAGGTACTCACTTCCCTTCCTGTCGGCGAACGCGTCGGAATCGCCTTCTCGGGGGGCCTCGACACGTCCGTGGCCGTCGCGTGGATGCGTGAAAAGGGCGCGGTTCCCTGCACGTACACCGCCGACATCGGCCAGTACGACGAGCCCGACATCGCCTCGGTGCCCGGCCGCGCCAACGCCTACGGCGCGGAGGTCGCCCGACTGGTCGACGGCCGCGCCGCCCTGGTCGAGGAAGGGCTCGCCGCCCTGGCCTGCGGCGCGTTCCACATCAGGTCCGGCGGGCGCCCCTACTTCAACACCACCCCGCTCGGCCGCGCCGTCACCGGCACCCTCCTGGTCCGCGCCATGCTCGACGACGGCGTGCAGATCTGGGGCGACGGCTCCACCTACAAGGGCAACGACATCGAGCGGTTCTACCGCTACGGCCTGCTCGCCAACCCCTCCCTGCGCATCTACAAGCCGTGGCTCGACGCCGACTTCGTCAACGAGCTCGGCGGGCGCAAGGAGATGTCCGAGTGGCTGGCCGAGCGCGACCTGCCCTACCGGGACAGCACGGAGAAGGCGTACTCCACCGACGCCAACATCTGGGGCGCCACCCACGAGGCCAAGTCCCTCGAACACCTCGACACCGGCATCGAGATCGTCGACCCCATCATGGGCGTGCGGTTCTGGGACCCCGAGGTGGAGATCGCCCCCGAGGACGTCACGATCGGCTTCGAGCAGGGCCGGCCGGTGACCATCAACGGCCGCAGGTTCGACACCGCCGTGGACCTGGTGCTGGAGGCCAACGCCGTCGGCGGCCGGCACGGCCTGGGCATGTCCGACCAGATCGAGAACCGGGTCATCGAGGCCAAGAGCCGGGGCATCTACGAGGCCCCGGGCATGGCCCTGCTGCACGCCGCCTACGAGCGCCTGGTCAACGCCATCCACAACGAGGACACCCTCGCCAGCTACCACAACGACGGCCGCCGCCTGGGCCGGCTGATGTACGAGGGCCGCTGGCTGGAGCCGCAGGCGCTGATGGTGCGCGAGTCGCTCCAGCGCTGGGTGGGCACCGCCGTCACCGGCGAGGTGACCCTGCGGCTGCGCCGCGGCGAGGACTACTCGATCCTGGACACCACCGGGCCGTCGTTCAGCTACCACCCGGACAAGCTGTCCATGGAGCGCACGGAGGACTCCGCGTTCGGTCCCGGCGACCGCATCGGCCAGCTCACCATGCGCAACCTCGACATCGCCGACTCGCGGGCCAAGCTGGAGGACTACGCCAGGATCGGCATGGTCGGCAGCGGCGACGCCCACCCGACCTCGATCGGCGCCGCCCAGGCCGCGGCGACTGGTCTGATCGGCGCGATGCCCGAGGGCGGCGCCGAGGCGATCGCCTCCCGCGGCCAGGCCGCCGACGAGGAGTGGCTCGACCACGCCGCCCTGGAGTCCGGCACGGACTGAGGCCCGCTCCCGCCGTCCGCACCGCCTTCGGGGGCCGGCGCGGACGGCGGCGGGTCCGGAGGACCGGCTCTCCCGGCCCTCCCGCGACGACGGGCGGCCCTGCGGCACCGGAATATCGGTGCCGCGGGGCCGCCCGCGCTCATCCCCGGGGGAACAGCGCGTCGGTGAAGGCGTTGCGGAACGTGCCGCCGGGGTCCATGCTCCGCGCCAGGCGGGCGAAGTCGTCCGCGCGCCCGTACCCCGCGACGACCTCCCCGGCCGACAGCGTGGTGAGCTTCCCCCAGTGCGGCCGTGCGCCCAGGGGCGCCAGGAGTGCCTCCACCTCGGCCAGGACGGCCACCACCGCCTCCGCGTCGCTGACCCAGGTGAAGTGGAACGTCACGGAGTCGCGGCCGTACGCGGGGCTCAGCCACAGGTCGTCCCCGCGCACCGTGCGCACCTCCGACACGTGCAGGAGCGGGGCCACCTTGTGCCCGATGCCGCGCAGGGCGGCGAAGGCCCGCGCCGCCTGCTCCCTCGGCAGGTACAGCTCCGACTGGAGCTCGTCGCCCGCACTCGGCGTCACGTCGGGCCGGAAGTGCGGAAGCCGCTCGTGCCAGGGCCCGGAGACCCCCAGCTGCACGGTGCAGGACTCCGCCGGCATGCCCGGCACGGGGTGCACCGGTCCATCCGCCGGCCGTCCGCCCTCCCACGGGCGCTCGGGCAGGTCGGTCCGGTGCTTGAGCCACACGTCGGCGGTGTCCCGGTCCCAGTCGGTGAACGCGCTCACGCTGTACGCGGCGCCGAACACCGCGTCGAACCGCTCGGCCACCGCGTCCAGGGGCACGTCGAGGTGGACGCGCTGGGCGACCTCGAAGGCGGGCTCGACGTCCAGGGTGAGCCGGGTGACGACGCCGAGCGCGCCGAGGGCGACCACCGCGCCGGGGAACGTGTCGGGATCGGTGTCGCGGGCCAGCTCCACGAGGTCGCCCTCCGGTCCGACCATCTGCACGGCCCGCACGGAGGCGGCGAGGCAGCGCTGCCCGTCCCCGGAGCCGTGGGTACCGGTGGCGCACGACCCGGCGACGGAGATGTGCGGCAGGGAGGCCATGTTCGCGAGGGCGAACCCGTCCCGGTGCAGGGCGGCGGAGAGGTCGGCGTAGCTCGTGCCGGCGGCCACCTCGACGGTCCCCGCCCCGGGGTCGAGGACGATGTCCTGCGGCATCCCGTCGAGGCGGACCAGCTCGTGGTCGGAGTCGGCCACCCTGCTGAAGGAGTGGCCGCTGCCGAGGGCGCGGATCCTGGGGCTGTCGCGGACGAGGCGGCGCAGTTCGTCCAGGGTCGAGGGCCGGTGCACCGCCGTGTGGGCGAAGGCGACGTTCCCGGCCCAGTTCCTGAGAGGCGGGGGTGGGGTCGGGGGGCGACTCGGGGGTGGGGGTGAACTCGGGGGTGGGGTGGTGGGCATGGGGCCTCCTTGACCGCTGGGGGGACGCCCGTGCATCTTCCCCCGTGGCCCGGGGCGCTGCAGCGGCCGGGGTCCGTGAGTCCGGGATTCGCGTGGATGCGGGACCCGCCGGGGCGACCGTGTGTCCCGCTCCCCCATGTCGCGCGTTGGGACGGTGGATTGCGCGGGGTGGCCACTTCCAGCCGAAACCACTCACAGTGACCGGACGGTGGGTTACTGTGCCCGTGGTGACAGCCCTCGATCCTTTGGAGGACCACGTGGGAGATCACGGCAAACCCGACAGCACCAACACCGGCAAAGGCGGCTCTGCCAGCGGCGACGGCCAAGACCCCAAGAAGCACGGAAGCGAACCCCTCCCCACCCAGTCCGGCGACGGCAAGGACCCCAACCGGTGACCACACCCGGCGCCCGTCTGGCCCGCGCCCTCACCATCGCGGGCCACATCATCGACCCCCAGTGGCACCGGGCGATCCTCGCGGTGGACCGGGCCGGGTTCATCCCCGACACCGTGTGGGTCACCTCCACCGACCACCCCGGCTACTACATGCCGGTCAGCCGCGAGGACCCCGACCACGCCCGTTGGGCGCATGAGGACTACGCGCTCGCGACCCAGGTGGACGACGGCAACCCGGCCGGGGGTCCGAACGGCGAACCCGGGTGGGGCAGGTTGCGGACCTCCAGCCTCAGCCAACCGTCGCTGGTCGTGGACATGCTCCAACAGCTCGACGCCGCCGAGGGGCACCGGGTGCTGGAGATCGGCACGGGGAGCGGGTACAACACGGCGCTGCTCTGTCACGCACTCGGGGAGAAGGCGGTGGTCTCCGCCGAGATCGACACAGAGCTCGCCCGGGTCGCCGTCGACAACCTCGACCGTGCTGGTTACCGGCCGACCGTGCTGGACGAGGACGGCGCCGAGCACCTGGAAACCGGTCTCGGCACGGACCGCTTCCACCGGGTGATCTCCACCGTGGCGGCCCGCGGGTCCATCCCCCACGCCTGGGTGGGGCAGACGTGGCCGGGCGGGGTGATCGTGACCCCCTGGGAGGTGGGGACCCGCCCCGGGGTGCTGGTGCGACTGGAGGTCGGGGAGGACGACACCGCGCACGGGCGGATCGTCGGTGAGGCCCCGTTCATGGTGTTGCGCTCCCAGCGTCCCGACAGCCGCCGCATCCGGGACCTGGTGGACGAGGAGGACCCCGGCAAGCAGGCCGGAACCACCACCGTGAACCCCCGCCTGGTCGCCTACGAGCACCCCGGATGGCAACTGGTTCTCGGACACCTGGTGCCCGACCTGCGGTACGCCGTCTACGAGGCGTCAGAGGAGCGGCCCGAGTGCGCGGGCGAGGCGTCCGTGTACGTGGCCACCCCGGACGGGTCATGGGCGCTGGGCGAGTACACACCGGCCGGCGGCCCCTACGCCACCGAACGCGCCGGGGGCCGGGACCTGTGGGCGGAGGTCGGCGCGGCGTGGGAGGAGTGGCAGCGGGCGGGTCGGCCGGGCCGGGAACAGCTGGGGGTGACCGTGGACGCGGGAGGGACCCGGTTGTGGGCGGGTTCCCCGGCCGGGGTTCTACGGCCGCTGGGCTCGGCTGCCACGGTGGGGTAGCCGTTCGGGCAGTGTGTCCGCTGTTCCCTGAGGTGAGGCCGGGGTTCGGGTGGCATACCGGCACCAACGTCCGCGAGACGCCCCCACCCGGTGGCCCGGTTGGGGGCGGGACTGCGGGTGGGGTCTTTGGTCCTGGTGGTGTGTCGCGCACCCGGGGTAGCCTGAACCCGCAGAACACGGGATCGGCCCCCGCCAATATCGCTGGCGAGGGCCGAACCCATGACAGCCTGCAACTACCTCAGACCAACGGACGCGACAAGAGTCAACGCCGTCCACTCCCTACGGTCGAAGCTGAGGTGCCCGAGGTCGCGGTTCTGAGTGTCGCGCACGTCCGCGCCCTCCGCGTCCTCGCGGGCCTCGACGCAGTTCTGCCCACCTGAGCTGTACTTGGACTTGTGCCACTCGCCCTTACGGCTGGCCATACTTCTCCCTCATCTCCTTGAGGACCTTCACGGACTCCAGCGGTGACCTCGCGGTCGCCTGTAATCTACTGAACAGCATCATGAACCGCCGCACGTCCTTCAGGTCATCCGTGTTTTGGCCACGGTAGACCGACTCCACGTGCACAAGATCGGGTGCTGCCGAGGACGTTAGCAGCGAGAACGGCCCGTCGAGACCGGCGTGTGGGTGCTGGTCCCAGCCGTGGAGCTGCACCATGATCCGCCCGGTCTCAGCCAGTTCGATGATCTTGGTGATCTGCTTGACCATTAACTGGTTCGGGCCAATCGGACGCATTACCGTAATGTCGTCGAGAACGACATGGTATTGCGGACCGCCGTCCCGCAGGACTTCTTTGCTCCAACCCATTCGCTCTTTAAGCCGTTCCTTGGCCTCGATATGACTCAGCCATGGAGCGCCCGCCGCGATGGTAGCCGCTGCGTACTCGGGATGCTGGATCGTACCAGGAACCAAGCTGTTCTGATATTCACGAATCATCTCAGCGTCAGCTTGCATCTGGCGGAACTCGCCGATCCAGTCCACGTGTTCTGGCTGGTAAACCTCCTCATAGGTGCGGACCAGCCTCCCCTTCGCCTCTAGGAACTCATCCAGGTCAGCGACCTTCGATTCGTCCAGCTTTCGGCGACCGTTCTCTATATGGGAAACATGTCCGGGTGTGCAGGTGAGGTGTCGCGCGAGCACGGCCTGCTGGATGCCTGCCCGCTTCCGCGCGCGCATGAGGGCTTGCCCAAAGCGGACATCTGAGGGGTTCCGCTCATCTTCCATGACCCCATGTAACCAAAGATGGTAGTCCCAAGTCTACGAAAAGTTGTCAGAACTTGCGACTAACTATTCGGTACTGGCCAGAACGTTTATTGCTCTTCAAAACGCTGCTGCGGGATGGGATCTTGTCGTCACCGGGGGTCGACCCCAGCGCCTTACCGAGATCTCGGCAAGGCGCTCGGGCAGCACAGGCCGCTCCTCCCCGCCTGACGGCGCGGGAGGAAGTGGACACCCCTGACACAAAAGAGCCTCGGAGGCCGCTCACAACGACCTCCAAGGCAAATGCCCCACCTGTCCCGAAAAGACACGAGGTGAAGCAAATGAAGCCTACCGGTACCACCGCACCAAAAACAGACGCAGACCCTGAGCCCGCCGGTGTCCCGTACCCGCATCGGATCGGGTTCTCCGAGCCCCACCGGCACGGCATAGTCCTCGGCCACGAGCGCGACTACACCGCCCTGGCCAAGTGGGTGCGGGCCATGACCCCCCGGAGGGCCGCGAAACCGGTCTCGCTGGTGGCCGAAGCGCTCGCCTCGAACGCCCACCAGCACACACTCAGCGGGGACCCCGGCGGAACCGTGCGGGTGGTCCTCGACGTCAACCCGTTCCTCATCACCATCGCGGTCACCGACCGCGGCCCCCGCCCGGACTCCGTCATCCCCTACCCCCGGTTGGGTGACCCCCGCCTCACGCCCCTCCCGGGCCTGCATCTGGTGGACCAGATCGCCGTTTATTGGGAGTGGGACTGGGCGATCCCCGGTGCAGGGTCGGGACCGCTGACGATCCGCGCGAAGGTGGAGAACCCGTGAGCGGGGGGACACCGGAGCTGGACCGCGAGTACCGGCAGGTGGCCGCATCGCTCACCTACCACCACCCGGGCTGGTGGGTGATGTGGTCGTACTCCCTGCGCGTGTGGGTGGCGTTCTTCCTCGGCCCCGCCACGGTGACCCCACTTCGCTACGCCGACCCCGACCGACTCTCCCGGCAGATGCGCCACGTGACCCGTACGGTCGCCTCCGGCCGCTCCCCCTGAGAACCACCTCCGGGCGGCACCGGTCCGCCCGGAGGTTCCCCGCCCGGTGCGTTCGCGCCGGGCCGCGGGGCCGCCGCCGAAAAGGGGGGCCGGCGGCCCCGCCCCACCCACTCGGGTCCGGTCGTACTTCCCCGGACCGGACCCGACCCCCACCCACCATCGATCACCCACCCGTACACGCCCGACAACCGACGACACACGCTGACGGAGAACCACCGTGCCCACCGCACCCCTGCCCGACCTGGTCGAGAACGCCGAGGCCCTGCTCACCCCCGGAGAGGTCGCCCGCCTCTTCCGCGTGGACCCCAAGACCGTCACCCGCTGGGAAAAAGACGGCCGCCTGGCCTCGGTCAAGACCCTCGGCGGACACCGCCGCTACCCCAGGTCGCAGATCACCCACGTCCTGAACGCCGGAACGGGCAGCACCGAGGTCGTCCGCGCCCTGGAGGCGGTCCACGCCCTGGCCCTGGAGGTCGGAGCGATGGGCGACGCCGGACACGTCGCGACCCTCATCGAGACACTGCGCGCCGGGAAGCCCTCGCCGCAGCCCTGAATCGCCCGGACGGGCCGTGGACAGCATGTCCCCTGGGCGACCGTGGTTCGCGCCGGACCCCTGCCCCGAGGAGTCCGGCGCACCACGAAGGCCCTCACCGAGCCCGGCCCGTAGAAGGAGGAAACCGGTGACCACCCGGTCCAGGCCCCCGCATGCGAGCGACGGGACCCCTCTCGTTCCCCGCTACACCGAGCACGCCGAACGCCTCGCGTCCCGCGTCATGCAGGAGCGGGAACGGTCCGCCGCGGACGCCGCCGCCGGTCTGGCACGCCTGGAACAGATCGCCGCCCAGCAGCAGTTCGACGCCGCTCGAGCCCGGCTGGAAGCCGCCCGCAGACGGGTCGAGGCCCAGGACACCGCCTACCTGGGGGTGGCGGTCCGCCAATGGTGCCAGCGCACGACCCCCTGAACCGGACCCGTGCAGGCCCATCCCCGCATACGCGAGGAGACAGGGGCATGCACACGTCGGTGTGCGAGTGAGTGTGGGTCCATCCCCGCGTGCGCGGGGAGCACAGCAGATCACCAGCGAACTTACCAGCGGCAAGCAGCCGATTTTCCAACTTCTCAAGAAACCGACACTGAGGACATAGCAGAGTTTGACGCCATAGAGGCATAATCAGCGTCATTCTCATCCGACCACCGTCATGCCGAACCTTCTTCGGCCTCAAAGGTGGGGCTTCCCGACTGGCCTCCTGCACACCTGATGGGCCCTATGGCTCTTTGGCCTGGTCCCTTTTCCGAATTCCATCGAGAGTGAACGGCATTCAGACCAGGGTGGAGATGCAGAACGGATGTCCGGCGGGGTCGAGCAGAACCCTCCACCGGTCGGGCTCGGGCTGACTCGGGGGTTCGATCGCGCCCAGGGCCAGGAGCCCGGCCTGGGCGGCGTCCAGATCGTCGACACCCAGCTCGATGTGCGCCCGCTTCTCCCGGTCGGGGTCCGGCCAGGTGGGCCGTTGGTAACCCGGCAGCCGGGAGAAGCCCAGACCAGGCGCCCCCTCCTGACCGAGCAGGATGAAGTCGTCGCTGGAGTAGGCCACAGGCAGGTCGAGGGCTTTGCCGTAGAAGCGGGCCAGTTCGGCGGGGTCGGGGCAGTCGAAGGTGACGGCCGTGTAGCGCATCGAGGGCAGAGGCGTGGTTTCAGTGCTCATGGGCAGCACGTTAGAACGCGACCAGGACAGGTTCGGTCCTGGTCGTGGGAGAGACTTCAGGACGTGATCAGCACATCCGCCCGTCTCCTCCATCTGCTTTCCCTGCTGTCCGCACAACCATCGTGGACCTGCCGCGAACTGGCCGAACGTATAGCGGTCAACGAGCGCACGGTGCGGCGCGACGTCGCCAGGCTCAGGGAACTCGGCTACGGAATCGAGTCCGATCCCGGACCGTGGGGCGGTTACAGTCTCGGCGGCGGTACCCGGATACCACCGCTGGTCCTCGACGACGAGGAGGCGCTGGCCGTCGCCGTCGGGCTGCGCGAGGCCGCGCTCAGCGGTGTTCTCGGTAGCGACCAGGCCGCGTTGTCAGCCCTGTTGAAGCTGCGCCAGGCCCTGCAGCCGCGGGTCGCGGGCCGACTCGGTGAGATGGACTCGGCCTTCGTGCACACGACCAGGCCCGGTCGGCCGCAGATCGCGCCGGACATGCTGCTGGAACTGGTCGCCGCCTGCCGCGGGGGTGAACGTGTCCGCCTGTCCTACCGTGACCGCGAGGGGCGGGCGACGGACCGGGACGCCGATCCCTATCGCCTGGTGCACACGGGTCGCCACTGGTACTTCGTCGCCCGCGACGTGGCTCGCGACGAGTGGCGGACATTCCGCGCCGACAGGGTCGAGCGGATACGGCCCACAGGGCACGCGGTGGAACTCGTCGATCCACCGGACCCGGCGCTGCTCGTCTCCGATTCACTGGCGGGCGGTAGGTATCCGCTCTATGCGAGAATCCGCCTCCCGCTGCCGATGGAACAGGCGCTCCGGCTGATTCCGCCGACGATTGGCACCCACCGTCCGGAGGGCCCCGAAGCCACCGTCGTCGATATCGGTGGACCCGACGCGAACGGTCTCGCCGGGTACCTGCTCGGCCTGGCCACCCCGCTGCGTGTCCTGGCGCCGGACGAGGTGCGAGAAGCCCTGGTTCGCCGCGCTCGCGAGCTGGTCGAGGACAACATGGACGGGCGGCTTCCCTGAGCTGCATGCGCCACTGCCTGCCCTGGGCCCATCCCCACGTGCGCGGGGAGCAGCCGGGGCTCAGGCGCAGGGGCCGGGGCCGGGCCGGTCGGGGTCCATCCCCGCGTGCGCGGGGAGCAGTGATCCTGGACTTCCCCGCGGACCCGCCGATCGGGTCCATCCCCGCGTGCGCGGGGAGCAGCGCGAACGACCAGCGAACTTACCAGTGGCAAGCGGCCGATTTTCCAACTTCTCGAAAAACCGACACGGATGACATAGGGGACTTTAGAGACTCTTGTTCGCAATGAAGCATATTTTTCTCCAACAAACGAACCACCCCATGGAACCTCTACGACCCCGGCTTGAAGAAGCCGGACAGACCCGCAGCACGAACAGGGGAATTCGGCAGGGCTACAGTAGCGCGCCCGTCACCGTGGCCGACCCCTCGCGTTCGAGGAGCACCAGGTCCAGGGCCGTGCTGGCGATCAGCGGCGGGGACCATCCCCGCGTGTGCGGGGGGCACTATGGCAGCGGCGCAGACGACCTGGGGCCGTCCCGTCCGGGCCTGCTTGCCCGCGCATCTCGGCCCGTGGTCGGGGACCGGAGGTATGCCCGCAGCAGAAAGGGCGTCCGCGCTCGGTAGAGCTCCCCTACGGTTGGCGACGTACCCCCGAAAGCCGTAGGAGTGTGTATGGATGCGATCACCGGTATAGCCGCAGGCGTGCCGTTCACAGCCCTCCCGCCGTCCGGGACGGGCAACGACCGTGCGCCGTTGATCGTGACCTGGCACATGCTGGACGCACCCCGAACGGACGCGGCCTTCGCAGCGGCACTGCCCATGGCCGGTGTTCCTTCCTGGCGGGTCCACCTCGGTATGCCGCTGTGTGGTCCGCGTATGGTCGAGGGCCGTCTCGACAGACACCTCGAACTCGCTCGCGAAGACATCCTGTTGGCGTACCTCGGTCCGATCGTCCACCAGGCCGTAGAGGAGTTTCCGGCCGCGCTGGCCGAGCTGCACCGTCAGCTACCGGTCGACGACCAGCCGATCGGCATCCTCGGTGCATCGCTTGGCGGCGCGGTGGCTCTGCAAGTGCTCACAGCCCCGCCGACACCGATCGGGGCGGTCGCGCTCGTCAATCCCGCTGTGCGGGTGAGCGCGGCCGTCGAACTCCTCGCGACCGGGCTCGACCAGCCTTACGTTTGGACCGCCGAATCCCGCAGAGCGGCCGACGACTTGGATTTCGTCGGCCGTGCCGGAGAGCTGAGCGGAGAGCCCCCGCTGCTGCTGGTCAGCGGCGAGCGCGACCACCCGACGTTGCGCGAAGATGCTTTCTCCCTGGTCAAGACACTTCGTGGGCAGTACGCGCATCCGGATGAGATCGAGCTGACGACTGTGCCGGACCTGGCCCACCCGCTGGCCGATGAGCCTGGGTTGGAACCGGCTCCCCAGTTGCCCACGACGGCGGCGGTCGACGGGGTTCTTACCCGGTGGTTCGTCCGGCGGTTCGCGACGCAGTGAGCAGCGGTGGGTAAGCGTTCCCAAGGCTGGTGATGCCCCCTGTCCTGAGGCGCGTTGATGCTGCGCAAACGGAAGCCTGCCCGCACGAAGCGCGGGCAGGCTTTTGAGAGGACGGCGCCAGGGCGGGCCTGGGTCCATCCCCGCGTGCGCGGGGAGCAGGTCCAGCCCGCGGCGGCCGGGAAGGTCGCCAAGGGTCCATCCCCGCGTGCGCGGGGAGCAGACGGCCAGCTCGGCAGGAACACGCCGCTGCGGGGGTCCATCCCCGCGTGCGCGGGGAGCAGAGCGAACGACCAGCAAACTTACCAGCGGTAAGCAGCCGATTTTCCAACTTCTCGAAAAACCGACACCGAGGACATAGCGCCCTTCAGGGGTTCCAAGTCGCGAGTAGGCATGTTTTCCTCCGACGAGCCGGGCCGCGCCGCGTGCAACCATCCCGGTCCCGGTGGCGCGAAAGCCCAATGTACAGCCCCGTCCTCGCCCCGGGAGCTCCCACCGGCTCCCACCGCCCCTCTCCTCCTTTGAGCCGATACGCCCTGTCGGCAGGTGTCCCTAGGGGTGTCGGTAAGGAGCGTGTCACCAAGTGCCAACTAACCCGCGGGTAACTTAGACGTTCTCCAGACAGCCGACTCCGATCCCACGGAAGATCGCCGATGACCAGGCAAACAGCCCGGGGAAGACTACCGGCCGTAGCCGGGGCCGCGGCCGCGGGTGGGGCCCGGCGGGGCGTGCCGCTAGGGCTGCGGGGGCGCTGAGGGCGGGGGAACGGGGCTCGGCGTCCTGGCCCTGCGGACCGGCGCCGGGGCGGGCGCGGGGGGCGCGCTCTCCTGGCGCTCGCGGCCCGCCCTGGACCGCTCGGACAGCTCGCGGGCCTGGCCGGAGGTCTGGTGGATCCTCTCGCGTGTCTGCTGGGCTGCGGCGCGGGACCCACCGCCGCCGACATCTGGACGGGCGCTTCCATCGACGTCGGCGAGGTCTACGCCAGCCTGGCCCGCGACATCACGAACGGCACCCACCACACCCCGGGTTTCCAGCACGCCGCCCACAACAGCCGTCTCATCGCCCGAGTCGGACAAGCCGCCCGGACCGGCGTCCGGCAGTTAGGCCACCGCACCTCGCGGCACCGTGCATTACTGCCGTGACGGATACGGCGACCGATTTGCGGGCACGGGCGGCCGCCATAGGTTAGGGCCCGCTGAAGGGTTCCTGAGGCCCACCCCCCTATCAGGGAGTCGTTGATGATTTCAGTCCCTCGTCACCATGGCCCTCGCGGCGCTTCGCGGCAGGCTCACGGCGTATGACCACCTCCGCGCGCGCCGCTGTTCTCGAAGCGCAGGACGGGCCCTTCGAATTCCGCGACATCGTGACCGGCACCGGCTGGAACAGAATCTTCGTCGGTACCGGGAACTGAATCAGCTCCATCGCGAACTACACCACCCGCCACGTCCTCGAGAAGGAGACGAGCGATGGCCGGCTCTGGTGGGAAAGGCTGGCAGGAGCCACCACCCAGACCAAGTACCACGCGTACACCGTACTGAAATCGATCCGCCTCGAACGGCCCCGGCCCGACTACCGCCTGCGGGGCGAGAAACCTCCGGTCTTCCTGACCTGACACCGTTCTGAACGGTGCGAGCAAATAGCCCTCGTATATGAGAAGGATCATCATGAAAGCCGCCGTCATCACCTCGTTCGGCGAACCCTCCGTGTTGCGGATTGCGGAGGCTCCGCGACCGGTGCCGGGTCCGGGCCAAGTACTGGTGCGGGTTCACGCCGCCGGGGTGAACCCGGCGGAGATCCAGGCACGCGCCGGAGCGTTCCGCCTGCGTGCTCCCGCCATCATCGGATTCGAGTTCGCCGGCGTCGTCGAGGCGGTCGGCCCGGGCGTCGACGAGGGCGTGGTCGGCGACCGCGTCGCCGGGTGGCCGGACTCCGCCACCCAGGGCTCCTACGCCGAGTACACGGTCAGCAGCAACTTCGCGACGATCCCCGACGGCGTTTCCTTCGAGGAGGCCGCGGCTACTGTCATCGGCGCCGACAACGCGGCGAGGGCTCTCGGGCTTTTGAACATTCGCCCGGGTCATACGCTCGTGGTCACCGGCGCGAGCGGTGCTCTGGGCGGCGCCGCCGTGCAGTTCGCGCGACAGCGCGGTGTGACGGTGATCGGCGTCGCCGGGACTGCCAACGCCGACTTCGTCAGGAGTCTCGGAGCGACCCCTGTCGCCCACGGCCCGGGCCTGGTCGATCGCATCCGTGCCGCCGCTCCGGGCGGGGTCGACGCCGCGCTCGACACCGCCGGCAAGGGGCTCCTTCCCACCCTCGTCGATCTTCTCGGCGGCCCCGACCGGATCGTGACGCTCGCCGACCGCGATGCCGCACAATACGGCGTCGCGTTCAGCCCCGGGGGCAGCGGGAACCGCGACCGCGGCCCTGTCCAGGAAGCCCTGAATCTGATCGCCGCCGGCGCATGGACCGCACGCATCGGCCGGAGCTTCCCACTCGACGAGGCCGCGGACGCTCATCGCCTCGTCGCCACGGGCCACACCCACGGCAAGGTCATCCTCCTTCCCTGACCCGGCCGACCGGCCATTCAACCACGACAACAAACAAGTGGAGAATCCGAAATGCCTGCAGTCCTCGTCCATGGCGTACCTGACACCCACCGGCTTTGGGACACCGTCCGTTCCCATCTTCAACGCGAAGATATTATGACGATCGATCTCCCCGGGTTTGGCGTACCCCTGCCAGAGGGATTCACGTCGACGAAAGAAGAGTATCTCGATTGGCTTGTTAAGAAGATCGAAGAAATCGGCGAACCCGTCGACCTGGTCGGTCATGATTGGGGATCTCTGCTCACGGGCCGTCTCTCGTCCATCCGACCAGATCTGGTCCGGACATGGACAGGCATCAGCGGACCAATCGATCCGGAGTATCCGTGGCACTATCTTGCCAAGATCTGGCAAACTCCAGGCGAGGGCGAGCAATGGATGGCGGACCTCGACCTCGAGGCGTTCGCAGCAAGCCTCAACGAAGCACAGATGCCGCGCGACGCGGCAAACGAATCGGTCCGGCATCTCGATGCCACTATGAGAGCAAGCATTCTCGCCCTTTACCGTTCGGCGATCGAGGTCGGGGCGGAGTGGAAGCCAGGTTTGAGCAAGGTGACCGCACCAGCGCTAGTGATCTGGGGCCTGGACGATCCGTTTCTTCCCCACCGCTTCGCCGACGAGCTCGGTAATGCCACACGCGCACGTGCCGTCTTCAAGCTGCGCAGCTCGCACTGGCCGATGATAGAGCGTCCGGCCGATGTCGCGCGCGAACTCGAGGCCCACTGGGCTCACGTGTAAAACCTGCGCCTGGGTCACTCGGGCTCGAACCCCGCGGCCGCTACGCGAACGGCAATCATTGCTCGCTCGCCATGGTGAGCCCGAGTGCCCACGCATTTGTCCGGAAACGAATCATCGTGACAAATCCCGGAGGGCTTTGCCGGGGCTGCACACGGCAGGAGCATCCTGATGAAGAATTCAGCAAATACCCGGATCGGCGTCGGCCTTATCGGGGCTAGTGCAGATCGGGGTTGGGGCGGAATTGCTCACGTCCCGGCGCTGCAGGCGCTCGACGCGTTCCAGATCCGCGCCGTCAGTACGACTCGCATGGAGAGCGCGAACGCGACCGCTCGTCGGCTGGGCGCCGATCTCGCCTTCGACACACATGAGGCTCTGGTCGTGCGACCAGAGGTCGACCTGGTGGTGGTTACGGTCAAGGTGCCGGAGCACAAGCAGATTGTTTCCGACGCGCTGGCCGCGGGCAAGATGGTTTATTGCGAATGGCCGCTCGCAAGAAACCTGTCGGAGGCCGAAGCTCTGGAGGGGTTTGCCCGCGAGCGACGGCTGCGGACGGTTGTCGGGTTGCAGGGCGGCCTGCACCCGCCGATCCTCTTCCTTCGCGACCTCATCGCGCAAGGCGTGATCGGCAAGCCGCTCAGCACGAGCATCCGAGCGCATTTGACCGACGACATGTGGGTCGGCCGATATGACCCGCCGGTCGAGTACATGGCTCACGCAAAGCATGGCGCCACGCTTCTGAGCATCATGCTCGGCCACGGGCTCGAACCGCTTGCGCGCGTGCTCGGCGCGTTCGAGAGTCTGTCCGCCGTCGTCGCCAATCAGCGCGGTGACGGCATCCGCCTCTCCGATGGCGCGTCGCTGCCGAAGGACGCGCCGGATGAGATCGTCGTCGCCGGCGTTCTCGAAGGCGGAATCGTCACTTCGCTGCACTACAGTGCCGGGCAGTCTGCCGGCTCGGCGATGGTATGGGAGATCCAGGGCACCGAGGGCAGTGTGCGTGTGGAGTCGGCGTCGGGCTACATCCATTTCACCGATTTCACCATCACGCTGCGCCGCGGCAGCGAGCCTGTCCAAGTGCTGCAGGTCCCTCCCGCTTATGCGGCTCCCGACCTGCAACTCGACGCACCCGCAGCGGGGGTCGCCCGCCTCTACGCCCAGTTCGCCGCCGACCTCCGCGACGGAACCGCCGATGCGCCGGATTTCGCGGTCGCACTCGATCGCCACCGGGTACTCGAGGCGATCACACGGGCCGCTGAAACAGGTCATCGGCAGTATCTGTCCCGCCCCGACCGAATGAACTCCCCTCTTTGAACCCGGGAGAGGCACTGCCGCAGGACCCGAGGAGATGGCGATCCGCGAGCTGACCCTGACTTGATCACGGGGGTTGAGGAGGATTGCTACAGGATCTAGCGGTAGAGCCGTGATCTGGACGACGGTTCGGTGACGGGGCCGGCCTGTCCTGTTCGCGGCCCCTACGTTCATGGCCATGCCGCATGAATACCTCTCCGATGAGCAGATCGCCCGCTACGCCCGCTTCCCCGCCGAGCTCTCGGCGGGCGACCTGGAACAGTTCTTCCGCCTCGCCCCCCACGCCCTGGGACTGGCCACGGGCAAACGCACCCCCACCACCCGGCTGGGGTGGGCCGTGCAGTGGGGCCCGGTACGCACGCTCGGGGTGTTCCAACCCGACCACCCCACCCGGGTCCCCGAACGCGCGGTGGCCTTCGTCGCCGACCAGCTCGACGTCGCCCCGGGCCGCCTGGAGGAGTACCGCACCCGGGCCCAGACCGCCTACGAGCACGCCTGGAGGATGTGCAGGGCGAGCATGGTCAGCTCCTGCTCCTCACGCCGGTTGGAGGACAGCTCGCCGGTCTTGCCGTAGAGGATCTCGCCGTGGATGCCGTGGGAGTTCTCCACCACGTTCAGCGTCGAACCACAGGACCCGCCCGGCGAACCCCGGGTCCATCCCCGCGTGCGCGGGGAGCAGGCACCCGGCGCCGCTGTTCCTTCGGGGACTCGCCCAGGGGTCCATCCCCGCGTGCGCGGGGAGCAGCCACCTCCCGCCGGGCCTCGAAACCTCAACCGGGGTCCATCCCCGCGTGCACGGGGAGCAGGCCACGGCCGGGTACGGGCCCGACCTGGCCGCCCCCGCCGACGTGCAGGTGCTGGGTCCATCCCCGCGTGCGCGGGGAGCAGCGGCCTCAGCGCCCGCCGGGCCTGTGTCGGGCTGGGTCCATCCCCGCGTGCGCGGGGAGCAGAGCGAACGACCAGCAAACTTACCAGTGGCAAGCAGCCGATTTTCCAACTTCTCGAAAAACAGACACCGAGGACATATAAGCCTTTAGGGGTTCTACGTCACGAGTAAGCACGTTCTCCTCCGACCAACCGGACTGGCCGCGCCGCGTGCAACCATCCCGTCCCGGTGGCGCGAAAGCCCAATGTACAGCCCCGTCCTCGCCCCGCCGGCTCCCAACGGCTCCCACCACCCCTCTCCTCCCTTGAGCCGATACGCGCTGTCGGCAGGTGTCCCTAGGGTCGGCGCATGACCCAAGCGACGCATGAAGCGCCCCCACTCCCCGCCTCCGTTCTGGCCGACGTCGAACGCGACGATCCCGCCGCGGCGTGCGAACGGGCCCTCGCCCACCCGGGTTTCCCGCACGCGGCGAAGGGACTGTCCGACCTCCCCACCAAGGCCGTGAGACGGCTGGCACAACATTGCGTCGAGCTGTACAGGGAGGCAGCGGCGACCCCCGAACGGCGGAACGCCGTCCTCACGCTGCACACCGCGCTGCTGGGGTGCCGGCTGGACTTCCTGGAGGAGGACCACCTCGAGATCGAGGTCCTGGTCGCCGCCTCCTCCCGCGACATCGCCGACGCCTGTGAGACCGCCCTCGCCGCCGGGAACCCCCGCCGGACGGCAGAGCGCCTGCGGGGCCTCCACGAGTGGCAGCGGCACCGCCTGACGGACGCCCTGGCCGAGCTCCACGGGGCCGCACAGACGTCGGAGCGGAGGAACAGCGTCCTCTGGCTGCACACGGCCCTCTCGCACTACCAGCTGAACCTGCTGCGGTTCGAGGACCTCGAACCCGTGGTCCGCGAGGTCCTCGGGCGCGACGGTTCCGCGGAGGTCGAGGCGGTGCTCGCCTCCGACTCCTTCCTCCGGGTGATGTCCGGCCTGCGGGCCCTTCCCCCGGAGGTGAGGGAGCGGCTCGCGGGTGAGGCCCGCTCGCTCCGCGAGGGGGCACGGACCCCGGAGAGGACGGAGTTGACCCTGTGGCTGGAGGCGGCGCTCCTCTTCCCCCCGCTCCCGGGCGGGCTCACGCTCTCAGACGAGTTCGAGGCCATGTGGCGCGAGGTCCTCCCGGTCGACGCGGCGGCGGCGTGCGAGATGGTCCTGGCGGACAAGGAGTTCGGCGGGGCGAGGCTGCTCCCGACCCTGCCCGGGGACCTCCGGGACCGCCTCGCACAGGTCTGCGTCGAGCTGTACGGGGCGACAGACTCGTGGGCGCGGCGGGACAGGATCGCCAGGATGCACGCGATGCTCGCCCCGGGGCGCCCCGACGACCTCATGGCGCACACGCGCCAGGAGGCGCTGTCGGCCGCGACGGCGGCGACCTTCTGGGGTCAGGGCTGTGTCCACATGGTCTGGGTGGAACTGGTCTCCGGACGCGACGTCCCGGTCAGCTTCGGCCGGACCCTGCGGCGCTACTGGGGCGAGGGCTACGGGTCCGACGTGCCCCTGGGCGAGGTCGTGCGCCTGCTCACCGCCCACCCGGTGCTCAACGCGGGCGACGAGTGGACGGACCACGCTCTCGCCGAGCTGGCGGACCTCCCGGACGCGTGGCGCGACCTGGTCGCGCACGCCGCGACGGCGAAGGCGAGCAGGCCGAGCGCGACCTGGGAGAGGAGGGGCCGGGCGCTGCTCGCGGGGGTCGACGCGGACGAGTTCCGGGAGCGGGTGCTGGGCTGGCTGGCCCTGGTGGGGGAACCGCGTTCGCTGCCGCTGGAGAACGACGTCCGGCACGACCGCTTCAACGACATCGCCGTCCGCGGCCTCGTACGGCTCCTGTCCTTCCTCCCCGGGCACGCGCACACCGCGAGCGGGTTGGGCGCGCTGCTGGAGAAGGCCCTGGTCAGGGTCCCCGGCCAGGGGCCGGACAGGCCGGCGCTCGCCAACGCGTGCGCGACGGCGCTGGGCCGGATCGGGGACGGGACCTCCCACGCCGAACTGGTCAGGCTCGCCGCCGTGGTGGACCACCGGCCCACGCTCAAGCTGATCGGGGCCGGGCTGGACGCGCACACCGGCGCGGTGTAGGACCGGCCGCCCTCCGGGCCCTCCGGCCTCCACTCCGGACCCTCCGGCCCCGCCCCGGCCCGCCCATGAGCCGGAGGGCCCGGGACGCACGTCGTCCGGTGTGACGAATTTCCCGCCACGCCACGGGACTGTTGGGGCTGGAGATCCCGGGTACGGCAGTCTCGACGGGGAATCCGACATCCCCGGACGAAGGAGGTTTCATGGCGGACGAGCAGCTACCATCCCCCAAGGTCGCGGTGGGGGTCGACGGATCGCCGACCGGGCGGTCGGCGCTGGAGTGGGCGACGGCCGAGGCCGTGCGACGGGGTGTTCCCCTGTACGTGGTGCACGCGCTGTCCATGCCGCTGGTGGTGTCCGTCTACACCGGGCCGACGCGCTTCCCCGCATCGGAGGAGATCGCCGACCAGGGCCGGCGCATCCTGGCCGAGGCCGCCGAGCACGCGCGCTCCCTCCGGCCGGAGGTGGACGTGCAGACGGTCCTCGCCCTGGAGGAGCCCCCGCTCGCCCTGCTGCACCGCACCGGCCCGCACGACCTGGTGGTCGTGGGCACGCGCGGGCTCGGACCGGTCCGCTCCGCCCTCGCCGGCTCCGCGGGCGTGCGCCTCGCCTCCCACGCCGAGTGCCCGGTGGTCGTCGTCCCCGCCCCGGAGGGCGAGACCCCACCCCTGCGCGAACCCCAGCGGATCGTGGTGGGCGTGGACGGCTCGGAGGACTCACGGCGCGCGCTGGGCTTCGCCCTGCACGAGGCCGTGCGCGGCGGCGCGGCCTCGGTCGTGGTGGTGAACAGCTGGGAGGTCCCGATGCCGTTCGCCACCGAGTCGCTGGTCGCGGCCGGCTGGACCCCGCCGGACGACCTGCTGGACCGGCGCTCGGAGGAGCTGGTCTCGGGCGTGCTGGCCGAGGTCATGGACGAGAGCACCGAGGACGTGGACATCAGCGTCGTGCGCACCGAGCGCAACCCGGTGGACGCCCTGGTCGAGGCGGGGGCCGAGGCGGACCTGATCGTGGTCGGCTCGCGCGGCCGGGGCAGTATCCGGGGCCTGATCCTGGGATCGGTGAGCCAGGGGGTGCTGCACAGCGCCACGGTGCCGGTCGTGGTGCTGCCCAAGGGCGTGGACGCGACGGAGTGAGCGCGGCGGGCCGGGTCGGCGCCCCGTCCGGCAGCACGTGGAGCCGGGCCCGAGGGGGCGGCCCCGTCCGGGGTGCGCGGCGGCGCCCCGGGCGGGGCGGCCCCTCCCCCGGTTCCGCTCCGGTCCGCCCCCGCCCCGGCTTCCTCCGCTACCGCCCGGTCGCACCCCGGCGTCCCCTCGGCCCCGTGGTGGCGCGTCACACGGTGCCCGCCCGTTGCCGTACGAGTGCTGTGTCCTAGAATGTTCGCCGTGTCCGATACAGCCCGCTTCCTGCGCATGGTCCTCATCTCCATGTCGCTGACGAGCACCGATGACGGCCTCTGTCGCCGCCGGTGCCGCGACGGCGTGCGCTGACGCGAGGCCCCGGGGTTCCCTCCCCCGCCTCCTCACGGGCGCCCGTGCCCGGTACCGGTCCCCGTCCCTCCGGACGCAGTCATCCCTGTTCCACGGCACCGGTCCGCCCCAGGACCGCCGCCGTTCCCCGCCACCGCATGGTTTGGACAGCACCCGCATGACCACTAACCCCACCTCACCGCCCGGAAATACCGACTCGGTGGGAAGCGTCGACGGCCCCGCCGCCGACGCCCCCGGGTCGGCCGCCGGCACCGCCACGGCGACCGTCTCGCCCGCCCTCGCCCTGACCTGGCGGCCCGCCCTCTCCGTGCCCCCGCCCCGGGCCGCCGAGGCTGAGCCGGTCCGCTGGTGGCCGCTGGGCATCGCCCTGGCGGGCGCGCTCGCGCTGGCCGCCTACGTGTGGAACGCGCACGGGGCGCTGCCCGCCGTCCTGCTGGTCCTGGGCACCGGCCTCGGCTTCACCCTGTTCCACTCGCGGTTCGGCTTCACCTCGGCCTGGCGACAGTTCCTCGCCGTGGGCAACGGCACGGGCCTGCGCGCGCACGCCGTGCTGCTGGGCACGACCGCAACCCTGTTCGCCCTGGTCATCGGCACCGGAACCGGACTGTTCGGCAGCGCCCCGGCGCCGTCGGCCGGCCCCATCGGCATCGCCCTGTTCCTGGGGGCGTTCCTGTTCGGGATCGGCATGCAGCTCGGCGGCGCCTGCGCCTCGGGCACCCTCTTCGCGGTCGGCTCCGGCCAGTCCGCGATCGTCATCACCCTGGTCGGGTTCATCGCGGGCTCGGTGATCTACAGCGCCGCGTGGCCGCTGGTCGCGGACCTGCCCGCGCTGCCGCCGTTCCTGCTCTCCGACCACGTCGGCTGGGGCGGCTCCTGGGCGATCACGATCGCCCTGCTGGCGGCGCTGGTCGTGGGCACCCGGGCGGTGCAGAACCGCCGCGTCCCGCCGCCCGTGGGCGCCCCGCCCTCGGCCCGGGGCGCGCTGCGCGTGGTGCGCGGCAGCTGGCCGCTGATCGCCGGGGCGCTGGTCCTGGCCGTGCTCGGCACCGCCGTGCTGGTGGTCTCCGGCGGCCCCTGGGGCATCACCTCGGCGTTCAACCTGTGGGGGGCCAAGGCCCTGCAGCTGGTCGGCCTGCACCCGGAGACCTGGGCGTTCTGGAGCCAGCCGGCCCAGGCCGAGCAGCTGGCCGGCCCCGTGCTCCAGGACAAGAACAGCCTCACCAACATCGGGATCATCCTCGGCGCGGCGGTGGCCGCCGGCGCCGCCGGGACGTGGAAGCTGCACACCGGCCTGAGCTGGAACCTGGTCGCCGCCGGGCTGGCGGGCGGCGTCCTGATGGGCATCGGCGCCCGTCTGGCCGGGGGCTGCAACATCGGCGCCTACCTGGCCGGAATCGGCTCGGGGAGCCTGCACGGGTGGCTGTGGGCGGTCTTCGCGCTGGCCGGGACCTGGGCCGGGCTGCGCGCCCGCACCCTGTTCGGCCTGGGCGTGCCCAAGCCGAGTGACAGCGTCTGCTGACCCGGCCCCAGAAGCACCACGGCCCCGCCCGCGCGAACGCGGGCGGGGCCGTTCCCGTTCCACGGGAACGGGGCGCCGGGGCGGCCGTCGGCCGCCCCGGCCCCCTGGGTCAGCCCTTCAGCTGCTTCTCGATCCCCACCAGGCGCACGCAGACCGTCAGGCCGTGCATGGCCTGCTCCAGGTCCTCCTGGCCGGGGTAGCTGGGCGCGATGCGGATGGTGGCGTCGTCCGGGTCGTCGCCGTAGGGGTGGGTGGCGCCGGCGGGGGTGAGCACGATGCCCGCCTCGGACGCCCGGCGGACGACCTCCTTGGCGCAGCCGTCCTGGACCCGCAGGGTGACGAAGTAGCCGCCCTTGGGCTCGGTCCACGTGGCCAGGCCGGTGCCGCCGAGCTCCGCCTCCAGGATCCGCTGCACGGCGTCGAACTTGGGCCGCAGCAGGTCGCGCTGGCGGTCCATGTGGGCGCGCACACCCGCCTCGTCGCGCAGGAACTGCGCGTGGCGCAGCTGGTTGACCTTGTCGGGGCCGATGGAGCGCTTGCTGTTGTTGGCGAGCAGCCACTTGACGTTGGCGGGCGAGGAGCCGAAGAAGGCGACGCCGGAGCCGGCGAAGGTGATCTTCGAGCTGGACCCGAAGACGAACACCCGGTCGGGGTTGCCGCTGTCGGCGCACGCCGCGAGGACGTCGGCGATCTCGACGGGCTCGTCGGTGAGGTGGTGCGCGGCGTAGGCGTTGTCCCAGAAGATCCGGAAGTCGGGGGCGGCGGTCGGCATGGCCGCGAGGCGGGCCACGGTCTCGTCGCTGTAGCTGACGCCGTCCGGGTTGCTGTACTTGGGCACGCACCAGATGCCCTTGACCGCGGGGTCCGCGGCGGCCAGGCGCTCCACCTCGTCCATGTCGGGGCCCTCGGGGGTCATCGCGACCGGGATCATCTCGATGCCGAAGCGCTCGCACAGGGCGAAGTGGCGGTCGTAGCCGGGGACGGGGCACAGGAAGGCGATGCGCTCCTCGTCGACCCAGCGGCGCTCGGAGCCCGGCAGGACGCCGAGGAGGGCGTGCACGATGCTGTCGTGCATCAGCTCGAGGCTGGAGTTGCCGAGGGCGAGCAGCTGTCCGACCGGCGTCTGGAGGACCCCGGCGAAGATCTCGCGCAGCTCGGGCAGGCCCTGGAGCCCGCCGTAGTTGCGCACGTCCGTGCCGTCTGCGGCGGTGTGCGTGTCGCCGGGGAGGCCGAGCAGGGCCTCGGAGAGGTCCAGCTGCTCGGGCGCGGGCTTGCCCCGGGTGAGGTCCAGCGAGAGGCCGCGGGCGGCCAGGTCCGCGTAGTCCTTCTGGGCCCGCTCGAACTGCCCTTCCAGGGCGTCGTGGCTCTGCTCGGTGGTCATGGTGGAGTCCTCTCGCGGATACGTCGTGGGGCGCTGCCGAGGATACCGAGAAGGGAGGGGCCGCCGTTCACCGCCCGGGGCCCCGCCGCGGCCTCAGCGGCTGGTCGCGGGGCCGTCCGCCCCCAGCCGGCGCAGTCGCGGGGCCGCCTCGTCCCAGGCTCCGACGAGTTCCGCGGCGACCGCGACCATCTCCTCCTCGGCGATCCCCGGGCGGTAGACGGCGGAGCCGATGCCGAAGCCGGTGGCGCCCGCCTCGACCCACGCGCCCAGGGAGGCGGCGCCGATCCCGCCGACGGGGACGAGTTCGAGGTCGGCGGGCAGCACCGCGCGCCAGGCCTTCATCCCGTCGATGCCCACCTGGGTGGAGGGGAAGAGCTTGACCGCGCGGGCGCCGGCGTGCACGGCGGTGAACGCCTCCGTGACCGTGGCCACGCCCGGGTAGGAGTCCATGCCCAGCGCGACGGTCTCGCGGACGACGTCGGCGTCGACGTTGGGCGACACCACGATCTGACCGCCCGCGTCGTGCACGGAGCGCGCCTGCGCGGTGGTGAGGACGGTCCCGGCGCCCACCCGGGCGTCGTCGGGCAGCTCCTCGCGCAGGACCTCGATGGCGCGCAGGGGGTCCGGGGAGTTCAGGGGCACCTCCAGGGTGCGCATCCCGGTCTCGTAGAGGGCGGAGCCCACGCGGGCGGCGTCCGCGGCGGGCAGGCCGCGCAGGATGGCGATGAGCCCGCTGGGGCGGCGTGTGTCGGTCATGGTTCTCTCCATGGGTCGTCTGGCCGTCCGGTCCCGCCGGTGTTCCACCGGCCGCGCGGACGGGCGTGGGTCGTCAGGGGGCTGCGGGTGCGCGGTCCGCGTCGTCGGGTCCGGCCGTGCCGGAGCCGTCGCCGAGCAGTCCCGCGCGCCGGGCGAGGTGGGCCAGGGCGCGGGGGGTGGTCCCCGTGGCTCCGCGGGCGGAGGCCACGCCCGCCCGGGAGAGCGCGCGCCCGTAGCGGTCGCACAGGTCGTCGGTCCCCAGGAGGAGGACGTCGTCCGCGCCCGGCGTGTCCGCACCGCCGCGGAGCTCGCCGCGGACCTCGCTGCCGATGACGAGGCCGGAGACGTAGTCGCCGACCTGGTCGGGCCGGAGCCGGCCGGTGACGACGAGGGAGCGGGCGGAGAAGAGGGTTCCGAGGAGCCCGGGGTCCCCGTCGGGGCCCATCGCCACGTCCAGGCCCCGCTCGTAGGCCTCCCACCGGTCGCCCTCCGCCGGCCGGGCGAGGCGGCCGAGGATGCTGTTCTCCATGAGCAGCGCGTAGACCTCGCCGCTCATGTGGGTGGTGAAGCCGGTGACGGCGGAGCCGCGCAGCCGCACCCACTTGGCGTGGGTGCCGGGCAGGACGACGGTCCGTTCGCGTCCCCCGCCGGGCTGCGCGGTGGCGTCCCCCGCGACGTCGGCGAGCAGCGCGCCGACGACCTGGGTCTCCTCGCCGCGCAGGAGGCCGGGCAGGGGCCCCGGGGCGGTGAGCCCGGGCAGGATGTGGACCGGCCCCAGGGAGGACTCGACCCTCGTCAGGGGCAGCGCGGTCGCCAGCGGGTCGACCGGGAGCTCGACGTAGGGCGCCTGGGCCCAGCCCTGGTCGCTGCCGACCATGCCGCTCGCGACGACGGGCAGCGCCCGGGGGGCGGCCTCCACCCAGTCCAGGCACAGGGAGCGCAGCGCCCGGTCGAAGGCCTGTTCCCTGCTCTCGCCCGCCTCGCGCGCGCCGGCCGTGACGCGCATGACGCCGTCGTCCGTGGACCTGTGGTCGAGGACGGTTCCGTCCTCCGTCAGGAGGTAGGCGCGGCAGGAGCTGGTGCCCCAGTCCAGCGCCACGAGCCGGGCCGCCGAGTAGTCGTCCATCGCATCCGTTCCGTCGTGCCGTGGTCTGGCCTTATGCCGACAGGTAACGCGAGGCGTCCCACTTTGTCGAACACCGTCCCACATAGAGGGATGGATGGACGCCATGGGGGCCTGACCGGGGACGGGACCCGGCCCTTCCCGGACGCGGCGCGCGACCCCGGCCGGGTCAGCCCCTCGGGGCGAGGATGCGGTGGGCCTGGTAGCCCAGGGCCAGGGCGACGCGGTCGGCGGCCTCGATGACGGTCCCGGCGAGCTCCGCCTCGCGGTGCTGCAGGTCGATCGCGCTCAGCGGCCCGGACACGGACAGGCCCGCGACGATCTCGCCGGTGACGTCGCGGACGGGGGCGGCCACGCAGGCCCTCCCCAGGGCGAGTTCCTCGACCTCGGTGGCGTAGCCCCGTGCCCGGGAGCGCTCGATCTCCGCGTCCAGGGCGTCGTGACCGGTGACGGTGGAGACGGTGTAGGCGTGGAGGTCGTCCCCGAGCAGGGCGCGGCGCTGCTCTGCGGTGCTCGACAGCAGCAGGCACTTGCCCAGGCCGGTGGCGTGCAGGGGGTTGCGGCTGCCCATGAGCACGTGGGCCTTGGGCGCCAGGGCCCCCTCGAAGTTGCACAGGTAGAACAGGGAGTCCCCGTCCCGGACCGCGACGTTGGCGCCGAGGCCGAGCTCCTGGGCCAGGCGCTGGGCCACGGGGCGGGCCTCGCGGTGCACGGGGTTGCCGTTGAGGAAGGCGGCGGCCAGCGACACGTGGTCCATGCCGAGGCGGAAGAACCCGCTGTCCTCGTCCTTGCCGATGAGGCGCGCGGACTCCAGGGTCGCCAGCAGCCGGGAGACGGTGGACTGTCCGATGCCGGTCAGCCGCGCGATGTCGGACACCCGAAGCTCGGGCTTTCCCTCCAGGAAGGCGCGGAGCACGCTGATCGCCCGCTCGACGGACTGGTTCCCACTCTGTTCGGCTGCCACCACGGTCCCATCGCATAAGTGATGCACTGTCCGCATCGTCATCTGCACTGTACGGGTACTCGGTTCGCCGTACCAAACACCCTGCTCACACCGCGCCCGGCAGCGCCGGACCTCCTGTTGACGAGCACGGGGATGGGTTCTGGCACTGATCTTGTGGTTTGCTCACGAAGAGTTATGGGGGCCTGCGATTCTGAGCTGCGTGTGAACTTCAGGGGATCGAAGGGCTTCTTCCGCATCTGTCCGGGCTCGTGGTGGAAAGCGGGGAACGGACACCGGGGATGCTCCATCCCGTAGCTCGGGCGAGTTCCGCTGTCGAGGCCTGCCCAAGGTGTGGGACGGAGTCGACCCGCTTGCATGGCCGCTATGAACGCACCGTCCGCGACAGCACGGTCGGCGGAGCAGAGGTCGTGATCCGGTTGCGCATCCGCCGGTTCCGGTGTCTTGACCCGGACTGTCCGGCGGTGACGTTCGCGGAACAGATACCCGGGTTGACCTCGCCTCATGGCCGGTTCAGCCTGCCGCGCAAGGAAGCCATGACCGCGATTGCGCGAGCGCTCGCCGGCCGTGCGGGGGCTCGGTTGGCCCAGCTGCTGGGGATGCCGGTCAACCGGATGACTTTGCTGCGCTCGCTGCGGGCGCTGCCCGATCCCGAGTTGGCCGCGGCGCCCTCGGCCCTGGGGGTGGACGACTTCGCGCTGAAACGCGGGAACGTCTACGGGACGGTCCTTCTGGACATGGGCACCCACCGGCCGGTCGATCTCCTGCCCGGTCGGACCTCCTCCGCGTTCGCGGCGTGGTTGAAGGAGCACCCCGGAGCACGGGTGATCTGCCGGGACCGCTCCGGGGCCTACGCCGACGGAGCCCGCGTCGGAGCACCCGAGGCTGTCCAGGTCGCCGGCCGCTTCCACCTGTGGCACAACCTCACCGAGGTGGCCGAGCGCGGCCTGGAGCCGATGCTGGGGCCAGTCCAGCGCGCGGCAGAGCGCGTGGGTGTGCAGAGGAGCGCCCGCGTGAGCGAGCGGGACCGGGACGCCCGCCGACAGGTCCGTGCCCCCGGCGACGGAGCTGCGGGCGCGGTGCACGGCGGTGGCGTTGTCGCGGTAGAAGGCGTAGGCGGCGCGGTCGGTGTCGGTGAGCCGGTACCCGGGGCGGACCCGGCCGCCGACGACTGGGGCGTCGGGGTCGATCCACCGCCACACGGTGCGCTCGCTGACTCCGCACCCGGCGGCCGCCAGCCGCACGTGCCGGGACGTGAGCGTTCCCGCCGTGGCGAGCTGACGCGACCGCGCGGTCGCCGCCTGTCTCTTCTCCGGATCGACCACTGCCCACCCCGCGCCGCACGGCTCCTTCGAGGTGAGTATGCGACGAAGGGAAGGTGCTTGTCCGGAGAACGCACACATCACCCGAAGTGACCGCGATCGGCCCCACGCCGTCGGCGGGTCGCGAGGCCGCGCCTGTCCACACCCCAAGGTGTTCTCGCAGATCAGAGGGGAGACCCATCCGGGCGTTCCGGGTGGCCTACCCGTCCTGCGTGGTTCATGCCCGCTCGTCCTGGTTCTGGCCGCCGACAACCCCCCGCATAGCGGCGGCGGGGGCGTCGCGGCAAGACAATCACGAACGAGGGCGTCCGTCGCGGCGAGTCACCCCCGTGTCGGTGTGCCGGGGCCGCGGTCAGCCGACCATCGCCCCTTTCCGGCTTATCTTGTCCGCCCCCTCAGGCGGACCGTGTTTCGTTGCCGGCACCGGTCGTGTCCAACACTGTGCGCATCGTCCATACCGGCGGCCCGCCGGGACGCTGGGAACGGTCGGTGACGCGGAAGCCGTACCGCTGGTAGAGGCTGACGTTGCGCTCTTCGGAGGTCTCCAGTCGCACGGCTCGGGCGCCCTGCCGTCCCGCTGCGTCAAGGCCGAACTCGATCAGGGCTCCCCCGAGCCCTTTGCCCTGGTGGTCTGGGTGGACTCCCAGGGTTTCCAGACTCCAGTCGTCGGGGTCCACGGGCCGCTGGTCGGCGCCTGCCAGGCGGTCGATCCGGTCGCCGTACAGGGTGATGATCCGCTCGAGGGTTGCCTCGCCGGGCTCCGATGCGTCCGGAGGCAGGAGCGCGACCACCCCCTCACCGTGCTCGCTGACCGCAACGATCCCGTGGTCCAAGGCGTGTTTCAGGTAGAGGTGCTGGAGCTCGTGCAGCCGGGATGTGTAGTCGTCCTCGGGGATGACATAGCGCGTCCACGGGTAGTCGTCGAAGGCCGCGACCAAGGTGTCGACGACCGCGTCCAGGTCCTGGGGTACGCCGAGGCGCAGGAACGAAGTCACGAAGGGTCCTCTTCTGGGGTGTGGGTGGGTGGGTGGCCGGGGCCGGAGTCAATGATTGCCCGCAGGGTGGTCAGGTGCCGGTTGAACGCGTCGTGGCCCGCGTCGGTGATACTGACCCATGTGCGGGTGCGTCTGCCCACGGCCTCCTTGCGGACGTCGACCAGGCCTGCTTCCAGGAGCACGGTAAGGGTCTGGGACAGGGTGGAGTCGCTGACCTCCAGGAGGTCGGCGAGAAAACGGAAGTCGGTCTCCTCCAGGTTCCGCAGCGCGGCTAGGAGCGAGAACCTCACCGGTGAGTGGATGAGCGCGTCCAGGTCCTTGCGCGGATGGCTCATCGACGCGAACTCGCCCACAGGCACGCCGCGATCGGGCTGGCCGCGACGGCGCCGGCCAGCACCCACCACCACGGCGAGGAGGCGCCCACGAGCTGGAGGGCGGGGTCGAGCATCAGGGTGTAGAGCGCGAACCACGTTGCCACGGCGATGCCCGTGTTGCGCAAGCCGTGGCGCGGTGCCGACAGGCTGTGGCGGTACGCGGTCGCCCAGACCGAGGCCGAGGCCAGCAGCAGGAGGGCGAACGCGGTCCAGTACGGAGCCCCGAACACGTCGATGGAGAGCGTGAAGGCCAGGGCGAACACGGTCTGCAGTGCCACGAACCACCGGAACCAGCGCACTGCGCGCAGCGCGCGGGCACCGGCCTCCTGGCTGGTGGACACACGGGAAACCGCATCATCATAGGTGAAGTGATTTTCTGCCATGCAACCACTTTACCACTCATAAAGTTATGATTGTGGGCGGACGACCCGCATCCGTCGCACGGGGCGGCTCTCGGGGGCGAGGGGATCGCTACAGGACCTAGAGCCAGACCCCGCCGGAGGCCACGGATCGATTGGGGCCCTCGGAGCTACTTACGGGTTACTGTCCTGTTGCCGGGCCTTCGGGAGAACCATGCCTGGTCAGTGCGCCTTGCGGAGGATGTGTGCGCAGGGGAAGCACTGACATGCCCGTGCTCGTGTCCACTGTCATGTTCGCGTTCGTCAACACCTCCGCCGCCGTACCCGTGCGGCACGGCCGGGCCGGGGCCCGCGCCCCTGCCGGGAGGCGCCCCGGCCCCTCAGGAGAACACCTGGAACTCCCGGACCCTGGCGACGTCGACCTCCGAGGCCGAGGGGTCGGTCACGACCAGCTGGACCCGGTCGACCTCGGCGGACGCGAACTCCACGACGCGCAGCTCCTCGGTGTTGCCGCTCACCGAGGCCAGGGTGGTCCAGCCCCCGCCGGGGGTCCGGCCGCGCACCTCGAAGTCCCGCAGGACGGTGGAGGCGGGGTCGGGCGCGTAGCCGCTGGCCACGCGGACCGCCGACACGTCCGCCACCGCCCCCGGGTCCACGGTGAGGGTGGGCTCGGCGTCGCCCTCGGCGGAGATCCAGCGCGAGGCGTCCGAGCAGTCGCCGTCCACGGCCCGGTCCCCTCCGCTGTCGGCGTCGCGCCGGGAGCTCACCGACGTGGCGCCGCCCAGGGCGAGGTTCTCGCCCAGGTCGGGGTCCTCGGACAGGCCCGAGACCAGCTCCTCCCACGTGCCGCCCCCGGAGGGCGTGCCCCGGGACAGGCCCATGCGGAACACCGAACCCCGCGTCCCCTCCGCCAGGGGCGCGCTGACGTAGAGGGTGTCGGCGCCGTCGGCGCCGGTGAGGGCGCTCAGCCGCTGGAGGCCGGGGCGCTCGGGCCCGGCCCGGTCGAGCAGCCACGGCCCGCTCCCGGACCGCTCCGCCCGCACCACCTGGCTGAACGCCCCCGCGCAGCGGCGGTGCTCGGCCACGAGGTAGACGCGGGTGGTGCCGTCGGCGTGCGTGGTGTCGATCGCCGCGGAGGTGTGCACGCCGCCCGCGCCCGCCTCGGCCAGCACCTCCCTCTCCCAGGCGGTCCCGGTCCAGCGCGCGTACCGGGCGTCGTAGCCGGAGAAGCCGTCCCCGGTGTCACGGTCGCGGAAGCGGTAGGCGACGCCGGCCAGGGAGCCCTCCGGGGTGAGCGCCAGCTTGGCGCTCTGGAGGGAGGGCGCCTGCGTGCCGATGTCCTCGCCCTCGGTGTAGGGCTGGTAGACGACCGCTCCCCCGGGGTCGGCCGCGGCGGGCAGCGCGACGGGGGCGCCCGCGGCGTCCTTCGCGGTCCCGGTCGCGGGGTCGTAGACGAGGTAGGAGCCCAGGTGGCGGGCGGTGCTGGAGGGGAAGGGGCCCCACTCCCACAGCACGTGCACCCGGCCCCGGCCGTCCACCTCCAGGTCGTCGGGGTAGAACGCGTGGCCGGGGGCGGAGGCGACCGTGGTCTCGCGGGACCACTCCCCCGCCGCGTTGTCCCAGCGGTACAGGCGGCCGTGGCGCCTGTCGGCGGCGTCGGCCCTGACCAGCGCGTACACGTCGCCGCTCGCGTCGTCGCGGGCGGTCACCGGGTACGTGTAGGTCCCCCCGCCGTCGGGGAGGTCGGCGGCGGACTCCACGAGCGAGTCCACGTCGCCCGGGGCGGTGGAGCGGTAGTAGCGCCAGGCGTCGTTGTGCATGGACACGAAGGCGTGGACGCGGCCGTCGCCGTCCACCGTGATCGAGGGCTGGTTGTGTCCGATGTCGTCGGTGTAGGAGACGCAGTCGGCTCCGGCCCGGGCGCGCAGGCACCCGGAGGTCCACTCCCCCGAGGCGGTGCGCCGGGCGAGGTGGACCTCGTGGCGCCCGGCCTCGGAGGCGGGGGCGTTGAAGGCGAGGTAGTCGTGGCCGTCGACGGAGTCGATCGGCTTCCACCAGGCGGCCTGGTTGGAGGTGTCGACCGCGTAGGGCATCTCCTCGATGTCCGCGGGGGCCTCGGGCGGCGCGGCGAGCGCGCTTGCGGGGGCCGAGGCCAGGCCCGCGGCGAGGGCGGCGGCGGCCAGGGCGGGCAGGGTGCGTCCGGTTCTTCTCACAGGGGGTGTCCAGTCCGTGGTTCGGGGGGCGGGCGGGGTGCCCCGGGGACTCCGGCGGGGCGGCGCGGGTCAGGGGGCGGCGTCGGCCGGGGCGCGCCGTCCGGCGGTCTCGCGGAGCCGGAGCACCGTGCCCAGGGAGATCGCGGCGACGAACATGATGTAGAAGGCCGGGCTGATGGGGGACCCCGTGGCCGCCACCAGCATTCCGGCGAGGTAGGGGGCCGTGCCGCCGAAGAGGGCGACGGCGATGTTGTAGGGGATCGCGATGGCGCCGTTGCGCGTGCGCGGGGGGAAGAGTTCGGCCATCGCCGCGCTGACCGCCCCGTCGAAGGCGGCGATGAGCACGCCGAGGAGGGCCATCGCCAGGAACGCGAGCACGAAGCTGCCCTGGGACATGAGCCAGAAGGCGGGGTAGGACAGCAGCAGGAACCCGCCCGCGCCCGCGACGAGCAGCGGCTTGCGGCCCACCCTGTCGGACAGCGCCCCCATGAACGGCACCAGGACCGCGACCACGGCCAGGCACGCGGTGGTGACCTGGAAGGACTGCACCGAGCTGAAGCCCAGGGTCTGGGCGAGGTGGCTGGGCATGTAGGTCTGGAGCGTCCAGTGGGCGACGGCCTTGATGACGACCATGCCCGCGAGCAGGAGCATCGCGGTCCCGCCGGTGCGGAACGCCTCCCTGACGGGGGACTGCGCGATCTCGCCGAGCTTCTCCAGGCGGCGGAACTCCGGCGTGTCCTCCATGCGCACGCGCAGGTAGAGGCCGACCAGGCCGAGCGGGAGCGCGAGCAGGAAGGGGATGCGCCAGCCCCAGTCGCCCATGGCGGCGTCGCCCAGGACCGTGGTCAGCAGCAGGGCCAGCCCGGAGCCCGCGACGAAGGCCAGGAACCCGAAGGTGTCGATCCAGCTGGTGAGGAAGCCGCGCCGGCCGCGGGGGGCGTACTCGAACAGCAGGGTCGTGGCGCTGGCGGACTCGCCCCCGGCGGCGAAGCCCTGGACGAGCCGGGCGAGGACGAGCAGCAGCGGGGCGAGGGCGCCGACCGTGGCGTAGGTCGGCAGGACGCCGATGAGGAAGGTCGCCCCCGAGGTGATGAGGACGATCAGGGCGAGGACCTTCTGCCGTCCGATCCGGTCGCCCAGCGGTCCCCAGAAGAGGCCGCCGAGGGGGCGGACCACGAAGGAGACGGCGAACAGCGCGAACGTGGAGAGCAGCGCCGCGGTGGGGTCCCCGGGGGCGAAGAAGTTGGCCGCGATGCTGGTGGCGAGGGTTCCGTAGATCCCCATCTCGAACCACTCCACGAAGTGTCCGATGCCCGTGGCGAGCAGGACCTTCCTCGTCTCCCTCCGGGTGGGAGGGGCGACGTCCGCGGCGCGCACGTCGGATGTTCCTTCGGTCATGTCTACCTCGTCGTCCGTGTCGTCGGCCGGGGGTCCGGCCGCGTGGCGGAAGGCCGGCGCCACCGCTATCGCGGGAGCGCGTTGCACCCTGTGTCTTATCCACCACGTCATTGCATGAGCCATGCAGTGTGTGCAACAGTGATTTAACTCAGTCGACATGTCAAGGGTCACATGGGAAGTTCGATGCGCATTCGTAACGTAGAGACGTTCGTCGTCAAGGTGCGGGGCCCAGCCGCCTACCTCGGCTCCCTCGCCGACGGCTCGGCGCTCACCGAGGAGCAGGGCTACCGGGTCCGCGAACCGTGGCTCAGCCTCTACTCCGCCCTCTTCGAGACCCTCCTGGTCCGCGTCGAGGCCGAGGACGGCACCGCCGGGTGGGGCGAGGCGCTGGCCCCCGTCGGCCCCGAGATCCCGGCGCAGGTGGTCGACGGACTGCTCGCCCCGCAGCTCATCGGCGCCGACGCCACCGCGCCGCGCCCCGCCTGGGCGCGGCTGCGCTCGCTCATGCGCGAGCGGGGCCACCTGGTCGGCCACCAGGCCGACGCGCTCGCCGCCGTCGACATCGCCCTGTGGGACCTGGCCGGGAGGATCAGCGGACTCGGCGTGGCGGCCCTCCTCGGCGGCGCGCACCGCACCCGCGTGCCCACCTACGTGTCCGGGCTCCCGAGCCCGGACGACGCCGGACGGGCAGACCTCGCCCGCCGGTGGCAGGAGCGGGGGGCCCGCACGGTCAAGCTCCACCTGGGCAACGGGGTGGACGCCGACCTGGCCACCGTCGACGCGGTGTCCGCGGCGGCGCCCGGCCTGGCCCTCGCCGTGGACGCGCACTGGCGCTACACGCCCTCCCAGGCCGCCCGGCTGGGGCGGGAGCTGGCCGACCGCGGGGCGGTGTTCCTGGAGGCCCCGCTCGCGCCGGAGGACGTCGAGGGCCACCGCCGCCTCGCCGACCGGATCGAACTGCCCGTCGCCGTCGGCGAGACGCTGCGCAACCGCTACGAGTTCGCGCAGTGGCTGGCGGCGGGGGCCCTCGGCCTGGCCCAGCCCGACGTCGGCCGCACCGGCGTGACCGAGGCCGCCTCGATCGCCGAGGTGTGCTCGGCCCACCACGTGCCCGTCGCCCCGCACCACTCCGTCGGCCTGGGCCCCGCGCTCGCCGCCGGGGTGCACGTGAGCGCGGCGACGGAGGACTCCCCCTTCTTCGAGTACCAGCCGACCACCGTCGAGACCGCCGCCGAGCTGGGCTTCCACTTCGACGCGCACCCCGACGGCATCGGGCTCGGCTCCGGCCCCGGACTCGGCCTGGAGGTCGACGAGGAGCGCGTCCGCTCCGCCGCCGTCCGCCACCGCTCCACGCGGTGACCCCGCTCCGGCCCCGGAGCGGCCGCGCCCGGCGCCGCCCCCGGGGGGACGGACGGAGCGCACCGTCCGGCGCCGGGGCGCAGCGCCCGCCCGCACCTGCCGGGCCGCCCGGCGCGGCGGCGCGCCGCCGCCCGCAGACCACGACCGACGAACCAACCAACCACCGGAAAAGAGGCGACCATGACCGCTCTCGGCGGACTCGTCCCCATCCTCGCCACCCCCTTCCACCCGGACGGAACCCTCGACGACGAGGGGCTGCGCCGGCTCGTCCGCTTCCAGTTGGCGTGCGGCGTCGACGGCCTCGCCGTGTTCGGCATGGCGAGCGAGGGCTTCGCCCTCACCGCCGACGAGCGGTCCCGGATCCTCGACGCGGTCGCCGAGGAGGCCTCGGGAGCGGTGCCGGTCGTCGCGGGGGTCAACGGGACCTCCGTCGAGACGGCCGTCGAGCAGGCGCGGGCCGCGGAGGCGGGCGGGGCGGACTCGCTGATGGTGCTGCCCCCGTACATGGTCAAGCCCTCGGCCCGCCAGGTGGTGGAGTTCTACACCCGGGTGTGCGCCGCGACGGCGCTGGACGTGATGGTCCAGGACGCGCCCGGGGCGACGGGGGTGTCCATGGCTCCGGCCGTGATCGCCGAGATCGCCGCGCTGGACCGGGTCACGTCGGTCAAGGTCGAGTCGCCGCCCACCCCGGCCTCGACCGCCGCCGTGCGCGCCGCCCTGGACGCGCGGGGCGCCGACGCGGCCGTGCTGGGCGGCCAGAACGCCTTCTTCCTGCTGGAGGAGTACGGGGCCGGCGCCGTGGGCACCATGCCCGCCTGCGAGGTGAGCGACCTGCTGGGCGGCGTCCTCTCCCTGTGGGAGGGCGGGGACCGCCGCGCCGCGAGGCGCGCCTACGACCGGCTGCTGCCGCTGCTGCGCTTCGGCATGCAGGGCGGCGTCGCCTGGGCCGTGCACAAGGAGGTGCTGGTGGCCCGCGGCGTCATCGGCTCCGCCGCCGTGCGCCTGCCCGCCGCCCCGCTCGACCCGCGCACCGCCGCCGGGCTCGCCGCGATCCTGCACGACCTCGGCCTGCCCGACCACGACACCGTCGTGGCGGCGGCCCGGGGCGCGAACCCGTCGCCGCGCGCGGCGGGGACGGCGGACACCGGTCCCGGTCTCGGGCCGGACGGCTCCGGGGCGCAGGCCGCGGGAGCCCCGAAGGCCGCGTCCGCCCCGGCGGACGGGAGCGCTGCGGCGGCGGGCGGTGCGGGCCGATGAGCAGGCGCGTCCTCGTCGTCGGGGCCTCCTCCGACATCGGCCGGGCCGTCTCCCGGGCCTTCGCCTCCCGGGGCGACCGGGTCGCGGGCGTCTCCCTGGAGGAGTTCGACGATCCCTCGCTCGACCTCGCCCTGGCCGCCGACTGCGCGGACCCGGCGGGCGCGGCGTCGGCGGTCGCCGGGGCGGCCGAGGCCCTGGGCGGACTGGACGTCCTGGTCCCGGCGGCCGCGGCCATGCCCGTGGCCCCCGCCGAGCACACCAGCGACGAGCAGTGGCGCACGGCCGTGGACACCACCCTGGGCTCGGCGTTCTACACCTGCCGGGCGGCGCTCCCGCTGCTCGGCGAGGGGTCGGCGATCACGGCCGTCGGCTCGGTTAACGGCACGCTCGCGGCGCCCGGCCTGCCCGGCTACGCGGCGGCCAAGGCCGGCGTCGAGGGGCTCGTGCGCCAGCTCGCGCTGGAGTACGGGCCGCGGGGGGTGCGGGTGAACGCGGTCGCGCCGGGGCTCATCGGGGGCAGGGGGCTGGCCGCCGCCTCCGAGGGCTACCCGCTCGGCCGCACCGGCACGCCCGAGGAGGTCGCGCACGCGGTCGTGTTCCTGTCGGCCCCGGAGTCCTCCTTCGTCACCGGCGTGGTCCTGCCGGTGGACGGCGGGCTCTCCATCGCCTCCCCCGCCGCGTTCCTGCGCCCCGACCTGCGCGCCCGGTTCCTCCCCGGCGCCGGGGACTGACCCCGGGCCGCCCACGGACCCCCGCCCGTCGGACGGCGGGCGGGGCCACCGCGGGGGCGTCGGGACCGGCCCGGCCTGGCCGGGGCCGCCCGGGTTCTCCCCCGCCGACCCGGCCTGAAGAAGTCCCCGCCACCGGGCCCCGGCGGCCCGCCCGCCGGGGCCGGGTCCCCTTCTAGAAGGGGCGGTCCCCCACGATGGCGACGCGCTCGGCGATCCGGGGGTGGGGGTGGTAGTCGTTCACCGCGTAGTGCTGGGTGGCGCGGTTGTCCCAGAAGGCGACCGAGTCGCGCTCCCACCGGAAGCGCACCTGGAACTCCGGCGCGTGCGCCTGCTGGAACAGGAAGCGCAGGATCTCGTCGCTCTCGGCCCGCTCCATCCCGACGATGCGGGTCGTGAAGGAGACGTTGACGAACAGCGTCCTGCGCCCGGTCTCGGGGTGCGTGCGCACGACGGGGTGCTCGACCGGCGGGAACCGGTCCTGCCACTCCAGGAGCCTGCGCTCGTCCAGGAACCGCGAGAACCCCGGGATGACGTCGTGGACGGCGGTGCGGCCCTCGATGCGCTCCTTGACGGTGTCGGGCAGGTTGTCGTAGGCGGCGGCCATGTCGGCCCACAGGGTGTCGCCGCCCACGGGCGGGACCTCCACCAGGCGCAGGATCGCGCCCATGGCGGGCCGCTCCCTCCATGTCACGTCGGTGTGCCAGACGTTCTCGTAGCTGGGAGGCGTCCCGCCCTTGGCGAACCGGGCGACGTGGGCGTCGTCCCCCTGGTCGATGAACGGGTTGGTCTCCAGCTCCCCCCACATCCGGGCGACGGCCTTCTGGCGCGCGGAGTCGATGGGCTGGTCGCGGAAGAAGACGACCTTGTACTCCAGGAGCGCGCGGTGGATCTCGGCGCGCAGCTCCTCGCCGATCTCCTCCCGCAGGTCCACGCCGTGGATCTCGGCGCCGATGAGGGCGCCGAGGGGTCGGACCTCGAACAGGCGGTAGGGCTGGGCGGACGCGCCCTCGGGGAGCCGGCGCAGTGTGCGCGGGCCCTCGACGAGCGCCGTGTCGACCGCGGCGCTGTCGCGCAGCCCCGTCGTGGTTTCGATCATCGCAGTCATGTTCCATACCTTTCCGATGGGAAAAAAGGATAAACGGAGGGGCGTCCACCGGGACCCGCGGCTCGCCGGGCGGCGACCGGGGGACGGAGGCCCTGTTCACGGGCGGGGGCGGTCTGCGCGGAGGGAGTGAGGCACGAGTCCCCGGACACCGGACCGGACGCCGCGCCGGGCACGGGGAGCGGACGGGACGGGACACGGAGACACGGCCCCGGGACCGGGCCCGGCGTTCACCGGCGGAACGCCGGCACGGGGGCCGCCCGCGGGTCAGGCGCGGGGAGGGGAGCCCAGTCGGCCGCGGCGCAGGATGAGTCCCGGCGTGCCGCGGCGCTTCCGGTCGGGCCGGGCGGACCGGCGGGCGGTCGGGCGGTTCGACGGGAGGGCGTCCATGGGACCGACAGTGGCGCATCGGGGCCGCCCCGTCAATGCCCTCCGCCGACAGGCGTCCGTACCCCGGCGCGGGCGCGGCGGGGCCTTGGGCGTATGGGCGGATGACCGGACAGGCGCGGATAGTCGCAGGTTGACCGTAAAGAACCTGGAATGCCAGGCAAACGACAGATGGTCATTCGGTGAATACTCAGTGTAGTAAAGGGGATATGGACATGAACGCGTCACCTGTTCGTTCGATCCCTGGACCTGCCCCTTCCAGGGCGAGGAGTCCCCCGTGCAAGAGCGATGGAACCGTGCCTCCGTTCCCCAGCCCTTCACCCGCTCCCGGCCGTCGTCGGGCGGGTGGCGCGTATGACCTTTCGGCGCCCGCGCCCGCGGAGACGGCGACCGGCCGGCACCGAGGCGCGCGGGGCGCTGGCTGCCCTGTGCGTCACCGTCACCGTCAGCCAGGGAGTGCTGTTCTACGCCTTCCCCGTGCTGGGACCGGCCATCGCCGAGGACACCGGCTGGTCCCTCCCGATCGTCATCGTCCTGTTCTCCGGCTCCCAGGTGATGGCGGGGCTCAGCGGCCCCTTCGTGGCGCGCTGGCTGCGCCTGCGCGGCCCGCGCGCGGTGATGACCGCGGCCGCGCTGCTCGGGGCCCTCGCGGTCGTCGGGGTCGCCCTGGCCCCCGACCTGTGGTTCTTCGGCGCGGCCTGGCAGGTGGCGGGGATCGCCGTCGCCGGCCTCTCCTACCCGCCCGCCTTCGCCGCCCTGACCCGCTGGTACGGTCCGCGCCGGGTCCGGGCCCTGACCTTCCTCACCCTGGTCGGCGGCCTGGCCAGCACCGTCTTCGCGCCGCTGACCGCCGCGCTGGAGGCACAGGTCGGCTGGCGCGGCACCTATCTCGTCCTCGCGCTGATCCTGGCCCTGGTCGCGGTCCCGCTGCACGCCCTGGCCCTGTCCCGGCCCTGGAACCCCGCCCGGGCGGAGGACCGTATCCGCGACCGCACCGCCGTACGCGCGGTGCTGCGCAGCGGCGCGTTCTGGGCGCTCACCACGGCGCTGGCCCTGGGCACCCTGACCGTGTACGCGGTGGTGGTCGCCATCGTCCCGCTCATGCAGGAGCGCGGCTACGGCACCACCGAGGCCGCCTGGGCGCTCGGCGTCGTGGGCGTGGGGCAGGTGCTGGGCCGCCTCGCCTACGCCCCGCTGGCGCGGATCAGCGGGTCGGTCCACCGGATCGCGGTCGTGCTCCTGGCCTGCGCGGCGGCGACCGCCCTGCTCGCCCTGGTCAGCGGACCGCTGTCCCTGGTCATCGGCGCCGCCGCGCTGGTGGGCTCCGCCAGGGGCGTGCTCACCCTGCTCCAGGCCACCGCCGTGGCGGACCGCTGGGGGGAGGCGCACTACACCACGCTCAACGGCGTCATGCACACCCCGCTCATGCTCACCATGGCGCTGGCCCCGGGGGCGTGCGCGCTGCTGTCGGGCCCGATGGGCAGCTACGCCGCCGTGTTCCTGCTGCTGGCGGGGCTCTCCGTGCTCGGCGCCGTCGTCGCCCTGGCCAGCGGCCCGCAACGGGGCCGGGCCCCCTGAGCGGGCCCGCACCACCTGTTCCGCGGACATCGACCGGATGCGGGCATCGAGGTTGCCGGCGGCCGGCCTCCGGGAACAAGGGGAGCAGGATCCCGACCGCCGACAAGGACACCGTGACCCGCCCCACCGCCCCCCGGTCGCGGGCACGGCGCACAACGACCCGAGGAGACACAGGTGAGCGAGCAGCCCCCCGAAGGCGGGATCGACGACCCCGCCGGGACCGAACCGGACGGCGGCATCAACGACCCGATGTCAGCCCCGGAGGGCGGGGTCGGAGACCCCCTCGGCTCCGGCCCCGAGACGGAGGGCGGGGTCGGGGACCCCGTCTGACACGGGAAGGACCGCCCCCGTCCACCGCGAGGCGGACGGGGGCGCGGTGCGTCCGGAACCTACCGCCCGCGTCCCGGAGGCACCCTCCCCCACACCGGCCCCGTCCGTTCCGTCACCGTATCCTCACGATCCGTGGCACAGGTCTTGACAGGTCTAGACCAGCTTGCTTAGGTGACGGCACCCCCTGCGGCGCGCGGTCGGACGTCGCGCCGCACCCTAGGAGTGTGACCCCGTGATCCGACGTCTCCTGAGCCAGCTGGCCGCGCTCGGCGCGCTCGCCGCTGTGCTCGCCGTCCTCCCCGCGTTCTCCGCGCAGGCCGCCACCGCCTGCGCGACCGCCTGGAGCTCCTCCGCCGTCTACACCGGCGGCAGCCAGGCCTCGTACAACGGCCGCAACTACACCGCCAAGTGGTGGACGCAGAACGAGCGCCCCGGCGCCTCCGACGTCTGGACCGACCAGGGCGCCTGCGGCAACGGCGGCGAGGAGGAGCCCAACCCCGTCGCGTTCGTCGTCAGCGAGGCCCAGTTCAACCAGATGTTCCCGAACCGGAACTCCTTCTACACCTACAGCGGCCTCACCACCGCCCTCAGCTCCTACCCGGCCTTCGCCAACACCGGCAGCACCGAGGTGCGAAGGCGCGAGGCGGCCGCCTTCCTCGCCAACGTCAGCCACGAGACCGGCGGGCTGGTGCACATCAGGGAGACCAACGAGGCCAACTACCCGCACTACTGCGACTGGAACCAGCCCTTCGGCTGCCCGGCCGGCCAGGCCGCCTACTACGGACGCGGTCCGATCCAGCTCAGCTGGAACTACAACTACAAGGCCGCCGGCGACGCCCTGGGCATCGACCTGCTGAACAACCCCTACCTGGTCGAGCAGAACGCCTCGGTCGCCTGGCGGACCGGCCTCTGGTACTGGAACACCCAGAGCGGCCCCGGCACGATGACGCCCCACAACGCCATCGTCAACGGCCACGGCTTCGGCGAGACCATCCGCTCGATCAACGGCGCGATGGAGTGCAACGGCAACAACCCGGGGCAGGTCCAGAGCCGCATCAACAAGTTCACGGAGTTCACCCAGATCCTCGGCACCAGCACCGGGGGGAACCTGAGCTGCTGATCCGGCGGGCGCGGCGAAGCGCCCGCGGACCGCATCGGAGCGGGGGTGTCCCCGGCGACCGCCGGGGGCGCCTCCGCTCCGGTGTCCCGGGAGCGGGGGCCGGCCCCGCCGACCCTGTTCCCGACCCCGCCGGACGGCGCTCCGGGCCGTGCCTCCCCGCACCGTCCCGGCCCCGCGACCGGACGGCCCCCTCCCACGGGGCCCGCGCCCGTGGAGCACGACCGGGCCCGCGCACCGCCCCGGAACCCCTCGGAGGGCGCCCGGGGTCAGCGCGCCCCGACCGTGCCACCGGACGGCGCAAGCGCGCCGGAGAGCGCCGCGACGTGCTCGGGCACCCCGGTCCCGGGCGCCAGGCCGGGGTCGGGCTCGGGTGCGCCGAACACCTGGCGGACCGGCACGACGCCCGCCCAGACCGGCAGGCCGAGGTCGTCCTCGTCGTCCACGGGCGGGCCGGTCCGCACCTTCACGGAGGCCTCCTCCAACGACAGCGCCAGCACCCGTGTGGCGGCGAGCTCCTTGGCGGTGGGCGGGCGGACGGCGTCCCACCGCCCCGGCGCGAACTGCTCGGTCAGGGCCCGCAGCGCGGCCAGCGACTCCTCCTCGTCCCCGACCACGCGCGGCACGCCGTAGACCATGGCGGAGCGGTGGTTGAGGGAGTGGTTGAACGCGGACCGGGCCAGGACGAGGCCGTCCACGAGGGTCACGGTCACGCACACCTCCCCGCCGGCGCGCAGCGACCGGGCGCCGGTGGACCCGTGCAGGTAGAGGGTGTCGCCGATGCGGCCGTAACCGGTGGGGACCACCATGGGCGCGCCGTTCACGACGACGCCGAGGTGGCAGACCGACCCGGCGTCCAGGAGGTCGTAGAGGTCGGTGCGCGCGGTCCGGGCCTTGTGCTTGGCGCGGCCGAGTCTGGTGCGTTCCGTGGTCGAGAGCATGGAGCTAGCCTAGGAAGAAGTGGACTCCCCGAACACAGCCACTTCCTCCCTGAAACGGAAGACCACTTTGCCCCGACCGCCGGCCGACCCGCCCCTGCGCCTGGACCGCTCCAGCGCGGTGCCGCTCACCGTGCAGCTGTCCGACGCGCTGCGCGGCGCCATGTCCGAAGGGCTGCTCAGGCCGGGCGAGCGCCTGCCCTCCAGCAGGTCCCTCGCCGCGCAGCTGGGCGTCAGCCGGACCGTCGTGACCGAGGCCTTCCAGCAGCTGTACGCCGAGGGCTGGCTCGACGGACGGCACGGGTCGGGCACCTACGTCGCCGAGCACGCCTCCCCGTCGGCCCCGCCCTCCCCCGGCGCGCCCGCGCCTCCGGGGGGCCGGCCGCCGCCCGCGGCGGGCCGGGCGCCCGAGCCGCGCCTGTCGCGGGCGGAGGCCCGGCGGCTGGGCATGGTCGACCTGCGTCCGGGCGTCCCCTGGGTGCGCTCGCACGACGGGGCCGCCTGGCGCAGGGCCTGGCGGCACGCGGCCTCCCTGCCGCTGGACGACGACCCCGACCCCCGCGGGCTCCCGCGGCTGCGCGAGGCGCTCGCCGAGCACCTGCGCCGGACCCGCGGCGTCCGGGTCGGCCCGCGGAACGTCCTGGTCACCCGAGGCACGGGCAACGGCCTGGACCTGCTCGCCGCGACGGTCCTGGCCCGGGGCGGGCGGGCGGGGGTCGAGGAGCCCGGCTACCAGAGGGCGCGCGACATCCTGGAGTCGCGCGGGGCGGAGGTCGTCCCCTGCCGGGTGGACCGGGACGGCATCGTCGTCGACGACCTGCCCGCCGACCTGTCCGTGGTCTACACGACGCCCGCCCACCAGTACCCGCTCGGCGGACGCCTCCCGGTCCCCCGCCGCGAGCGCCTGCTGGCCTGGGCGCGCAGCCGGGGCGCGCTGGTCGTCGAGGACGACTACGACGCCGAGTTCCGCTACGACGTGGCGCCGCTGCCCGCGCTGTACGGGTTGGACCCCGGGCACGTGGTCCTGCTCGGCACCCTCTCCAAGACGCTGTCCCCGGACCTGGGGATCGGCTGGCTGGTCGCCGACGCCGCGCTGCTCGAACGCGTGGCCGGGACCCGCGACCGCCTGTCCGACCGCACCGGCGTCCAGGCCCAGGCGGCGACGGCCCTGCTGCTGGAGCGCGGCGACCTCGACCGGCACCTGCGCCGCATGCGCCTGGAGTACGCCCGCCGGCGGCGGACGCTGATCGACCACCTGGGCCCGTACCTGACCGGGGACACGGCGGGGCTGCACGTCATGCTGCCGCTGCCGGCCGACGCGGTCGCCGGGGTGGTGGCCGAGAGCGCGGAGCAGGGCGTCCTGGTGGAGGACACCTCGCGTGCGAGCCACGGCGAACCGACCGTCCACGGCCTGATCCTGGGCTACGGGGCCGCGCACCCGGCCGACCTGCGCAGGGCGTGCCGGGTCCTGGCCGGGGCCGTGGGCCGCCGCGCGGGGGGCGGCGGCCCGGCGGCCCGCTGAGCCCCCCGCCGTTCCGCGGAGGGAAGGGGCGTGGGCCCCGGGACATGGGGACCGGACCGCCGTCGGGAAGCAGTTCGGGCAGCGCTCCCCCGTGGGCCGGGGACCGGGCCCCGTCAGGCGGTGCGGGCCCGCCTCCTGCGGCGCGCCCCGACGGCGAGGTCCACCGCGAGGAACAGCAGCAGCGACACCCCCAGGACCGGCAGCAGGTACCCGACGGCCACCGCCACGGCGACGACCCCGACCCTGGCCCACGGCGGAGCCGCGCGCCACGCGCCGCGCGGGATCGGACGCCCCGTCGCGAACGCCCCGTCCCTGGTCGGACGGCGCTGCCACCACATGCGGTAGCCCCAGAAGATCATCGCCAGCAGCCCCAGGACGAGGACGGTCAGCAGCACCTGGTTGACCACCCCGAACAGCAGGCCCATGTGGAAGGCGATGCCCCAGGTGGACAGCTTGGCCATGAGGGGGTAGTCGGCGAAGCGCAGCTCCTCGACCACGGTGTCGGCGTGCGCGTCGACGGCGACCGCGTCCTGCTGGACCGGCCAGCTCTGGTCGGTCTCCCTGACGGTGAACGGCGCGCCGTCCTCCACCGGGAAGGAGACCTCGACCGGCCCTTCGAGACCGGCCGAGCGGGCCGTGTCCAGCACCGCGTCGACCTCGCCGGCCGGGTCGGCGGCCTCGTGTCCGGCGTGGTCCCCGTGGCCGGAGTGTCCTCCGTGGTCGGAGGGGGCGGGCGCGGAGAGCGCCGGGGTCTGCCAGCCGAACGCGCCCCGGATCCCGCCGATGTTCTCCCCGGCGAACTGGGACCAGGTCAGCCCGGTCGCGGACACCAGGAGGAGGCCGGCGAGCGCCCAGGTACCGACGGACCCGTGCCAGGAGAGCGTCCTGGCGCGCCCGGAGGCCGAGCGCCGGGGCAGCAGGACGCGGCGCGCGCGGCGGTTGCGCCGGCCGCGGGAGAGCCACAGGGCGAGGCCGCCGAGGGCGATCGCCCACAGCCAGCTCGCGGCGAGCTCGCTGTACAGGCGGCCGGCGTCGCCCAGGTGCAGGGTCCGGTGGAACTCGGAGAGCCAGGACCGCACCGGGAGCGACGCGCTGCTGCCGTAGCTGGTCGAGTCGCCGACGACCTCCCCGGTGTGGGGGTCGACGAAGACCGCCAGGCGGTAGCTCGCGGAGAGGCCCTCCGCGTCGAAGAGCACGCGCGTGGTCAGTCCCGGTCCGACGGAGGGGCGCACGGCGCTCGGCTCCGCCTCCGGGTGTGCGGCGAAGGCCGCCTCGACCTGCTGTGAGAGCGGGACGGCGGTGTCCGCCGGTTCGACGGTGAGCAGGTCGGCGTGGACCGCTTGTTCGAGTTGGGGCGTGTAGACGTACAGGAGCCCGGTCAGGGCTGCCACCACGATGAACGGGGCGACGAGGACGGCTGCGTAGAAGTGCATCCGTAGGACCAGGGGGCGTAGGGAGGACCACAGGGTGCGGGCGGGGGCGGGCGTAGCGGGATCGGCGGAGGAGGCGGGAGCTGCGGGATCGCCGGGGACGGCGGGATCGGGCGTGGCGGGGACGGGGGGTGCGGGCTCGCCGGGGACGGGGGCGCCCGCCGCGGGCTCGTGGGGGTCGGAGGTGTCGTTTCTTCGCATGGGTCGGGGCCTTCTGCTGATCTCCCCGCTCCCCCGTGGGGGACGCGGGCACGGGTGGCGGCGCCGGCGCGCGGGGCGTCGGCGGGGGCCGGGCGCAGGGCGCGCGGCAGGCGGCGTGGTGTCGATCAGGGAAGGGCCGGGGGCCCGCGCACGAGGCGGACGCACCGCTGCCCCGGGCGGGGGGCGGGCACACCGGTGCGGGCGAAGCGCGGCGGGCCGGGGAGCACGACCGTGCGGGGGCGTGCGAGGAGGACGAGGAGCACTCCCCGCAGGAGCGCGTCCAGGAACCCGAGGAGGTCGAAGAGGGCGCGTTCGCCCTGGCGCAGCCACCACGCGCTCACGAGCCCGGCCGCGGCGTGGGCGAGCAGCATGTCGGCTCCGGCCCCGGACGCGCCTTCGGGGAGTGCGGCGTGCGCGGCGGCGTGCCCGTGGCCCGTCCCGCCCGGCGCGGTCGCCCCGGACGGGGAGGCGAGGGTGAACACCAGGTGCAGTGCGGCCTGTCCCCACAGCATCCGGGCGGCGAGCGCGCCCAGGCCCTGTTCGGAGCGGGCCGCGCCGTGGGCGAGTGCGAGGGCCAGCACGACCCCCAGGACCAGGGCGAGCGGGGGCACGCCGTGCCCGGAGGAGAGGCTGTGCCCGGTGGCGGAGACGCCCACGCACACCCCCGCGAACACCGCGGAGCGCGGCAGCCGGGGCGGGGCGGGCGTCGACATGGCTGCCATTGTGCACGGGCGGCGGTTGCGTGGCTATACGTGTACCCGGGGTGATTTCGGCCGGGCCCCCGCGCTCGCGGCCTCGCCGGAACCCCTGCGGGTCCGACGTTCTACCCCCTTGTCCCTTTCGGGCCCTTTTCGCCCTTCGGACCGGCGAATCCGCGCCCCGATCACGTGCGCGAGTGGTGCAATTCAAGCCTAGAATGATAACCATTGTCATTATCGCGCATATCGGAAGGGAGACCCGGTGCGCCAACTGTCCGTCCCCCCGGACGAACCACGGCAGGCACACAGTCCCGACCCCCGCTCCGCTTCCACCCCCGCCCCGGCGGGCCCGCGCCGGGTCCGCCGCCTGTCCACCCCCGCCGGCGCCGCGCTGGCCGCGGTCGTGCTCGGCGCCGTCCTGGCCGTGTCGATGGTCCTGGCGATCGGACTGGGCTCGGCGCTCGTCCCGCCCGGCGAGACCGTGCGCTACCTGTGGGCGGCCCTCACCGGCGGCGCCATCCAGGCCGACGAGGTCGTCCGGTACCAGATCATCTGGCAGATCCGGACGCCGCGCGTGATCCTCGCCGCCCTGGTCGGCGCCGGCCTCGGCGTCGTCGGCGTCGCCGTCCAGGCGATGGTGCGCAACGCGCTCGCCGACCCCTACATCCTCGGCGTCTCCTCCGGGGCCTCCGTGGGCGCCGTGCTCGTCGGCGTGTTCGGGGCCCTCTCGGCCCTGGGCGTCTACGCGGTCTCCGCCGGCGCCTTCCTCGGGGCCCTCGTCGCCACCCTCCTCGTCTACCTCATCGCCTACTCCCGGACGGGGGTGACACCGCTGCGCCTGGTGCTGACCGGTGTCGCCCTGTCCTTCGGGTTCCAGGCGGTCATGAGCGTGATCATCTACCTCGCCCCCAGCAGCGAGGCCACGAGCACGGTCCTGTTCTGGTCCATGGGGAGCTTCGGCGCGGCCACCTGGGGCTCCCTCCCCGTGGTCGCGGCGGTGGTCGTCCTCGGGGCGGTGATGCTCCGCGGCCTGGCACGCCCGCTCGACGTCATGGCGCTGGGCGACGAGACGGCGGCCAGCCTGGGCATCGGCGCGGACCGGCTGCGCCGGTGGCTCTTCGCCCTGACCGCCGTCATGACCGGGGCCATGGTCGCGGTGAGCGGGGCGATCGGGTTCGTCGGCCTCGTCATCCCGCACATCGTGCGCATGCTCGTGGGCGCCGACCACCGCCGGGTCCTCACCGTCGCCCCGCTGGTCGGCGCGGTCTTCATGGTGTGGGTCGACCTCGCGTCCCGCGTGGCCGCGGCCCCCCGCGAGCTCCCGCTGGGCGTCATCACCGCCCTGATCGGCGTCCCGGTGTTCATCACCCTGATGCGCCGCAGGGGCTACCTGTTCGGAGGACGCTGATGGACCTGCGCCTCGACGGCCTGTCCGTCGAACTCGGCGGCGAACCGATCGTCCGCGCGCTGACGCTGGACGTCCCCGACGGGCAGGTGGTGGGGCTGGTCGGCCCCAACGGCTCGGGCAAGTCCACCGCCCTGCGCTGCGTGTACCGGGCCCTGCGCCCCGACGCGGGCCGGGTGTGGCTGGGGGCGGAGGACCTGTCCTCCCTCAGCCTGCGCCTGAGCGCCCAACGGGTCGCGGCGCTGACCCAGGAGAGCGGCAGCGACCTGGACTTCACCGTGGAGGAGGTCGTGGCCCTGGGCCGCGCCCCCCACCTGCGGGGCAACCAGGCGCTCAGCGCCCGCGAGCGCGACCTGTGCCGCAACGCTATGGAGCTCCTGGACGTGGCGCACCTCGCACACCGGGGCGTGCTCGAACTGTCCGGCGGGGAGCGCCAGCGGGTCCTGGTGGCCCGCGCCCTGGCCCAGGAGCCCCGGGTGCTCGTCCTGGACGAGCCCACCAACCACCTCGACGTCCGGCACCAGGTTGAACTCCTGTCCCTCGTGCGGGGGGCCGGGATCACGGTGCTCGTGGTCCTGCACGACCTCAACCTGGCGTCGGCCGCCTGCGACCGGATCGGGGTGCTCTCCGAGGGAGCCCTGGTGGCCGCGGGCACCCCCGACGAGGTCCTGACCCCCGCCCTGCTCCGCGAGGTCTTCGGCATCGAGGCCTCGGTGGTGCCCCACCCCCTGACCGGCGACCCCCAAGTGCTGTACCGGCTCCCTCCCCGTCCAGGCCACCTGGACTCCGTGATGTCGAGAAAGGCGTCCCATGACGACCAGCGTTCGTGAAGGCAGTTCCCCCTGGCGGTCCGTGCTCCCCGTGGCGGCCGTCTCCGTCCTCCTCGCCGGGTGCGGCGCCCAGGTCCAGGAGGGCTCGGCGTCCGCGGACACGGTGACCGTGGAGCGCTGCGGCGAGGAGGTGGAGTACACGACCCCGCAGCGCGCCGTCGCCTACGAGGGCGGCAGCGCCGACAAGCTGTTCGCCCTCGGGCTGGCCGACCAGGTGCACGGCTACGTGATGCCGCCGGCCAACCCGCCGGTGGAGGAGTCGCCCTGGGCGGAGGACTACGCGAGCGTCGAGTTCCTCGGCGACGACCTCCTCGACCGCGAGACGGTCGTGGACGCCGAGGCGGACCTGGTGGTCGCGGGCTGGAACTCCGGGTTCAGCGACCAGCGCGGCATCACCCCCGAGATCCTGGACGGCATCGGGATCCAGAGCTTCATGCACGCCGAGTCCTGCTTCAACTACCCGGGCTTCCCCGAACGCGTCACCCCCTTCGAGGGCCTCTACACGGACCTGGACCGGCTGGGCCGGATCTTCGGGGTCGAGGAGCGGGCGACGGAGCTCGTGGAGGGCTACAGGGAGCGGGTCGCGGCGGTGGAGGAGCAGGTGCCCGAGGGCGACCCGGTTCCCGTCTTCCTGTACGACTCGGGCGCCGACCAGCCCTTCACCGCGGGCAGCCAGGTGCCGCCGAACGACATCATCTCCTCTGCCGGGGGCGAGAACATCTTCGGCGACCTCGACGAGCGGTGGACCCAGGTCGGCTGGGAGGCGGTCGTGGAGGCCGAGCCGGAGGTCGTCATCATCCTCGACTACGGCGACCAGCCCGCCCAGGAGAAGATCGACTTCCTGACCTCGTTCCCCGCCATGTCCGAGGTCCCGGCGGTGGTCGAGGAGAACTTCTTCGTCCTGGACTACAACGAGGGCATCTCCGGCCCGCGCAACATCGACGGACTGGAGAGTTTCGCCGAGTACCTGCGGGAGCTGGAGCGGGGCTGAGCCCGGTCCGGCCGTGAGGCGCACCGGCCCCGCGATCGCGCGGCGGTGCCGGTGCGCCCGGCCCGCCTCCCCGTGCGCGGGCCCGCGCACGGGGAGGCGCCCGCCGGAGGGGGACTCCGGCGGGTGTCCTCACCCCTCCAGGGACGTGACCAGGTCGTCGGTGTGGACGGCGCGGGAGGGCGGCGCGGCCCCCTTCCACTCCATCCGCGACCACGGGAGCTCCAGGTCGTCCGGGTCGAGGACCTCCCGCGGAGCCAGGTCCTCGATCGCCGCGGCCTCCCCGTGGCGCGCGAACACCGACTCCACGTACCGGTGGCCGGTGTCCGGCGCCAGGAACACGACGCGGCGCCCCGGGCTGCGGCGGGCCTCCCACCGCGCCACGAGGTGGGCCGCCCCGGTGGAGAGCCCCGCGAACACCGCGTGGCGGCGGAGCAGGTCGACGCTCCCTGCCAGTGCGGCCGAGAACCCGGTCCAGTGGACGGTGTCGTAGAGCGAGTGGTCGACGTTGCCGAACGGGATGGAGCTGCCGATGCCCGCGATGATGATGTCCCGGTCCTCGACGCCGTCGCCGCCGAACGTGACGCTGCCGAAGGGCTGGACCCCCACCAGCGCGGTCCCGGGCTCCCTCTCCCGCAGGAAGCGGGCCAGGGCCCCGGTCGAGACGCCCGTCCCCACGCCGCCCACCAGGGTCAGCGGCTCGCCCCCCGTCTCCCGGGCGATCATGTCGGCGGCCTCGCGGTAACCGAGGGCGTGGACGTCGTCGTGGTACTGGCGCATCCAGTGGAACCCGGGGTTGTCCCGGATCACCTCGCGGACCCTGCGCACCCGGCGGTTCTGGTCGAGCCGGAGGTCGTCGGAGGGCGGCATCTGCTCCAGGGTGGCGCCGAGCACGGCGAGCTGGACGCGCAGGGTCCGGTCGACCGTCGTGGAGCCGATGATGTGGCAGCGCAGGCCGTAGCGGTGGGCCGCCAGGGCCAGGCCGTGGGCGTACATGCCACTGGAGCTGTCCACGAGGGTGTCGCCCGGGCGGACGGCCCCCGTGTCGAGCAGGTGGCGGACCGCCGCCACGGCGGAGGCCACCTTCATGGACTCGAAGCGCAGGCAGGCCAGCCCCCCGCCCAGGTCGATCAGGTCGGGTCTGCCCACGGCCTCGGAGAAGTGCTCGTCCACGGTCACCCCTCCCCTCCCCCGGCCGTTCTCCGATCCGCACCGTGGGCCCGGTAGCGGTAGAGGGAGGTCGGGTCGGCGCTGAACTGGGAGAACGGGAAGGGTTCGGCCGACAGGGCGCTCACGCCCGCACCGAGGAACGCGCGGGCCACGGCCGCGCCGCTCTGCGCGTAGACCACGAGCGGGACGTCCCGTTCGCGGCAGCGCTCCAGGATGCGGTCGAAGGTCCCGTTGCCCAGGGTCATCCCGGTGGCGACGACGGCGTCGGCCTCGGAGAGGACCCCCTCCATGTCCGGGGTGACGGGGTCGCCCCACTGCGTGCTCCGCAGGTTCAGGTCGCAGGGAAGACAGCGCCCTCCCCTCTCGTGGATGGCGGCGACGAGGGGGTTCACCACGCCGATGAGGCCGACCTTGCGGCCGTCGGGCTCGGGGACGAGACCGGCGACGGCCGCGTCGCGTGCCAGGGCCCGCTCCTCCGGGGTGCCCCGGGGCAGGACGACCTCCTCGGCGCGGGGGTCCTCGGCGTGCGGCGCGGCCTGTCCCAGGTAGGCGTCCAGGGCGGCGAGCCGCAGCGGGAGCGGCCCGTGCAGGAGGAGGTCGCGCAGGGGGGCGCCGGAGGCCTCGGCGCAGACCGCGGGGTCCAGGGCGCCCTGCTCGAAGGCGCACGCGCCGAAGGCCCGGCCGACCCTGACCAGGACGTACTGGTTGAGGTAGGTGACCCCTCCCCCCGCGAGCCGGGTGCCGTGGTGGACCCAGAACACGCTGGTCGCCGGGGGCAGGTCGGGCTCGGCCAGCACCGACCGGAAGAGTGTGTCGAGGTCCTTCATCGGACGGCCTCCAGGTCGCGGTCCCCGTCCCCGGCCCCGGCGGGTCCGCGGGTCAGCCGGAACAGGTGGGTGAGGACGCCGTCCTCCCAGTCGTGCAGGTGGTGGATCTGTGCCCTGAACCCGGTGGCGGCGGCGTGGCCGATGATGCGGCGCAGGTCGGCGGTGTTGGACACGATGAGGTAGACCTCCCCGCCGGGGGCCAGCAGGTCGCGTTCGGCGATCTGCGAGAAGAAGGCCTCGGTGACCGCGGCCCCGGCACACACGTTGCGGACCACGTCGGGGTCGTCGCTCACCGGCTGGCTGACCGCCGGGGGGTTGAACGTGACGACGTCCGCCTGGTGGCCCTCGGGGAAGCCCGCGAAGACGTCGGAGACGACCGGGACGAACTCCGGCGCCTGCGCGCCGGTGACGAGCCTGCGGTAGTTGTCCCCGGCCGCGCGGACGCTGTCGGCGTGCACGTCCACGGCGTAGACCCGCGCCGCTCCGCGCAGGCCCGCCACGGCGGTCTCGACCCCCAGGCCGACCCCCATCGCGGCGTAGCGCCTGCCCCGCACCGCGATGTCGCCGTCGAGGAGGCGCTGGTGGATCATCCGGCTCGTCTCCCCCGGCATGAACACGCCGGGAGGGACGGTGAAGTCCCACCCGTTCCAGGTGTAGGTGCGGTGGGTGCGGAGGTCGGCCTTGGGCTGGTTCATGCCGATGATCTGCTCGGCCGGAAGAGGGGGAGGGAGCTGGGCGATCAGGGAGGGATCCACGCGGGTCCTTTCGACGGCGGAGGGGTACGTCTCGGAATGCGGACACGGGGCGCCGGCACACACGCCCCAGGTCGCATCTCGGACACCGGACCGACCGCGCGGGGCGGCAGGGGCGGCTCTGGCGATGACGACTATAGGGGAAATGAAAATCATTGTCAGCAGATGGCGGCGATGTGAATACGAGCGTTAGTGGTTATCGTTTTCACTAAGATGGAACAGACCCCTGCCGAACCGCCAGAGAGCGAGAGACCACGCGTGTCAACGACGACGCCGAACCAGACCGATCCCCGCCGGCTACGGGGCTCCCCCCTCCTCGACCCCGCCTTCGTGCGCCTGTGGTGCGGAACCACGGCGTCGGGCCTGGCGACCTGGGCCCTGCCGTTCATCCTCGGCCTGGCGGTGCTCGACGGCTCCCTCGGCGCCGTGGGCCTGGGACTGGTCCTGGCCACACGGACCGCGGGCTTCCTGGTCGCGGTCCCCCTCGGCGGGCTGCTCGCCGACCGCCACTCCCGGCGGTCCGTCGTCCTGTGGTCGGGGCTCGCGGCGGCGGCCGCCACACCCGTCCTCGCCCTGGGGCTGGGCACCTCCACCGCGCTCATGGCAGCGGCGGCGGCCGTGGTGGGCGTCGGCCAGGGCGCCTGCCGCCCCGCGTTCCAGGCGCTCACCGCCGAGGTCGTCGCCCCCGAGGACCGGCAGCAGGCCAACGCGGCCCTCACGTTCTCCGTGCGGGGCGCCACCCTGCTCGCCCCCGGGCTGACCGCGCTGCTGTCGACGGTGACCGGCACGGGAGCCCTGCTCCTGGTCACGGCCGCGCTGTGGCTCGCGGCCGCGCTCCTGCCCCCGGCGGGCGCCGCGGCGGGGACCGGGGAGCGGGCCCCGCGCGCCGCCTTCCACACCGAGTTCCTCGAAGGGCTCGCCGAGGCCCGCAGGCACCCCTGGTTCGTCGCCGGGCTGGGCGCCCTCACCGTGGTGATCGCCCTGGGCTACTCCGCCACCAACGTCCTGCTCCCCCTGGCCAGCCGCGACCACTACGGGACCGAGGCGGTCCTGGCCGGGGCGCTCACCGCCTACACCGGCGGCGCCCTCCTCGGCGCGGTGCTGGTCTCCCGGTGGCGGCCCCCGGCCCAGGGGTGGACCGCCCTGGCCGGGCTGGCCCTCTACGGCCTGGCCCCGCTGAGCCTGATCCTGCCCGTGGGCCCCCTGGCGGTCATGGCCGCGTACGCGGTGGTGGGGGTCGGCGTGGAGCTGTTCAACGTCCCGTGGTTCACGGCGGCGCAGCGGGAGGTGGAGCCCGGCAAGCTCGCGCGGGTCTCCTCCCTGGACTTCCTGTTCTCCTACGGGCTCGCGCCCGTGGGCCTGGCCCTGATCGCCCCGGCCGCGCAGGCCTTCGGCGCCGGGCCGGTGCTCCTGGCGTGCGCCGTGCTGTGCGTGGCGGCGCCCGCGCTGGCCGCGCTGGCCCCCGGGGCCCGGGATTTCCGGACCCCCTGAGCCCCGGGCCGGGGCGGCCGGCGCCGAGCAGGGCCCCGTAGTGCCGTGGCCGAAGACGTCGCCGATGTGATGTGAGGGGTCCCGACCCCGATGATCTTGTACTTATAGACGTTCTCGACGCCCAACCTCGCTATAAGTACAAGATCACGGAGGGAAGGCGGAGCGGAGCCGTGCACCTTTCCGGGGACGGGACCGGCCCTCAGGCCCTCCGGTCCGCGGGGACGTGGCGGGTCGGCGGCCCGGTGTACTCCGCCAGGACCGAGCGGGGGAGCGGCCCCTTGATCCTGGCGCCCGACCCGTGCTCCTCCCAGGCGTGGGCGAGGATCCCGACGGAGCGGGAGAGCACGAACAGCCCCCGCGCCAGCTCGGCGGGGAACCCCAGGGACGCGTAGACGACCGCCGTGGCGCCGTCCACGTTCATGGGGACGGGTCTCGCACGCCCCTCGGACAGGGCGGCTTCGAGGGCCAGGGCCGACTCCAGGGGGCCACCCGGCACCACGCCCTCCTCCACGGCCGCCCCGACCAGGCCCAGGAGCGGGTCGCGGCGGGGGTCGCGGGGGTGGAAGCGGTGGCCGAACCCGGGCACGTACTCCCCCCGGGCGCGGTACCCGGCCACCTCGTCGGCGGACACGCGGTCCACCTGGGCGCCTCCGGCGCGCAGGGCCGCCATCCGCTCCAGGAGCTCCACGCACTGCTGGCCCGCTCCGCCGTGGACGTCCCCGAGGAGGTTGACGCCGGTGGCGACGGCGCTGTTCAGGCCGACGCCGCAGGTGGCCGCCATGCGCGCGGCCGCGATCGAGGGCGCCTGGGGGCCGTGGTCGACGGCGGCGACCAGGGCCGCCTCCAGCAGGCGGGACTGCCGGGGATCGGGCAGTTCCCCGCGCAGCATAAGCCACACGGTGTCCACGAACGAGGCCTGCCCGATCAGCTCCTGGACGGGGTAGCCGCGCGGCTCGATCTCGCCCGGGGCGATCCTGATGACCCCCGTGGACCACCAGCTCCCGATCTCGCGGCGGGTCATGGACTCCTGGCCGGTGTCGCTCATACGGTTCCCTCCTCGCGCAGCCTGTCGATCTCCTCGTCGCCGAAGCCCGCCTCGCGCAGGACCTCGGCCGTGTGCTCCCCGAGCACGGGGGGCGGTCCGGGCGGGGCGAGGGCGGCCCCGTCCACGTGCACCCCGCTGCCGAGGACCCGCAGCTCGCGCCCCTCCTCCCCGGGGAAGGGGAGCGTGTGCACGAGGCCCCGGTGCTCCACCTGGTCCAGGTCCAGCGCCTCGGCCACGCTCAGGACGCGGGCGGCCGGGACGCCCGCCTCGGACAGCTCCCGCTCCCACTCCCGGGCCGTGCGCCGGGCGAGGTGCTTCTCCAGCTCCTCCCGCAGGGCGTCCCTGTGGGCCTTGCGGTCCTCGCGGCGGGCGAAGCGCGGGTCCGAGGCCAGGTGGGGCGCGCCGACCAGGGCGCACAGGGTCTCGAACTGCTCCTGCTTGTTGGCGGCGATGTTGAGCGCGCCGTCGGCCGCGGCGAAGGTGCCGGAGGGCGCGGCGGTGGCGTTCTCGTTGCCGATGGGGGACGGCTCGACGCCGGTGGTCAGGAAGTTGGAGACACCCCATCCCATGGCGGTGATGGCGGTCTCCAGCATGGACACGTCCACGCTGGCGCCGATCCCGGTCCGCTCGCGCCGCACGAGCGCGGTGCTGACCGCGAAGGCCGCCGCGAGGCCGCCCAGGACGTCCGCGACGGGGAAGCCGGCCCGGAGCGGCCCGGTCCCCGGGGTGCCGGTGGCGCTCATCATCCCCGAGAGCCCCTGGACGATCTGGTCGTAGGCGGGGCGCCCGCTCATGGGGCCGTCGGCCCCGAACCCGGAGACCGCGCAGTACACCAGCCGGGGGTTGATCCCGCGCAGCCGCTCCCAGCCGAAGCCCAGCCGCTCCAGGACCCCGGGGCGGAAGTTCTCCAGCAGCACGTCGGCCCCGCGGACCAGCCGCTCCATCACCTCGCCGCCCCGGGGGGACTTGAGGTCGAGCGTGAGGGAGCGCTTGCCGGCGTTCTGCGCCAGGAACGACGCGCCCAGGCCCCGGGCGCTGAGGTCGGGGGCGGCTCCGAGCCGCCGGGCCAGGTCCCCGCTGCCGGGCACCTCGACCTTGACCACCTCCGCCCCCATGAGGGCCAGCTGGTAGCCGGCGTAGGGTCCGGCCAGGACGTTGGTCATGTCCAGGACGCGGACCCCGGCCAGCAGGGGTTCGGGCTGTTCCGCCGCGCTCATCGGGCCGTCCTTCCGGGGCCCGCGGGCCCGCCCAGGGGGTCGAGGCCGATGCCGGTGATGCGCCCCGCCGCGCCGACGACGGCCGAGGTGAAGCTCTCGACCGCGGCGTCGGTGAAGCGGGCGGTGGGCCCGCCCACGGCCAGGGCGGCGACGGGGACGGCGCCGTCCGGCCCGTACACGGGGGCGGCGACGCCGGAGGCCCCGGTCTCGCGCTCGCCGTGGCTGACCGCGTAGCCCAGCCGCGCGGCGCGCTCCACCTCCTCCTTGAGCCGGTTGAGGTGCCCGGGGCCGTGGGGCGAGGCCGCCGAGACGCGCAGGAGCAGGGACTCGGGGGCGCCGATCAGGAGGACCTTGCTGGCGGAGCCGCCCCACAGGACCATCTCGTCACCGGTGTTCACGACGTGGCGGAGCCGCTGGGGGCCCTCCTCCTGGGCGACGCACACGCGCACCGCGTCCGCGCGGACGTAGAGGTTGACGGTCTCCGCGGTGTCCGCGACGAGTTCGCGCATCACCGCCCGGACCGCCTCGGGGACCCTCCAGACCGCGTGGGCCAGGCGGGCCCACCGCAGCAGTCCGGGGCCCACCCCGATCCGGCCGTCGGGCCGGGTCCACAGCAGCCCCCGCTGTTCCAGGGTTCCCACCAGTCGCAGGACGGTCGTCTTGGCCAGACCCGTCCGCTCGGTGAGCTCCCGCACGGTGTGGGCCTGGTGCGTCTCGTCGAACAGGTCCAGCAGGTCCAGTGCGCGCGCCACGCTGCGCACGGAGCCGTCCGCGTCGCCTCCCGGCATGTCTCCTCCTCGCCAGTGGTCCACTGTGTGGTCTCTCTGATCCATCAGGTGGACTCGCGGCGACAGCCTAGCGCACGGGGCGGATTCCCGTACAGGCCCGCCTTCGACGGGCACCTCCGCCCCGAACACCGCTCCGCGAAAAAAGCCGCTGGAAGAGGCAGGTACACCCGGACCGCGACGAACACGTTACGGGCGCGTGTCATCCTCCCGTTGACAGGAGCCATTGTGACCCGCATCATTTCCGGAACCAGCAAGCGGCCCTCCTGGTCCACCAGGTGGACCAGGGGGTCGAGAGGAAGTGAAGGATGAAGAACCAGCGGATCCTCCGCTCGGTGGGAGCCGTGGCCTCCGTCCTCGTCGTCGGCGCCGCCGCGGCCAACGCCGCGCTCTCCGACACGGGCGCGTCCGAGGCCCGGGCCCGGGTCGACATCGTCGTCCCGGCCGACCCCGGCGGAGGCTGGGACCTGGTGGCGCGCGAGGCCCAGCACTCCCTGCGTGTCAACGGCATCGTCGAGAACACGCAGGTGATGAACCTCCCCGGGGCCGGCGGCACGATCGGCCTCGCCCAGACGGTCCGCCGGGAGGGCGACGCGACCACCCTGATGACGACGGGCACCGTCATGATCGGCGGCATCATCGTCAACGACTCGGCGCAGACCCTGGAGGACGTGGTCCCCATCGCCCGCGTCGCCGACGACTACGAGGTGTTCGTGGTCAGGGAGGACTCCCCGTTCGAGGACATGTCGGACCTCGTCGCGGCTTGGGAGGAGGACCCGGGCGCGGTGGCGGTCGGCGGCGGCTCCCTGGGCGGCACCGACCACCTCCTCGCGGGCCTGGCCGCCCAGTCGCGGGGGGTGGACCCCCAGAGCGTCAACTACATCCCCTTCGCGGGCGGGGCCCAGGCGCTCACGTCCCTGCTCTCGGGCAGCGTCGACGTCGGCGTCTCGGGCTACAACGAGTTCCGCGACCAGGTGGAGGCGGGCAACCTCCGCGTCCTCGGCGTCTCCGCGGAAGAGCGCGTGCCGGGGCTGGAGGAGCACCCGACCCTGCCCGAGCAGGACGTGGACGCCGTGCTGCCGAACTGGCGCGGCTTCATGGCTGCGCCCGGCATCAGCAACGCCGAGCGCGAGGAGCTGACCGCCATCGTCGAGGAGATGGTCCGCACCCCCGAGTGGCAGGACACCCTCGAACGCAACCGGTGGGAGGACACCTTCCAGTCCGGACCGGAGTTCGAGGAGTTCCTCGCAGCCGAGATCGACCGCATCACCACCGTCACACAGGACCTGGGACTGTCATGAGCCTGCGCAGCACACCCGCGGAACCGCGCGGGACCGAGACCGGACCGCGCCCCGCGCGGCCGGCCCGGCACTGGTGGAGGGGGCGGAGCGAGATCTTCGTCGGCCTGCTCACCATCGGCATCGGCCTCTTCCTCGGCGAGCAGACGCTCACCATGCACGTGCCCGACAACTCGGCCTCGCCGGGGCCGCAGTTCTTCCCCTCCGTCGTCGCGGTCCTGATGGTGGTCCTGGGCACGGCGCTCGCCGTCCAGGTGATCCGGCGCCCCGCCCCGGAGCCGGAGAGCGGCCCCGCCGACACCGAGACCAGGGCGCACGACCAGGCCGGAGCCGTCGGAGAGCTGGTCGACGGCGAGCGGCCCCCGGCGGGCGCGCCCGCCACTCACAGCGACTGGCGCACGGTCGGCATCGTGATCGGCTCGGTCGCGCTCTTCGCCCTGCTGCTGCAGCCGGTGGGCTGGCTGCTGTCCGGGGCCCTGCTGTTCTTCGGCGTCGCCTGGGCCTTCGGCGACAAGCGGCGTCCCGTGTTCGAGGCCGGCGTGGCGCTGGTCTACTCCTCCGTCGTCCAGCTGGCGTTCGTCGCCGGCCTGGGCCTGAAACTCCCCGCGGGGATCCTGGGAGGGGTGCTCTGACATGGAGACGCTCGGACTTCTCGGGGGCGGCTTCGCGGCCGCCCTCACCCCGGAGAACCTGCTGTGGGCGCTGGTCGGCGTCGTGCTCGGCACCGCGGTCGGCGTCCTGCCCGGCCTGGGGTCGGCGATGGCGGTGGCCCTGCTGCTGCCCGTCACCTTCAAGCTCGACCCCACGGGCGCGTTCATCATGTTCACCGCCGTCTACTACGGCGGGCTCTTCGGCGACTCCACGACCTCGATCCTCATGAACACCCCGGGCAACAGCTCGGCCATCGCCACGGCGATCGAGGGCCACAAGATGGCGCTCAAGGGCAGGGCCTCCCAGGCCCTGGCCACGTCGGCGATCGGCGCGTTCATCGGCGCGGTCGTCTCCACGGCCGTGGTGGCGTTCTTCTCGGGCGTCATCATCGACATCGCCCTGCGCTTCGGCCCCGCCGAGTACTTCGCGCTGGCCGTCTTCGCCTTCCTGGCCACCTCCGCGGTCGTCGCCCAGTCCATGGTGCGCGGCCTCATCGCGCTCTCCATCGGCCTGTCGCTGGCCATGGTCGGCATCGACTCCCAGAGCGGCGCGGCCCGCTTCACCCTGGGCATCCCCTCCCTGTTCGAGGGGGTCAGCATCATCACGGTGACCGTGGGCCTGCTCGCGCTGGGAGAGGTCCTCCACGTGGCCTCGCGCGTGCACCGCGGAGGAAGCGGGAACACCGAACTCCTGCGCACCAGCGGCACCCCCTGGCTCAGTGTGCGCGACCTCAAACGCGCCGTGCCCGCGTGGATCCGCGGACTGGGCTTCGGCCTCCCCTTCGGCGCCGTCCCCGCGGGCGGGTCGGAAATCCCCACGTTCCTGGCCTACGGCACCGAGCGCAAGCTGTCCCAGCTGCGGGCCCGCAGGGGCAAGCGCCCCGACGAGTTCGGAGAGGGCGCCATCGAGGGCGTGGCCGCCCCGGAGACCGCCGCGAGCGCCACGGCGGGCACCGCGATGGGCGCGCTGCTGGGGCTGGGCCTGCCCACCTCGGCCACGGCGGCGATCATGCTCGCCGCCTTCCAGCAGTACGGCATGCAGCCCGGTCCGCTGCTCTTCGAGCGCAACGCCGACCTGGTGTGGGCACTCCTGGCCAGCCTGTTCATCGGCAGCGTCATGCTGCTCATCCTGAACCTGCCCTTCGCACCGCTGTGGGCGAAGCTGCTCCTGATCCCGCGCCGCTACCTGTACGCCGGCATCACCGGCTTCGCGGTGCTGGGGGTCTACGCCTCGTCCTACTCGGTGATCGAGCTGTGGCTCCTGATCCTGCTGGGGCTGCTCGGGTTCATGATGCGGCGGTACTCGATCCCGGTGGCCCCGGTGCTCATCGCGGTCATCCTGGGCCCGCTCGCCGAGACGGAGCTCCGCCGCGCACTGGCCATCGGTCAGGGGGACGTGGGCGCGCTCTTCGCCGGGCCGATCACCATCGGCATCTACACGGTCATCCTCGCGGCCGTGGCCCTGGTCGCCGTCGCACGGATGCGCTCGGCTCGCCGGAGCCGGGCCCAGGCCGAGTCCGCCGAGAAGACGGAGGTTGCCGGGTAGCCGGGGGCGGTGGGTCCCTCTGCGAAGGCCCCGGACTCGGCGACCGCCGTGCCCGGGGCCTCCGTCGTGGACGTCCTAGGGTCAGGGCCTCCACGTCCGACGGCCGCAGGTCCGACTCCTGCCGGGTGCGCCACGCACTCCCGGGACGGACGGCTGACACGAGGGCCCCACCAGCGGTCTTCGCCGCGTCGCCGTCCCCGAGGTGCTCCCCGGCGCAAGCCCCCGTGCAGCCGGCGTGTCCGCCCGCCTCTGAACACTTTGCCGTTCTGCGACCTTGGCGTCCCGGGCCGAGGACGGCCCGTGTCCGCCCACCAACGCCCCCAGCCTCCCAGACACCGGAGCCCTGGCTACGGGGCCCGTGGCCGCCCACCGGCCGGATACGACCGATGCAGCCGAAGCCCTTACCCGACAAGGCTTCGCGCACCACAATCAGATGGCATGAGCAAGGCGAGGGAAGAGCGGCACAGTGTCGTCAACACCGTAGACGGAGACACCTCCAGCAGCACCGTCATCCAAGGACGGAACGTGCACGTGACCCCTCAGGTGGCTCATCAGGTGAATTGGCCTATCCGTTTCGGCTCCATCCCCGAGGCGGCAGCTCACTACCAGCATCGGACCATCGCCGACCGGCTTGACAACGACCTGCACAGTTTCGGAACCGTCATCCTGCGACAGGTCATCTCCGGTATCGGCGGGGTTGGCAAGACCCAGTTGGCCGCCCACTACGCCCGCACCCTTCGCAACATCACTGACCCTGAACGAAGGGTGGACGTCCTGGTGTGGGCCAACGCCTCCACCCGTGCAAGCATCACTTCCGCCTATGCCCACGCGTCCCGACAGCTGTACAGCACGGTCCCAGAGGACCCAGAGGACGCCGCTCACCTGTTCCTCGCCTGGCTCGGCGACCCCAACAAACACCAAAACCGGCGATGGCTGGTGGTGTGGGACGACCTGACCGACCTACCCCAGGTGGAAGACCTGTGGCCCCCACACGACCAGCCTCACGGCCGCGTCCTAGTCACCACGCGAAGGCGCGACCATTCCCTGACTACTCAGGGCCACCTCATCGAGGTAGACATCTATACCTCCAACGAAGCACGCGCCTTCCTCACTCAGGCCCTCGACACAGCAGGCATTCCACACTCCACCGCAGAGCTGGACACCCTGGCTAATGCCCTGGGCCGCCTCCCACTCGCCCTAGGGCAGGCAGTGCCCTACATGGCGGACCTTGTCCTGGACTGCCCCGGCTACCTGGAAGTGTTCCATGACCGGATGACCACCTTGGAGGAGGTATTTCCCGACTGGAACACCTCCTCTCCACTCGCCGCCACGTGGGACCTGTCCCTAGGACAAGCCGACAACCTCCACCCTCGTGGAGTCGCCCGCCCATTGATGAGTGTCATCGCCCTACTGGACGGCACTGGCGTCCCCGAACAGGTCTTGACCTCTCCACCGATGTTGGACTACCTCGCGGCTCGCCACAAAGCGAAGGGCCCGCGCGACCGCCCCGGAGTGTCCGCCCACCAAGTGCGCACCATCTTGGCAGGGCTGGACCGGCTCAACCTTCTCACTCGTACTGTTTCTGGCAACAGTCCTGGAAGAAGTCCACATACGGTCCGCGTCCACCAACTCGTCCAGCGCGCTACCCGAGAACACCATATGACTCGTCCTACACGTGAGACCGCGCAAACTGCCGCAGACGCGCTCTTTCACGCATGGCCGGAGGTGGAACGCGACACTGTCCTGGCCGACCGACTGCGCTCCAATACTCAGGCATTGCACGGTCGTACCGGACATGGGCAATATGTGGAGAAATGGTTGTGGGAATCGGAAGGCCATCCCGTGCTGTTCTGGGCGGGCCGCAGTCTGGGCGAGGCCGGAAGAGTACATGAAGCGGTTACCTACTGGGAGCACATGACCCGTGCCGCCCATAAGAATTTGGGCCCTGACCACCCCAGCACCCTTGCTTCTCGCTACAGCCTCGCTCACTGGCGCGGCGAAACCGGAAACCTCACCAAAGTAATGCAAGCCCTCGAAGAACTTCTCACCGACCAACAGCGCGCCCTCGGATCCGACCATCCGCATACCATGACCACTCGTCATAAGCTTGCGCATTGGGATGGCGAAGCCGGATCTCCCGCCACAGCAGCGCAGGCCCTTGAAGATCTCCTCGCTGATCGGCTACGCGTGCTGGGGCCCGACCACCCTGATACGCTCGCCACCCGCCACAATCTTGCCTGGTGGCGGGGCCAGGCCGGGGATCCCATAGCTGCAGCGCAAACCTACGAAGACCTCCTCACTGCAATGCTGCGTGTTCTTGGACCTGATCACCCCGACACCCTCACTACCCGGCATGACCTTGCCTGGTGGCAAGGCCGGGCCAGAGGCCCCGTTGTTGCTGTTACTACCCTCCAAGATCTCCTCAGGGACCGGGTGCGCGTGCTCGGCCCCGACCACCCCGACACCCTTTCCACTCGTCACGAAGTCGCCTGGTGGCGAGGCCGGTCCGGAGATCCCATAAGCGCTGCTGCTGCCCTTCAAGACCTCCTTACCGACCAGCTACGTATCCTCGGACCCGACCATCCCCACACCCTCATCACTCGCGCCAACCTCAGTAGGTGGCAAGGAGAAGCTGGGGACCCCATAAGCGCCGCTGTCACTCTCGAAAATCTCCTCGCCGACCGAGTGCGTATCCTCGGACCCGACCACCCCGACACCCTTTCGACCCGAGGCAAGCTCGCTGACTGGTGGGGCGAAGCTGGGGATCCCACAGCCGCCATCACCGCATACGAAGACCTTCTCATCGACCGGCTGCGTGTTCTCGGCCCCGACCATCCCCACACCCTGCTGACTCGCCACAAACTCGCCTTGTGGACCCATGAGGTGGGCAACACCGCTGAGGCCCTCAAGCTTCTGGCTGCTCTGGTGCAGGATCGGAGACGAGTGCTCGGTTCCGATCATCCCGACACGCACACGAGCGAACAGCTTCTACAGCGGTGGTACAGCGATCTATCGGGGGAATAACTCAACCAAGGGACCCTTGATCCGATCGGTTACCGGCCGCGATTACGAGGAAACCCCAGGCCATCCGGGGTGAATCCTTGCACTGACCCGGGGCCGGGGGTGCCGTGCGGATCCTGGTGTGCTCGCCGGTTCGGTTACCTCACCGGAGCCGAGGTGCCGCGTAGCAGCGCGGCGGTGGCCTCAGCCACCGCCTTCGCCACGTCCGGGAAAACCGACTGGTAGGCGCCCTGGGTGAAGTACATGGTCGCGTGACCCAGCTCGCTGGACACGATGTCTCGTGCCTGGTTTATTGGAGACTCGGAACCAAAGAGGCATCGTAGACCATATCGGCAGATGGCGCCACTACTCTCCCATCAGGAGGAACTAGATGTCGAAACTAGATCGGGAAGTTGCCATCATCAAGGCCGAGGAATTTCTTGAGTCAGAATCAAGAGAATGGAAGTACAATGACGTGAAGGCTATGCGCGAAAAATCATTTCAACATGAAAACGACCTCATTGTCCCCTATAACACAATTTCTTACCTGAAGACAGGAAAAATAGAGGATGGCCTAGTAGGAAATACCCCGATTAGGGTGAATTTGGAAACCGGTGCATGCGACTTCATCGACATCATACAGGTCCTGGACTACAGGGACATGGGATACCCGGTCTAGGGATCATATCGATAGCCATTGGCATGCCTGGATGGGCGTTTGCAACAGAAGAGCATGCAGGCAATGCCGAGCATTGCCCGGAAGGTGGAGGCCCTGCACCCCAGAGTACATTCAACCTTCGAAAAAAGCCCGGCCAGGCGATCGAGCCCTCGTCCTCGCACCGGTGTCGCCCCAGTCGCCAGGAGACTCGATCACGAAACGGACCAGGGTCGATTTGTCTTCCTGGATACACAGACTGAGATAGCTGGCCACGTGGCAAAATGGAGCTACTACATTCCGGCAAGGACACATACGCCATGATGGAAAAAGAAGAAGCCATCGATCTGGCCAGGAAATTCTTCAAGGATGCCATCAGCAAATCCATGATCCAAGATGGTATTATATCCGAGCGCGATATTTTCTGCCACGAGAATTACGTGATCGCACCCTGGGACTCTGCCGCTTTCCTCAAAGAGGGAAAGTGGGAGGAGCGCATGATCGGCAATGTACCCATTGAGGTGGACAGGGAGACTGGGAATTGTAGATTCATAGGAATTAGACGAGTAATAGAATACCGTGATCTCGGTTTCCCCGTTTGACGCAACGATGAAGTTTTCCGTTGTCGGGCCAAGGTTCTGGCGTTCTGAGTGTGGACGTCGAGCACCGCGGGGTGAGGAACCCGCACACCGAGCACGACCCCGCCCCGGCCTGAACGCCGACCGCATCGTCAGGGACGTGCCCAGCGTTTTCACATCCGAGCACACTGCTGCTGCCTCCGACCCCACACCCCGGCCTGCGGTTCCGTCGCATTCTGCCTGTCTCAGGCCCCCTTCTCACAGCGAAACCACCGAGGCCGCCCATTTACCGAGGTGGTGCCCTCAGCACAGGCCCATCACTTTTCGGCTCACCCCAGGGAAAAGGCGTCCAGCACTGCAGCGACATTTAGATCTCCATGGCCGGGTCATTTCCCGCAGGGCCCGCAGGCCGGGACAAAAAATGGGATAAATGTACTTCGCACGACCTCACGATATGCCATCGGACACCATTTCTGCTTCTCATCGATGGTCGCAGGTTCGAATCCTGCCGGACGAGCTACAAACCCCAGTCCATGCGGAGTGCACTGCTTCACTTTCGAGGAACCATCGCACTGATGGGACCGAGGTGGGACCGAAACGGGACCATCCCCGCATTCATCCTCCGTAACTGCCTACAGGGCTATGACCGGTGCTTCCGTCCACCGTCCGCGTACAACACCCGGTCAGGTCAGTACGACGAGGGCTCCCTGCTCCAGGCGCGAGCGGCCAGGACCAGGACATCGTCGCCCCCCACTAAGACCTGCGATTCCGTCTCCTTCCCGTCGACACGAAAGCGCAGGGGCCCACCGAACGCCTCGGTGCACATCCGGATCCGGACGGGATCGGTCGCGACCAGACCCTCCAACCGCCACAACGCCCCCGGTTCGTGACCGGGCACGGCCAGGTGCACGACGGCCTGGGTGCCTTGTCGAGTGCCCCAAGCGATGTGTTCGATCGTGTAGGAGACCAGGCGCAGTTCGGCCCGATCGGGGAGACCTGTGACCTCGCGGGCGGAGTCGAGGACGGCCGGGTCCGCCCCCGACACGAGAGGGCTTCGGTGCACCTCACGTATCAGCTCCGCGGCGTCCGGAACGCCTTGGAGGAGCCGTTTCCACCACGGCACCAGTCCGACCCCTCCCTGGTGGAGCCACCGCACCACCAGGGAGCGGAAAGCCACCTCACGCTGCCGCCGCGGAAGAGCTCCTGCCGCCAGGATGTCCTGTCCAGCTCCCCGCAGGGCCTGGCAGTAGGCCTTCACGGGGACACCCAAGGCTCCCGGCAGGGCGTGGACCGAGCGCATGTGCACCATCGCCGTACTGAGGAAGACGGCCGCGCCCCACACCGAAGACGACAGCTTCCCTGCCTGTGGTGGATGACCTGCCCTGGCCCCGCCCCTGCGGGACGGGACCTGCGTGTCGGCCCGGCGGCCCGCACCCGACAGGTGCCAGAAGGGGTCGTCGAGCCGCAGCGAAGCCGACCGTGCCCGTAGCACTCCGCGGGTGCCGAGACCGACCGATGCTCCGCGTGCGTCGCAGTCCAGCCGCACCCCGGACTCGGTACCGGTATCGACGTCCGCTTCGGCCAGGTCGTGCAGGCACACGTCGAGTGTGGGGACCCGGGCTCCGCCGTCGCCAGGGGCGTAGGAGCGGGCGAGTTCCAGGGTGAGGAAACCACCGAGCCGGGTGCCGTCACGTTCGATGCGTAGGTGGCGGAGGGTCGCCGCGTCCAATGCGTAGTCGTCGGCCAGTTCGGTCAGTGTCTGCGGCGTCCACCGGGAGTACGCCGGCCGGACCGTTCCCCCGTAGTCGCGCCAATGCCCGTCGGGGCGCGCAGGTGGAGGTTGGACCAGTGCGTCGATCCGGTGCCCGGCCGCCGCCCCTTGCTCCAGCAACCAGGCCCGGCCCCGGGGCTCCAGGCTCGCCATCCACTCCAGGGCCGCTCGGGCACGCCGTTCCCTCTCACGACCGGTCCGACCTGTCGCGGCGCGGAACAGGGGGAAGGTGTTGTTGTCCCACACGTCGGCGAAGACCCTGATGGTTTCCCGGTCGAACGTGCGCGCGTCGTGGGCGGCGTCGGCGATCTGGATCAGGGAGCGGTCCAGCAACGCGCCCAACGCGGCAAGGGCCGGTCCAGAAAGCTCGGGGGGTCGAGATCTCATACACGAACCCTGACACGGGCTCCTGAGCCGAGCAGCACGCGGTCGGGCAGAGGAGACAGTGATCCCGCACATCCGGCACGGAACCCCTGTCAGGGGGCGGAACCCGACCCGAACGGGACCTCCACCGACCTGGAGGCGGCCCGACCGGCCAGGGCCAGCACCGCGCGCGCACGCTCGACCATGGCGGCGTCGAGGAAGGTCCCGTCGGCCAGGACGACCACCCCCGTCCCCGCGGCGGCGGCCCCGGCGACGCTCTCCAGGACCGTGCGCGCCCGCTCCACCTCGTCCGGCGAGGGCAGGAACGCGGCCCGGATCGTGTCGAGCTGGGCCGGGTGGATCGCGGTGCGGCCGCAGAAGCCGAGCGCGCGCCCGGCGCGGCACGAGGCGGCGAGGCCCTCGGGGTCGCGCACGCGCGTGTACGCCGACATGGCCGGCGGGGGCAGCCCGGCCGCCCTGGCCGCGTTCACGACACGGGCGCGCGCCCAGGCCAGGCCGTCCTCCCCGTCCACCCGCAGGTCCGAGCGCAGGTCGGCCTCGCCGAGGCCGATCGACGCGACCGCGAGCGAGGCCGAGGCGAGGTCGAAGGCGCGCTCGACCCCGAGCGCGGACTCCACGAGCAGGTGCAGGGCGCGGCCGGGCAGCGCGTCGGCGAGCGCCCGCACCTCCTGGGCCGACTCGGCCTTGGGCACGCGGGCCCCGACGCCGGCGGGCAGTCCGGCGAGCGCGGCGACGTCGGCGTCGTGCCACGGCGTGGAGCGGTGGTTGATCCGCACCTGGACGGGGCGGGTCGCGGAGGCGAGCAGCCGCACGGCGTCGCGCCGCGCCCCGTCCTTGCGGGAGGGGGCGACGGCGTCCTCCAGGTCGACCAGCACCACGTCCGCGGCGGAGCCGAGCGCCTTGGCCACCCGGTCCGGCCGGTCGGCGGGCACGTACAGGAGCGTGAGGGGAGGCGCCGCGCCCGGGTCGCGCGCCGCGCCGCTCACACCTCCCCCCGCTCCCGCAGCTCGGCGATCCGCTCGGGCGCGAACCCGAGCTCGCCGAGGACCTCGTCGGTGTCCGCGCCGTGGGGTCGGCCCGTGAAGCGCACGACGCCGTCGTTCTCCGACAGCCGGAACAGCGGGCCCTGCATGAGCATCGGCCCGAGTTCGGGGTCCTCGACCTCGTGGACCGTCCCCAGTTCCCGGAACTGGGGGTCGGCGACGATGTCGGACGCGTCGTAGACCGGGGCGACCGCCGCCTGGGCCTCCTCGAACGCGGCGACGACCTCGTCGCGCGTCCTGCGGGCGATCCACCCGCCGACCGCCTCGTCGAGCTCGTCGGCGTGGCGGGCACGGTCGGCGCCGCGCGCGAACCAGGGCTCGTCGACCAGGTCGGGGCGGCCGACGAGCCGCACGACGCGCTCGGCGATCGACTGGGCGGAGGTGGAGACGGCCACCCAGTGCCCGTCCCCGGTCCGGTAGGTGTTGCGGGGCGCGTTGTTGGACGAGCGGTTGCCGGTGCGCGGCTGGACCGTTCCCAGCTGGTCCCAGCGGGTGATCTGGGGTCCGAGCACGGCCAGGATCGGCTCGATGATCGCCGTGTCGACAACCTGTCCGCGCCCGGTCCCCGCGCGGGCGGACAGCGCCACCATGACGGCGAACGCGGTGGCGAGCGAGGCGACGCCGTCGGCCAGCCCGAACGGCGGGAGCGTGGGCGGCCCGTCGGGCTCGCCCGTCATCGCGGCGAACCCGCTCATGGCCTCGGCGAGCGTGCCGAAGCCGGGCCGCGTCCGGTAGGGGCCGATCTGGCCGAACCCGCTGACGCGCGCGAGCACGAGCCCGGGGTTGCGCTCGCTGAGCTCGTCGTAGCCCAGTCCCCAGCGCTCCAGGGTGCCGGGGCGGAAGTTCTCGACGACGACGTCGGACTCCGCGGCGAGCGCGAGGAACACCTCCCGCCCGCCCTCGCTCCCGAGGTCGGCGGTGACGGTGCGCTTGTTGCGCCCCAGCGTCTTCCACCACAGGTTGACGCCGTCCTTGGCGGCGCCGTGCGTGCGCGAGGGGTCGGGGCGGGAGGGGTGCTCGACCTTGACGACGTCGGCGCCCATGTCCCCCAGGTGCATGGCGGCCATGGGGCCGGCGAAGAGCGTGGAGGCGTCCACGACGCGCAGGCCGGCGAGTGCGCCCGAGGAGGGATCGCGCGAGACGGTCACGCGACCGCCTCCCCGGTGCGCTCCGGCGCCGAGGCGGGGGGCGCCGTTCCGGGAAGGTCTGTGGCCGGCAGGTCCCACGCGCAGCGGAAGCCGACGGTGGCGCCCCGCGCCTGGCCCAGGCCGGGCAGCAGCAGCTTGACGCTGCGGTCGGGGGCGTGGCGCCCGCCCTCGACATACCAGTCGGACCCCTCGGCGGCGTAGTCCGCGCCGCCCTTGAGCATGACGAACCGGGTCCGGCCGTCGCTGTGCTCGCTCTCGGTCCAGTTCCAGACGGCGGGCTCCCCGCGGCGCAGTCCGCCGGCCTCGCCGGCGAGCTGCCACTCGTCCTCCGTGGGCAGGCGTCCGCCGCGCCAGGCGCAGTACGCCCGCGCGTCGTCCAGGTCCACGAACGACACGGGTTCGTCCTCCGTCCCCGGGGCGGGGCGCCCGTCCTCCCAGTGCGCGAGGAAGCGGTGCGGGAACGCGGGCTCGTAGCCCGTGGCGTCGAGGAACGCGGCGAACCCGGCGTTGGTGGCCTCGCTCGCGGCGACCGCGACGGGCGCGGACAGCACCCCGTCCCGCTGGAGGGTGCGCGCGTCGTGCAGGCGCGGCGGGAGCGGCTTCCACTCGTCCACGTACGGGGCGCCCTGGTACATGCCCGTCTCCCGTGCGCGGTAGCGCACGGTGAGGACGTAGGGCCCCGCGGGCACCACGGCGGCGTCCGGCTCCGGGCCGCCCACCGCGTGGGCGCCCGCGACCGCCGCTCCGGCCACCGGGGCCGCCGGGCGCAGCCGCGCGGCGAGGCGGTGCCGGAACCGCGCGTCGGGGTCGTGCGGTGCGGCGGCGAGCAGGTCGAGCAGGCCGGGCAGCCACTCGGGCTCGGGGGCGCCGTCCGCGACGTGCAGGAGCGCGGCGACGCCCCGTCCGGGCACGGTCACCCGTCCGGCCTCCGCCCGCCCGCCGCCCGTGAGGTCGACGAGCGTTCCGCCGTGAGCCTGCGCGCCGCCCGCGTGCGGGAGCACCGGGCCCGTGTGGTCGGCCTCGCCGCGGTTGACGAGCGTCCACAGGGTCAGGCCGTCCAGCTCCCACCGGGAGGCGTACACGCCGGCGGCCTCCGCCTCGGGGGCCAGCTCCGCCAGGGGCGTCCACTCCCCGTCGAGGAGGAGGTCGCCCGCGGCCCGCTGGACGGCCGTCATGCGGCTCACGGTGGCCGCGTCGCGCGGTGACCAGCCGACCCAGACCCCGAACACGACCTCCCACACCATGACGCCGACCCCGTTGAGCCAGGCCGACTGGAGCTCCTCGGAGTGGTCGCGGTGCCAGCGGCGCACGTGGTGCTGCATGTGGCGCCGCTCGTACCAGTGCGCCCTGAGCACCCCGGGCACGGGCGAGTCGGCGAAGAACTGCGCCCACGAGGTGGCGTGGTCCTCGATCCGCTCGACGGCCAGCTTCGACTCGCCCTCCAGGACCACGCCGGGCCGGGCGGCGTCCAGGCGGGCGACGAGGTCGGGGTCGGCCTTCTTCAGGGTGTCGAGGAAGACGCCGTCCGCGCCCAGGTCGGCGACGAGCGACGCGAGCTCGGTGACGTCGTCGGCGCCCCGGCGGGTACCGACGTCCCAGGGGTTGTAGTCGACGAACACGTGCAGTCCGGCGCGGTGGAGGGCCTCGACGAGGCCCCCGGGGCCCGCCAGGCCGGGCACGTCGCGGTAGTGGTCCCACTGGTTGCGGTCGTCCAGGCCGATCACCGGGTAGGCGTGCCAGAGCACGACGGCGTCGAGTCCGCCGAACCGCTCGCGGGCGTCGGCCAGGAAGCGCTCGGGGGTGAACCGGTGCTCGTCGAAGGAGTACAGCAGCTCGTCCCACAGCCACACCTGCGCGACGGTGTGGCAGCGGGCGGCCCACGCCGCCCCGGGGTGCTCGTACACGGCGCCCCGGTAGCCGTGGCGGGTCCGGGCGTCCTCGCGCCACGCGTGCAGGCGCTCCCGCCAGGCGGGGCGGTCGGCGGGGTCCGCCGGGGCCGCGAAGACCTTGGCCTCGTCGAGGGCCCGGAGCCGGTCCGCGGAGGGTTCGCCGTCGAGCGGAACCTCGGTGGGGAGGTCGATCGGGCGGGGGACGAGCGGGTCGAACAGGTAGGTCACGGCGTGCTCCTCTCGGTCGTGGCGGCGGGGGCCGCGAGGGCCGCGGTCCGAGCGGCGAGGTCGTCGATCCGCTGTTCGCCCCCCGGGAGCGAGGTCGCGATGCGGCCGTCGAGCGGGTCGGACCACCGGGCTCCGATGCCCCGGGCGCCCCTGAGCGCGCCCACCACGCCGCCGACGGTGGCCGCGGCCGAGTCGGTGTCCCACCCGGCCGTCACCGCGTGCGAGACGCTCGGGCCGAACTTCCCCGCGCCGCGGGCGAGGGCGTACGCGATCACGGCCGCGTTGTTGAGGACGTGCACCCAGTGCAGGTCGCCGTAGGCGTCGTGGAGCCGGTCGAGCCCGGCGCGCACGTCCCCCTCCCCGGCGGCGTCGCGCCCCAGCCGGACGGCCGCGGCGAGGCGGCTGTCCGGCGGGACGGCCGCGTCCGCGGCGTCCAGGACCTCGTCGACCGTGTCGTGGACCATCGCCGCCGACGCCAGCGCCGCCGCCCACATGGCCCCGTAGACGCCGTTGCGGGTGTGGCTGAGCCTGGCGTCGGTCCAGGCGAGCCAGGCGGCCCCGCGCACGTCGCCGGGGCTGGCCCACCCGAGGACGTCGGCGCGGATGAGCGCCCCGATCCACTCGCGGAACGGGTTGCGGTGGGTGGCCGTCTCCGGGACGGGGCGCGCGTCGAGGATGTTGCGGTAGGCGGCGCGCTCGGCCGTGAAGACGCGGCCTGCCGGGAGGTTGTCGAGCCAGAGCTGGGCGACGTCCTCGGTCGTGAACCCGCGCCCGTGCCGTTCGAGGAGGGCCAGGGCGAGGATGGGGTAGTTGAGGTCGTCGTCCTCCGGCATCCCGTCGATGTTCTCCTCCAGGGACGTCGGCGCGCTGCGGCGGTTCCACGGCCAGCGGGCGGCGATGCCGTCGGGGAGCCCCACGGCCGTGAACCAGCGGTCGAGCGGCCAGCGCCCCGTGGAGCGCAGGATCTCCTCGATGCCCTCGCGCGGGATCTTCTCGACGGGTTTGCCGAGCAGGCATCCCGCGGCGCGGCCGGTCCAGGCGCCGCGCATCCGCTCGCGGAGGTCGCCGCCGGGGGCGGACGGCCGGGGCGCCGGGGGCAGGACGGCCTCGATGCCGGCCCAGTCGTCGGGTTCGCCGGGGGCGGCGGGGACGGGCAGGGCGGCCAGTTCGTCGAGCAGCGCGCGTGCGAGTTCTCGCAGCTCCGGGGAGGCGGGCACGGGTCCGGCGCCGCTCACCGCGGGGACGGGGTCGCCCCCGGCGTCGGCCCACCGGTCCCGGATCGCGGCGACGTCGCGCCCCTCGGCGGCGGACTGGACGAGTTCGTGCGCGAGCAGGTCCTCCGGCTGCGCCCAGGTGAGCCTCATGTCGTCCCTCCCGCCGGGACCGCGGCCGGCGCGCGGTCGATCGCGTCGATGTCCCGCAGGCGGGCGGCGGCCCGCTCACGGTCGGCGCGCAGGATGTCGGCGGCGGCGGAGGCCATGAGGCGGCCGGTCTCGCGGATGTCCATGCGGCTCGCCTCCTCGACCGCGTCGAGCCAGTCGGCGGGGACGGCGGACGTCCCACCGAGGCCGGCGCAGACCGCGCCCGCCATGACGGCGATGGAGTCGGCGTCGCGGCCGTAGTTGACGGCGCCGAGCACCGCGCCCCGGTAGTCGCCCCGGTGCCCGAGGACGAGGCCCAGCGCGGCGGGCAGCTCCTCGATGGCCTTGGTCCGGGAGGGGCGGCGCGCGTCCATCGACATCTGCCGGTAGGCCGGGCCCACCGAGTCGAACGGGGCGACCGTCTCGCGGACGAGCCGTGCCAGGGCGCGCTCCTCCTCGTCGGTGCGGGGCGGGGCGTCCCAGCCGTCGAAGGCCCCGACGACGGCGCGCAGCGCGGCGGCGGTGCCGTCGTGGGCGACGTCGAGCGCCGCGGCGACGACGTCGTCGAGGGCGGCCCCGGGAGCCACGGAGGCCGCGACCATGGCCGCGAAGACCCCGGCGGCCTCGCGCCCGTAGCTGGACTGGTGCGCGCCGGTGAGGTCGATCGCCTCCGCGTAGGCGCCCCGGGGGTCGCCCGGGTTGGCCAGGCCGACGGGCGCGACGTACATCGCCGCGCCGCAGTTGACGACGTTGCCGACGCCCGCCTCGCGGGGGTCGACGTGGCCGTAGTGGATCCGGGCGACCATCCACTTCTCCGCGAGGAAGACCCGCTGGAGCAGCAGCGCGGTCGACTCCAGCTCGGGGACCCAGCGCGGTTCGCCGATCATGAGCGGGACGAGGTCCTCGGCCACCGCGTAGGCGTCCAGGTGTGCCCGCCGCTTCGCGTAGACCTCCACCAGGGCGCGCGTCATGAGGGTGTCGTCGGTGACGTGTCCGTCGCCCTTGTGGTACGGCGCGATCGGGCGGGCGTTGCGCCAGTCCGGGTACCACGGTCCGACGATGCCGGTCACCCGTCCGCCGTGGCGCTCCTCGATCTGCCCGGGCGTCCACCCCTCGGTGGCGCCGCCCAGGGCGTCTCCCACCGCCGCTCCGGTGATCACGGCCACCGCTCGGTCGTCCAGCCAGGTCACGGTCCCACTCCCCTGTCGTCGTTCGTCTGCGCTGCGGGCCCGTCTTCGCGGGCCCGCCCACTCGTCCGTCCCGGGACGCGCCCGGGACTCCCCGTGCCGGGGGCGTGGCGCCCCCGGCCGCTCCGGGTCCCTACCGCGTGATCTCCTCCCAGCCGTTCTCCAGCTCGGCCGCCAGGCCGTCCGCGTCGATCTCCTGGGCGAGGAACCGCTGGTAGGCGGGGGTCGCGACCGTGTCCTTCCACTGCGCGTAGGCGTCGACGAACAGGTACGGGGAGGACTCCAGGTACTCGCCCGAGGCCAGGACGGCGTCCCAGCCGTTCTCGCCCTCCAGGGAGGAGCCCATGACCTCCCTCGCGGAGGTCGTCGCCGGGATGAGCGAGTCGGCCTCGTTGAGTGCCGCGAGGTTGTCGGTGGAGGTGAAGAACTCGATGAACGCGGCGGACTCCTCGACGTGCTCGGAGTCGATGTTCACCGACAGGGTCTGCGGGTTCGCGGCCTGCCACGGGCCCGCGGGCCCCTCCAGCGGCGGGAGGACGACCCAGTCGAGGTCCTCGGGCGCGTCGGCGGCGATGTTGGCGGCCTGGAAGGAGCCCTGGACCGTCATGGCGACGTCGCCCGCGTAGAAGGACGGGAGCGCCTCCGTGCCCGACTGGGTGAGCGTGACCGGCAGGATCGACCGGTCCTCGTGGGCCATGGCGTCGACGAGCTCGGGCAGGGCCATCTCCCCCTCCCCGATCGTCAGGGCGGCGTCGGGGCCGGAGCCCTCGAAGTAGCTCCCGCCGAAGGCCGGGGCCATGGCCATGAACACGGCCGTGGGGCTCGACAGGCCCCAGCCGAGCCCGTGGGCGTCGGGGGTGGTCGCGGCCAGCGCGATCTCGCGCAGGTCCTCCCAGGCCATGGTCTCGCCGGTCGGGACGTCGACGCCCGCGTCCTCCAGCATGCCCCGGTTGGCGAAGACCACGTAGGACTGCATCTCGGTCGGGTACGCGATGACCCGGCCGTCGACCGTCACGGAGTCGAGGACGCCCGGGGGGATGTCGCCGCGCGCCGCCTCGGACATGTGGTCCGAGAGGTCGGCGAGGTAGCCGTCGACGGCGAAGGGGACGACGCCGGCGGCCTCGTAGTGGATGATGTCGGGCGCGGCGCCGCCGTTGAACTGGGTGATGAGCTTGTCGTAGATCCCGTCCCAGCCGGCGGGGACGATCTCGACCTGCGTGTCGGGGTTGGCCTCGTTCCAGGCCGCGACGATGCTCTCCGTCGCCTCGATGGCGGCGGGCTGGTCCGAGAGGGACTGGAACTCGAGGGTGACGGGGCCGCCGTCCCCCTCGCCGGAGCCGCAGGCGGTGAGGAGCAGCGTCGCGGCGGAGAGTCCCGCGGCGACGGACACGACGCGTGTCTGCATGGGTCTACCTTTCGTCGGGGGGTGCCGGTGGGCGCCGGTCGCGGGGGTCATCCCTTCACCGCGCCGGCCATGAGCCCGCCGGTGAGCTTCTTCTGCATGATCGAGAAGAAGACGATGCTCGGGATCGCGGCGAGCACCGATCCCGCCGCCAGCGGCCCGAGCGCCACCTTGCCCTCGCCGCCGATGAACATCTTGAGCGTGATGGGCAGGGTGTAGTTCTCGGGCGACTGGAGCAGCACGAGGGCGAAGAAGAACTCGTTCCACGAGGAGACGAAGCTGAACATGGCCGTGGCGACGACGCCCGGGGCCAGGAGCGGGAGGATGATCAGGCGCAGCACCGTGAGGCGGTCCGCGCCGTCCATGGCCCCCGCCTCCTCCAGGTCGACGGGGATGCCGGACACGTAGCCCTGGAGCATCCACAGGGCGAACGGCAGCGTGTAGGTCGTGTGGACGAGGGTCAGGCCGACGAGGCTGTCGGTGAGCCCGATGGTGCGCAGGACGAGGAAGAGCGGCAGGATGACGAGGATGACCGGGAAGACCTGGCTCACGAGGATCCAGCCGACGCCCGCCGTGCGGACCCTCCCCTTGAGCCTGGCGAGGACGTAGGACGCGGGCAGCGCGATGAGGACGACGAGCGCCGTCGACACCAGGGCGACGAACACGCTGTTCCACGCGGACCGGACCAGGCCCTGCCGGGCCAGCGCCTGCGCGTAGTTCTCCCAGTGCCACTCCTGCGGCAGCAGGCTCACGGTGAGCGAGTTGAGCTCACCCGAGGACTTGACCGAGGCCGAGATCAGCCACAGCAGCGGGAAGCCCAGGAAGAGGACGTAGAACGCGAGGGCCGCGTACTGGGCGGGACGGACGAGGGAGCGCACGGTCAGCCCACCTTGCCTTCGCGGTCGTCGCGGAACTGGGACCGCAGGTAGAACGCCAGGAGCAGCACGACGACGATGACGAGCACCATGCCCATGGCCGCGGCGTAGCCGATATTGCGGTTCTTGAACGCCTCCAGGTACGTGAACAGCATCGGGAGCATCGTGCGGCCGCCCGGACCGCCCTCGGTGAGGACGTACACCAGCGAGAACGAGTTGAAGTTCCAGATGAAGTTCAGCGACGTGATCGAGGCGACGATCGGCCGCAGGCCCGGCAGGGTGACGCCGGTGAACCTGCGCCAGGCGCCCGCACCGTCCATGGCCGCCGCCTCGTGCAGCTCGGACGGGATCTGCTGCAGCCCGGCGAGGAGGGTCACGGTGGTCTGCGGCATGCCCACCCAGACGCCGACGACGACCACGGCGGGCAGCGCGGTCGAGAAGTCGGCGAGCCAGTTGACGTCGTCGGGCAGGCCCAGTGCGCCCAGGGCGGCGTTGAGCGGCCCCGCGTTGGGCGAGTAGATCATCTGCCACATGATCGCCACGACGACCGGGGGCATCGCCCACGGGATGAGGGCGAGGACGCGCGTGAGGCCCTGGAACCTGAGGCCGGCGTCGAGCAGGAGCGCCAGCCCCATCGCGGCGACGAGCTGGAGCAGCGTCACGGAGACGGCCCAGACCATGCCGATGCGGAACGACTCCCAGAAGTAGGAGTTGTCGAGGAGGCTCACGAAGTTGTCGACGCCGACGAACTCGTAGTCCGGGCGGCGCACCAGGCGCGCGTCGGTGAACGCCAGCGCGATGCCCATGACCAGGGGCGCCACGCTGAGCACCAGGATGGGCAGCAGCGAGGGCATGACCAGGGCGGCCGCCTCGCGGCGCCGCGCGCGGGCCGTACCGCCCGGCCGGGGCGGGGCCCCGCGCGCGGGGCGGGGCGGGGCCGTGCCCCGCGGTGAGGGGGGCGCCGTCATCCGGCGCCTCCCCCTGGCGCGGCGGCGCGGGCCGGCGCCGGGGCCGTGGACTCCCGGACGACCAGCCGGGGTCCGACCGAGGCCGTCTGCGGCTCGCCGGCGTCCCCGTCGACGAGCCGCAGCATGATCCGCGCGGCGGCGCGCCCGCGCTCGTCCGAGCCGAGCGAGACGCTCGTGAGGCTGGGCTGGAAGACGCGGCCCAGCTCGGTGTCGTCCATGCCCGTCACCGCGACGTCCTCGGGCACGGACAGGCCGAGTTCGCGGGCGGCGCGGATGGCGCCGATGGCGAGGAGGTCGTTGGCGGCGACGACCGCGTCGAGGCGGGCTCCGCCGTCGGGGGCGCCGGCCAGGAGCCGGTGCGCGGCGGCCACGCCGGCCGCGACGGTGAAGTCCTCGGCGAGGGCGACCTCCACGCGCTCGGCGGTGGACCCGGGGTCGGAGGCGGCGGCGTCGAACCCGCGCCTGCGCGCCTCGCCCGGGGTCGTGTCGGGGGGGCCGTTGAGGAAGCCGATCCTGCGGCGGCCGGTCTCCAGCAGGTGCCGGACGGCCTGGCCGATCCCGTCCGCGGAGTCCGTGGACACGGAGTCGATGCCCTGGTCCCCGAGGGAGCGCCCGATGACCACGACCGGGACCGGCGCCTGCTTGATGGCCCGCACCAGCCCGTCGTCGGTGCGCAGCGGGCTGAGGACCATCCCGTCGACGAAGCCGCTGCCCAGGCTGCGCACGAGCTCCGTGGCCGAGGCGGGGGTGTCGCCCGTGGTCATGACCACGACGCGGTAGCCGTGCGGGGCCAGGACCTCGTGGATGGCGGTCATCATCTCGACGTAGACGGGGTTGCCGATGTCGGCGACGGCGAACGCGATCTGGAAGGTCTTCCTCAACCGCAGGGAGCGGCCGGTGACGTCGGGGCTGTAGCCGAGCTCGGCCGCCGCGGCGCGTACGCGCTCGACCATCGCCTCGCTGGCCCCGCTCCCGTGCAGTGCGCGGGAGGTCGAGGCCAGCGAGACCCCGGCGCGTTCGGCCACCTGGATCAGGGTGGCGCGTGATGACGTCATCGCGGCTCCAGTCACGCTGTGCTCCGGAAGGGCTTGGAAACGTTTCCAGAAACATGGCGCAATGTGCCCGACATCTCCTGGAAACGTTTCCGGGAAACTATCGTGACCCAGTTCACCCTGTCAACAGGTTCAACTCCCCCACCCCTGGTCGCCGGGGACGGGAAGGGCCGCGCACCCCGTTCCCGGGTGTGCGCGGCCCGCGGACTCCTAGGCCGCCGGTCGGCCGGCCGCTCAGCCGGTCATTCGGCCCGGTCGACCACGAAGACGGGGATGAGGCGGTCGGTCTTGCGCTGGTAGTCCGCGTAGTCGGGGAAGGCCGCGACGGCCCGCTCCCACCACTCCTCGCGCTCCGCTCCCCCGACCTCGCGCACACAGGCCGCGAAGGGGGTGGGGCCGTCCTGCAGGGTGACGGCGTCGGGGTTCTCGCGGAGGTTGTGCACCCACATGGGGTCCTCCGGGGCCCCGCCCTGGGAGCCCACGAGCGCGTAGCGCCCCCCGTGCTCCACGCGCATGAGGGCGATCTTGCGGATCTTCCCGGTCTTCCTCCCGCGCATCGTCACGATGACGACCGGCAGGCCGGTGTCCCCCAGGGTGTTGCCCTCGGCCCCGCCGGTGCGCTCGTACAGGGCGACCTGCTCGCGGACCCACGCGGACGGGCTCGGTTCGTATTCGCCTTCCACGGCCTTCTCCCTCTGGGCGTGTCCTCGGCGTGCGGGCGGCCCGCCCGCCTCGGACGGTCGGCGCCCCGGCCCGCGCGGCGACCGTGGCGCACGGGTGCGACCCGGTCGCGGGCGCCGCGCCGCCCCTTCGGCGGGGCGGGGCCGTGAGGCCCCGGCGGAGCACCCACATGGTGCCACGGCGGCCCCGCGCGGGGGCGGGCGACGCGGCCGGGACCGGGCCGCCCGCTCCGGCCGGGGCGTTGACGCGGTCTCCACGGCGGTGACAACGTACCCACCACCTGTCAGGGGACGATCGAACGGAGAACCACCGTGCACGACGACCGGCGGCTGACCGAGGCCCGGCTGCAACGGGTACTGGGCGAACGCGTGTGGCCCGCGATCTACACGAGGTCGGTCCCCCTGGAGGTGGCGCGGTGGGACGCCCCCGGCGAGCCGGTGCCCGCGGCGGAGGGGATCGCCGCGGACCACGTGCCCGCCCGCGTCGGCGACGCCTGGGGGCCGGCCTGGGGGACGACGTGGTTCCGGCTGCGGGGTGAGGTGCCCCGGGAGTGGGCCGGGCTGACGGTGGAGGCCGTCGTCGACCTGGGCTTCGACAGCGGCATGCCGGGCTTCCAGAGCGAGGGGCTCGTCCACCTCCCGGACGGCGCCGTCGTCAAGGGCCTCAACCCGCGCAACGCCTGGATCCCGGTCGGCTCTCCGGCCGGGGGCGGGGAGGCCGTGGAGTTCCACGTGGAGGCCGCGGCCAACCCCGTCATCCTCGGGAACCCGCCGTTCCGGCCCACGGAGCTGGGCGGGGGACGGGGGCCCGCGGACGAGCCCCTGTACCGGCTGGCCCGCGCCGACCTGGCGGTCTTCGAGACGGCGGTGTGGGAGCTGGCCATGGACCTCGACGTCGCGGGCGGGGTCATGCGCTCCCTCGACACCGGCGACCCGCGCCGCTGGGAGCTCCTGCGCGCCCTGGAGAGGTCCCTGGACGCCCTCGACCTCCACGACGTCCCGGGCACGGCCGACCGCGCGCGGGAGGCGCTGGCCCCGGCCCTGCGCTCCCCCGCGGCGGCGAGCGCCCACCGGGTGTCGGCGGTGGGCCACGCCCACATCGACTCCGCCTGGCTGTGGCCCGTGCGGGAGACCGTGCGCAAGGTGGTCCGCACCAGCGCCAACGCCGTCGCCCTCGCGGAGGACCACCCGGGGTTCGTCTTCGCGATGTCCCAGGCCCAGCAGTGGGCCTGGCTCAAGGAGCACCGGCCCGACGTCTTCGCCCGGGTGGTGCGCGCGTCCGAGGCCGGGCAGTTCGTGCCGGTCGGGGGCATGTGGGTGGAGTCCGACACCAACATGCCCGGCTCCGAGGCGCTGGCCCGGCAGTTCAGCTTCGGCAAGCGGTTCTTCCGCGACGAGCTGGGCGTCGACACCCAGGAGGTGTGGCTCCCCGACTCGTTCGGCTACTCGGCGGCGCTCCCCCAGCTCGTGCGGCTGTCGGGCTCGCGGTGGTTCCTCACCCAGAAGATCTCCTGGAGCCGGACCAACGCGTTCCCCCACCACACGTTCTGGTGGGAGGGCATCGACGGCACACGCGTCTTCACCCACTTCCCGCCCGTGGACACCTACAACTCCGAGCTCACCGGCTCGGAGCTGGCACACGCCTCCGGCAACTTCCGGGACAAGGGCGGCGCGTCGCGGTCCCTGGTGCCCTTCGGACACGGCGACGGCGGAGGGGGCCCCACCCGGGAGATGCTCGCCCGCGCCCGGCGGACCGGCGACCTGGAGGGGTCCCCCCGGGTGGAGGTCGAGCACCCCTCGGAGTTCTTCGCCAAGGCCCACGCGGAGTACCCCGACGCACCCGTGTGGCTGGGCGAGCTGTACCTGGAGTTCCACCGCGGGACCTACACGAGCCAGGCGGCCACCAAGCAGGGCAACCGGCGGTCCGAGCACCTGCTGCGCGAGGCCGAGCTGTGGGCCGCGACCGCCGCCGTGCGCACCGGCGCCCCCTACCCGTACGAGGCCCTCGACCGGGTGTGGCGGACGGTCCTGCTGAACCAGTTCCACGACATCCTGCCCGGGAGCTCGATCGCGTGGGTCCACCGGGAGGCGGCCGAGTCCTACGCGGAGGCCGCCGCCGAGCTGCACGGGATCGTCGCGTCGGCCCAGGGGGCGCTGGCGGAGGAGCCCGGCGGGGACGGCGGCACCCTGGTGTTCAACGCCGCCCCGCACGAGCGCGACGGCGTGCCCGCGCTCGGCGCGGTCCCCGCCGCGCTCACGGGCGCGCCCGGCGCGGCGGCGGCCTCGGTCGACGCCTCGGACGGCGGCTTCCTCCTGGACAACGGGCTGCTGACCGTGCGCGTGGACGGCCGCGGGCTCGTCACCTCCGTCCTGGACAGGGTCGCGGAGCGCGAGGTGCTGGCCCCGGGGTCACCGGGCAACCTGCTCCAGGTGCACCCCGACCTGCCCAACCAGTGGGACGCCTGGGACGTCGACGCGTTCTACCGCAACACCGTCACCGACCTCACCGGCGCCGACGCGGTCGAGGCCCTGGAGCCGCGGCCCGGGGGCGCCGCCGCGCTGCGCGTGGCGCGCACGTTCGGCGCGTCCTCGGTCGTCCAGGTCCTGTCCCTGAGCCCCGGCGCGCGGCGCCTGGACGTGGAGACGGTGGTGCACTGGCACGAGCGGGAGAAGTTCCTCAAGGCGGCCTTCCCGGTCGACGTCCGCGCGGACGAGTCCTCCTCGGAGATCCAGTTCGGGCACGTGAGGCGGCCCACCCACTCCAACACCTCGTGGGACGCGGCGAAGTTCGAGATCTGCGCGCACCGGTGGGTGCACGTCGGGGAGCCCGGCTACGGCGTGGCGGTCCTCAACGACTCCACCTACGGGCACGACGTGACCCGCGCGGTCCGCGGGGACGGGGGCACCACGACCACGGTGCGGCTGTCGCTGCTGCGCGCCCCGCGGTTCCCCGACCCGGAGACGGACCAGGGCGAGCACCGCTTCCGCTACGCGCTGGCCCCGGGCGCGACGGTGGAGGACGCGGTGCGCGAGGGGTACCGGATCAACCTGCCCCCGCGCGAGGTCCCCGGCGGCGGCGAGGTCGAGCCGCTGGTGCGCGTGGACGACCCCGGGGTGGTGGTGGAGTCGGTCAAGCTCGCCGACGACCGGTCGGGCGACGTCGTCGTGCGGCTGTACGAGGCCCGGGGCGGGCGGGCCCGCGCGACGGTGGCGCCGGGCTTCCCGTTCGCCGGGGTCCGCGCGGTGAACCTCCTGGAGGAGGAGTACGAGGGAGCGCCCGGACTCGACGTGCGGACCGCGTCCGGCGACGGCGGGCACGGGCACGGTTCCGTGGCGTTCGGGCTGCGGCCGTTCCAGATCGTGACGCTGCGGTTCGCCCGGTAGCGCGGCCGTCTAACCTGGCACGCATGCACAGGCAGAGCACCACACCCCCCGGCACGCAGACGCTGCGGCGGGGGCTCGACGTCGTCGCCGCCGTGGCGCGGGGGGCGTGCGACCTCCGGGCGGTGTGCGAGAGGACGGGGATCAGCCGCAGCACCGCGCACCGGCTGCTGCAGCTGCTCGTGCAGGAGGGCTACCTGCGCCGGGGCCCGGAGAACACCTACCTGCTGGGCCCCGCGCTGATCGAGTACGGCTTCCTCGCCCTCCAGCAGAACCCGGTGCCCCTGGTGGCGCGCCCGGTCCTGGAGCGGCTCTCCGGGCGGTACCGGGACACGGTGCACCTGGCCATCCGCGACGACGACGAGGTGCTGTACCTGGACAAGATCGCGAGTCTGCGCGGCGCGGAGACGCGTTCGCGGATCGGCTACCGCATGCCCCTGACCACCACGGGCATCGGCAAGTCCCTGATCCTGGACGAGGGGGAGGAGGTCTGGGAGCGGCTCTTCGCCGCCGAGCGGGAGAGCGGCGGTGGCGGGGACCGGTCCCTGGACCGCTTCCTGGAGACGATGCGCCGCTACCGCAGGCTGGGCGCCACGATGGACCTGGAGGAGAACGAGCCGGGCATCCGCTGCGTGGCCGCCCCCGTGCGGGACGGCAGCTCGTCCGGCGTGGCGGCGGTCAGCATCGCCGCCACCCGCCCCTACATGCCCGTGGAGCGCATGCGCGCCCTGGTCCCGGTCCTGCGCGAGGCGGCCGAGGAGATCTCCGGGCTCCTGGGGTACCCCTCGGCGGGGTCCCCGGCCTGACCCCGGCCCGGCGGGGCCCGCCCTCGCGCCGCAGGCGGGAGGGGCGCCCGGCCACGTCCGTGGGGACGGGGCCGGCGACCTGCCTCACGCCGCAGGCGGGAGGGGCGCCCCCAGCGCCAGCAGCACGGGGAACCCGATCAGCGCCCCCACCCTGATGGCGTCCTCCACCCTGCTCCGGCCGGTGTGGAAGGCCACCGGTGAGCGCAGCATCCACCACCGCTTGCCCCGCACCGTGAACGGCCAGGCCAGCGGCACGCCCGACCGGGTCAGCCAGTCCCCCAGCACGTGCGTCAGCGCGCCCGCGAACACCACCAGGCCCACGAGCCACGGCGCGGGGCCGTAGCCCTCCACGAGCAGTGTGCACGCGCCGAGGACGAGGGCGGCCACCAGCGCCGCCCGCCTGCGCCGCCGGACCGTGCCCCACGCCCTCCAGGGCCGGACCACGGTCCCCAGGCCCAGGGCGGACATCGCGAACACCACCGCGGCGGCCCCGAACGGAGCCAGCGCCGCCCCCAGCGCGACCAGGCCGAACACCAGGCACGCCGGGACGGTGTGGGTCAGGTGGCGGTGTCCGCCGTCTTTGGGCGCCTCCAGCTCCCGCGGGGTGGCCGTGCGGCGGTAGACCCGTCTCGACAGGCCGCGCAGGCCGGTCGAGACCAGTTCCGTCACCCGCCCGAGCGAGCGCCCCGCCGAGGAGCCGGGCTCGTCCAGGTCGGGGAGGAGCGCGGCGCCGGCGCCGACCGCGGCGCACGTCAGCGTGACGGGCACGTCCGCGCCGCAGAGCAGGGCGACGGCGCCGCCCGCCAGCACGCCGGTCGCGGCGTGCGAGGTACCCATCATCGAGGTCTCCGTAGGGGGTGGGGAGGTCTGCCTCCCCGACCCTCTCTCGGACGCGCGACAGCGCTGCGCCCGGGGCCCCGTCCACGCCCCGCCGGGCGGGGTGGGGCCGGTGCCGTCATGGCGCTGCGCGGCCGCGGGGAGCCGGGCGCCGAAGGGGTGCGTGCGGCCGAGCGGGCGCCTGTCCCCGAACCCGATGGGGGCGCTCGTCGCCGTCGGGAGCCCCGCCGCCGTCGACACGGTCTTCTCCTGAGCGCGCCCGCCCCGGGCCGGCGCCGCTTCGCGCGGCTCCGGCCCGGGTGGGCGTGCCCCCTGCCCTCCGCACGGGCCGTCAGGCCCGGCGGGGGCTGCCCGGGCGGGCGGGCGCCGAGGCGCCCGGCCGTCCGGGGCCGGACCCGTGCCCTAGGACGGAGGGCGCGGATCCGGCGGCTTCGGGACCCCTCGCGGGGCCCCTGGTCAGTTGGCCATGCCGGTGGACGCGTAGCCCGACACGAAGCGGCGCTGCATGACGAGGAAGACCGCGAGCATGGGCAGCAGCATGATCAGGCCGGCCGCCGCCACCAGGGCGTGGTTCACGGTGAAGCCCTGCTGGAACGAGTACAGGGCGATCGAGACCGGCAGCGCCTCGGAGTCCTGGAGGAACGTCACCGCCAGGAGGAACTCGTTGTACGCCTGGAGCCCCGCGACCAGGCCCGCCGTGAGCAGCCCGGGCCAGATGAGCGGCAGCACGATCCGGAAGAACACGGTGAGCTCCCCCGCGCCGTCCATCCGGGCCGCCGCCTCGTAGTCCGGCGGGATGGCGATGAGGTAGGACCTCAGGAGCAGCGTCGCGAAGGGGCTGTAGATCGCCCAGTAGATGAGGATGAGGCCGAACTGGGTGTCGTACAGTCCCAGCCGCGTCCACCACGACAGCAGCGGGACGAGGAACAGCTGGATCGGCAGCGAGGTCACCACCAGCAGGTACATCGTGATCGCCCCGGGAGCGGGGACGTCCAGGCGCACCATGGCGTAGGCGGCGGCGCCCGAGATCAGGCACACGCCGACGGCGGTGCAGGCCACGATGACCGCGCTGTTGGCCAGGCCGGTGGCCATGTTCGCGCTCTGCCACGCGGTGGTGAAGTTGTCCCAGGCGGCGTCGGCGGGCAGCCCCATCGGGTTGGTGCTGAGCTCCGCCGGGGTCTTCAGCGCGCTGAAGACCATGACGACGATGGGCCCCAGCGCGTACGCGGCGAGGATCACCAGCAGCAGGTAGGTGAGGGGGCGGCCCCGGTCCAGGAGACGCGCGGCGCGTCTGGCCCGTGTCGGTCGTGCGGGCATCGGGGTCACACCTCCCATCGGAGTCGGCGGCGCAGGACGAGGTAGCCCGCGATGGTGACGGCGCTGATGACCGCCATGACGACGCCCACGGCGGAGGCCACGCCCGCCCGGGACTCGCTGAACGCCGTGCGGTACAGCAGGGTGCTGAGCATGTCCGTGGAACCAGCCGGGCCGCCCTGGGTGAGGATGTAGACGAAGTCGAACACCAGGAACGACCAGATGATCGTCATCAGGAACAGGAAGACGAGGGTCGGCCGGATCCCGGGCAGGGTGACGTGCCAGAACTCCCGGAACCTCCCGGCCCCGTCCAGGCGGGCCGCCTCGTACAGCGACGGGTTGACCGACTGCATGGCGGTGAGGAAGAGCATCACCAGGAAGCCCCACCACTGCCAGTTGTTGATCATCGCGATCGCGCCCAGGGCCAGGTCGGGGTCGCCCAGCGCGTTGGCGTCGCCCACCCAGGGCACCCCGAAGGAGGCCAGGGCCGGGCCGATGCCCGCGTCGGGGCTGAGGATCTGGCGCCACACGGCGGCCGAGACGACGGTGGCGACCACGTACGGGATGAAGAACGCGATGCGGAAGAGGGTCCGCCCGCGCCGCACGCGGCTGAGCAGGTAGGCGCCGAGCAGGCCCATCCCCATGGGCACCGTCAGGAAGAACAGCGTCCACACCAGGTTGTGGCCGAGGGCCCGGTGGAAGGCCGGGTCGCCGGCCAGGGCCTCGTAGTTCGCCGTGCCGACGAAGTCCGGGGTGTTGATCCCGTCCCAGTCGGTGAACGAGTACGCGACCGACATCATCGCCGGACCGGCGATGACGAGGACGTTGACGATGAGGAGCGGGGCGAGGAACAGCAGGCCCGTGAGCCTGCGGTTGGGGCCTCGCCTGCGGGCCGGGGGGCGGGGCGGTCGGACCGCCCCGCCCGTCCCGGTGACAGCGACGGACATCGGGTGGGGTTTCCGGTTTCTCTCTACTGCGGAGTGAACGGCGTCGGCAGGCCGCCGGCGCCCAGCTCCTGCTCGAAGCTGGTCTTGAGGAAGTCCGCGTACGCCGACGGCGACATGTCGCCGGTGATGACGCCGTCGAACTCGGTGTAGAGCGCGGTGTTGGTCTGCGGGGGCAGGAAGGTCCAGCTGGCGTAGCCGATGTTGTCCGACGCGGGGATCTCCTCGTACAGGCGCTGGGCGCGCGGGTCGATGCCCTCGGGGAAGTCGTCGGCGCCGTAGGCGACGGGCGGCGGGTTCTCGCCCTGCTCGGCCAGGTAGCCCAGGGAGCGGGAGGTGTCGCCGACCAGGTGGTCCAGGAAGGCGGCGGCGGTGTCGGGGTCGCTGCTGTCGGAGCTGATGGACAGGGCGGTGCCGATCGCCATCGGGAACACGCCCGGCTCGACGCCCTCGGCGAGCGAGGGCAGGGGCGCCCAGTCCCAGTCCTGCGGGTCGTTGCCGGAGTCGGTGAAGAACGTGCCCATGGAGCTGAAGCTCCACGTGCCGCTCATGTACATGGCGACGTCGCCGTTGGCGATGCCGGTGCACATGTCGGGGTCGGTGTTGGTGAACCAGCGTTCGGCGCCGCCGCCCCACCAGCCCTTGTCGATCTGGGACTTCATCGTCTCCAGGGCGTCGACGACGGCCGCGTCGTTCCAGTCGCGGTCCCCGGTGAGGATCTCGTAGAGGTTCTGGGGGCCCACGGCGGCGTTGAGCACGCAGCTGAGGTACCACTCGCTCTGCGCCGGGTAGCCGCTGTTGCCGGCGCCGACGGGGATGATCCCCTTGGAGTCGGCGTCCTCGCACAGGGCCTCGAACTCCGCCTTGGTCGTGGGCGGGGTCCAGCCGTTCTCCTCGAAGACGGCGCGGTTGTAGTACATCACCAGCGAGCCGTAGGAGGTGGGCACGGACTGCATGGCGTCTTCCACGCGGCTGAGCTGCTGCGCCCAGGGGAGCAGGCGGTCGTTCCAGCCGTACTGGTCGGCGTAGTCGTCCAGGGGGATCGTGCGGTTGCCCTGGGCGTAGGACACCGTGGTCGTCGGGCCGGGCGAGTAGATGATGTCGGGGGCGTTGCCGGAGGAGACGGCGGTGTCGGTCTGCGAGGCCAGGTTGGTGAGCTGCTTGGTGGTCATCTTGACCTGGCGCTCCGACGACTCGTTGAACGTGTCGATGAAGTGGGTGCGGAAGTACTCCTCGGTCTCCGGGGTGGGGAAGGCGCCCCAGTAGTCGATGGCGGAGGAACCCCCGCCGGAGCCGCCGCACCCGGTCAGGAGCCAGGCGCCCGCGAGGGCCCCTCCGGCGAGTTTGAAGGCGTCACGGCGAGGAAGGTGGTGGGTCACAGGGGATCCTTTGGATCGTGCACGGTGTTCAGGTGGATTCGCGGACGATGAGCTTCTGGGGGAGGACGACCTCGCGCGCCCCCTGGGCGGGGCCTTCGGAGAGGCGTTCGAGGATCAGCCGGGCGCAGGTGCGCCCGATCTCCCGGGCGGGGTTGTGGACGGTGGTGAGCGGGGGCGACAGCAGCGACGCCGCCTCGATGTCGTCGAACCCGGTGACCGCGACGTCGCGGGGGACGCTCAGGCCGCGCTCGCGGACGGCGTCCAGGGCGCCCACCGCTATGAGGTCGTTGGCGCAGACCAGGGCCTCGGGCGCCGGGTCGAGCGCGAGGAGGGCGTGGGCCCCCTCCACCCCTCCGGCCCGGGTGAAGGGGCCGGAGACGACGAGGGACTCGTCGAACTCGACCCCGAAGTCGCGCAGGGCCCGTTCGTAGCCCGCCAGGCGGAGCCGTCCCGGTGCGGTGTCCGAGTCCCCGTTGACGAAGCCGATCCTGCGGTTCCCGCGTTCGAGCACGTGGGTGACGGCGTCCGCCATGCCTCCGGTGTCGTCGGCCCGCACGATGTCGCCGAAGCGCGGGTCGAGCTCACCGCTCAGCCGGACCAGGGAGGCGCCGGCGTCGGTGATCGCCGCGTAGTGGCGCTCCTGGGCGGTCAGCGACGCCAGGACGACCCCGTCGACCTTGCGGTCGAGCAGGTGGCGCAGGGCGGCGTCGAGGTCCTCGGAGTTCTCCCGGACGCTGCAGATCGAGATGAGGAAGCCCTGGGGCTGGAGCACGTCCTGGAGCCCGGCCGCCATCTGGGGGTAGAAGGGGTTGGTGACGTCGGAGACCACCAGCGCGACGGCCTCGCTGCGTCCGGTCCGCAGGCCTCTGGCCGAGGGGTCGGGCCGGTAGTCCAGCTCCTGGACGACCCGGAGCACCTTGGCCTTGGTCTTGTCGCTGACCGGGCGCCGCCCGCTCAGGACGTGGGAGACGGTCGTGATGCTCACACCCGCACGCGCCGCGACGTCGGCGATGCCGGCCCTGTTCTCCTTGCTCATCTCTCTCGATTCGCATCGTATGCAAAACGTATTGCAAAAGGGTAGGGTTCATAGTGGCCAAAAACGGTGTGCAGTGTCAAGACGAGTATCCCCCTCCCCCACTCACCAGTTGGAACACGGCGGAGCGCGTCGAACTGCTGTGCGCAAAACGAAGTGAGAGGATGCCGATGGTGACTCGTGATCGGTGCCGCGGGGCCCTGGTGGGCCTGGCGGTCGGCGACGCCCTGGGGGCACCCACAGAAGGCATGACCCCCGATGCCATCCGTGCAGCACACGGACGTGTGGTGGACTTCCTCGAGGAGGACGCCGCGGGCACCGACGACACCGAGTACGCCGTCCTGTGCGCCCGGGGGCTGCTCGCGCACGGGCACGGCCTCACGGCCGACCACGTCGCCGAGGTGTGGCGGACAGCACTCCTCGCCCAGACCGAGGGGTTCCACGGCGCCGGGTTCAGCGAGATGGTGGCCATCGCCAACCTGCGGGCCGGGCTGCGGCCCCCCGTCAGCGGCGCCGACAGCTACGAGTCCTGGAGCGACGGCGCGGCCATGCGCGTCGCGCCCGTCGGGATCCTCTGCGCCGGCGACCCGGCCGAGGCGGCCCGGCTGGCGCACGAGGACGCCATGGTCAGCCACGACGCCGACGGCGTCCACGGCGCGCGGGCCGTCGCCGCGGCCGTGGCGGTCGCCCTGGTGGCCGAGGGGCCCGACGAGGTCGTGGCGGCCGGGCTCGCGGCCATGCCCGCGGACTCCTGGACCGGGCGCCTCACGAGGCGGGCCCTGGAGATCGCCGGGGCCGCCCCCGACACCGACACGGCCGAACGGGAGCTGTACGCGCAGATCCCGCTCTTCCACTACCCCTGGCCCGACACCGCCCCCGAGGCGGTGGCCCTGGCCTTCGGCCTCTTCGCTGCCGCACGCGGCGAGTTCGTCCCCACCGTGCTCGCCGGGGTCAACATCGGGCGCGACTCCGACACCATCGCCGCGATGGCCGGGGCGATGGCTGGCGCGCTGCACGGCGCCTCGGCCGTCCCCGCGCACTGGCGGGAGCAGGTGACGAGCGTCTCCGGCCGCTGCGTCACCGTCACCGCAGGAACGGACCTCATCGAACTCGCCGACGCCCTGCACGCCGCCGGGCGCCACCACCAGGAGGTGGACCTTGCGCTCTGAGACCGCGCGCGGAGCCCTGCTCGGGCTCGCGATGGGCGACGCCCTCGGCCTGCCCGCCCAGTTCCACCGGCGTGTCCGCTCCGGGTGGGGGCGCGACATCCTGTGGCAGAAGAACGCCGAGCTCGACGCCCAGCGCGTCTCGCGCCCGCTGCTGCCCTTCGCCCTGAGCGGCGACGAGGGCAGCCCGCTGTCCGGCACCGACGACGCCGAGACCGCGGCGACGGCGGCCCTGGTGCTGCTGGAGGCCGAGGCCCACGACACCGCCTCGCTGTTCGCACGGTGGCGCGCGCACTACGTGGACACCGAGGACGTGTGGTGCGGCGTCGCCGAGCGCGGCGCGGCCGTCCACGCCCTGCGGGGCGCGGTGCCTCCCACGACGGGCACGGACAACCCCGTGCACTGGGACGACGCCGCGGTCCCGGCGGCCGTGGCGGTCGGACTGCTGCGCGCCGGGGACGCGGACGCCGCCGCCCTCCTGGCCGGGGACTACGCGAGCATCACCCACTCCCGGGACGGGCTGTGGGCGGCCCGCGCCATGGCCCACGCCGTGGCGTCGCTGGCCGGGGGCGCCCCGCTGGAGATCGCGCTGGCGGGAGCCCGCCGGACCGTGCCCGCGGACAGCTGGCTCGGGCGGGGGCTGGACCGCGCCGACGCGCTGGTCGACGGCGCCGCGGACGCCTTCACGGCGGTGCCGGACCTGGTGGACGCCTTCGGGCGGGCGCGCTACAGCCACGGGGGCGTGGCCCCCGAGACGCTGCCGACGGCGTTCGCGATCACCCGCCTCGTGGGCGGGGACCTCGCCGCGGGGCTCCAGGCCGCGGCGCTCCTGCCCCGGCAGGCCGACAGCATGCCGGCGATGGTCGGCGCCCTGTGCGGGGCGGTCGGCGGCGAGCGGGCCGTCCCGGCGGCCTGGCGCGAGCGCGTCGATCTGCTGGAGGGCGTGCTGCTCCCCCGGGTCGCGGGCGTGCGGCTGACCGAACTGGCCGACCGCCTGGTCGCCGCGGGGGCTGGAGTCCTCCGGTGAGGTGAGCGGGGCCGGGCACCGGTACCGGAGGGCGGATCGGGGCAGGCGTACCCGGCAGCGCGGGGGCGCGCCGGGTATCGGGGGCCGCGCGGGACGGAGGATCCGTCCCGCGCGGCCTTCCGCGTTCCCGGGGCCGCGCCGCTCCCCGGCGGGCCCTCAGCGCCCGCCGTCGGAGGGCGCCGTCACGGCGGCCTCGTCCTCGCGCTCGGCGAGGAGGGCGGCGTTCAGCACCGCGCCGAGCAGCCCCGGCATACGCGTCTCCAGGTCCTCGGTGCGCAGGCGGCTCATCCGCGACGTGCCCTCGTAGTACTGCCGGATGATCCCGGCCTCGCGCAGCACCCGGAAGTGGTGCGTGGACGTGGACTTGCTCACCGGCAGCGCGAAGGCGATGCAGGCCATGTCCTCATGGCCGTCGGCCAGGTCGCGCACGATGCGCAGCCGTACCGGGTCGGCCAGTGCGTGCAGGACCGCGTCCACCCGGATCTCCCGGGCGTGCGGGTGCTCCAACCGGCGTCCCGGCCTTCTCGTCCCCGCCGTGTCGACCACAGGACCGCCTCCCTCGCTGCGCCACCATCCACAAAGTACGACAAGCCTCGTAGTTTGACAATCATCGTAATACGATGATTATCGTATGAGGAGCGGTCGACTCGTGACCGACGCCCGACCCCGGCGCCGCCGGGGTCCCACCCCGCACCACGGGAAGGACCGACCGTGAGCACGTTGTTCACCCCCCTCGTACTGAGGTCGCTGGAGATTCCCAACCGCGCGTGGATGTCCCCGATGTGCATGTACTCGGCGGAGTCCCAGGGCCCCGACGCCGGGGTGCCGACCGACTTCCACCTGGCGCACCTGGCGGACAGGGCCGCGGGCGGCCTCGGCATGGTCATGGTCGAGGCCACCGCAGTGCGCCCGGACGGGCGGATCAGCCCGTGGGACCTGGGCCTGTGGAACGCGCGGCAGGAGGCGGGCCTCGCCCGGGTGGTCTCGGCCGTCCGCTCCCACGGCGCCGTCGCCGCCATCCAGCTCGCGCACGCCGGGCGCAAGGCCTCGGTCGACAAGCCCTGGCTCGGCAGCCGCCCCGTCGCCCCCGCCGACGGCGGATGGGCCACGGTCGGCCCGAGCGCCGAGCCCTTCCACGACCACCCGGCGCCGACCGCGCTGACCGTCGAGGAGATCGGGCAGCTCGTGCGCGACTTCGCCGCGGCCGCCGAGCGCTCCCTGGCCGCGGGGTTCCAGGTCGTGGAGGTGCACGGGGCCCACGGCTACCTCCTCAACTCCTTCCTCTCCCCCGCGGCCAACCACCGCACCGACGCCTACGGCGGCAGCCTGGAGAACCGCATGCGGTTCCCGCTGGAGGTGGTCGACGCCGTACGCGCCGTCTGGCCCGAGCACCTGCCGGTGCTCTTCCGCACCTCCGCCACGGACTGGCTCTCGGAGAACGCCGACGACGCCCGGGAGGGCTGGACCGCCGAGGACACGGTGCGGCTCGCCAAGGAGCTCCAGGCCAGGGGCGTGGACCTGCTCGACGTGTCCACCGGCGGCATGGTCCACGACGTCTCCATCCCCGCCGCGCCCGACTACCAGGTCCCCTTCGCCGAACGGGTGCGCCAGGAGACCGGCCTGCCCACCGCGGCGGTCGGCCTGATCCTGGAGCCCGCCCAGGCGGAGGAGATCGTGGCCTCGGGCCGCGCCGACGCCGTGTTCCTGGGGCGGCAGCTCCTGCGCGAGCCCTACTGGGCCCACCGCGCGGCCGAGGAGCTGGGCGGGGCCTCGCGCTGGCCCGACCAGTACGGGTACGCGGTCGCCCGTCGGCGCTGACCGCGCGCACGGACCCGCCCGGCGCGGCGCCCCTCCCTGGGGCGCCGCGCCGGTGTCGTGTCCGGGGGCGGGGGTCCGCTCCGGCTGCGCCGTGCCTTCCGTGCGCGGACGCGACGGCCCCGGGGCCCCGGCGTCCGGGGACCGCGTTCGGGACGGGAGCGCCTGCCCGCCCGGGCACGCCTCCCCCGTTCCGGTTCCCCCGGTCGCCGTCCGTGGTGGGGCCCGTCGTCACGGGTCCCGGCAGCCCCCTTCGGGCCCCGGGGTCACTCGAACTGCTCGCGGTGGGTGAGGCGGACCTCCTCGGTGTCCATCGCCGACTGCATCCGGCGCAGCACGACGTCGTCGATGCGGCGCTCGTCGCGCAGCCGGATCACGGTGGCCCGCTTGCGGGCCAGCAGAGCCAGGCGCAGCGCCGTGTACTGCTCCTCCCTGTTCCGGATCCGGTCGGTCCGCGCGGCGTCGGGGTCCTCGCGCAGCGTCTCCAGGTGCTCCCGGTACTCCTCCTCCAGGCGGGAGGCGACGGCCGGGTCGGTGTCCAGGGCGGACGCGGTCCCGGGCAGGGCCTCCAGTGCCTCCTCGATCGCGGTCCGCTGGGCGAACCGCCGTTCCCGCTCCACGTCGGAGTCGTCGGGCAGGCCCGCCCGCGAGATCAGCGGGGGCAGCAGCAGCCCCTGGACCACCAGGGTCACCAGGATGACGCCGGTCGTGGTGAACACGATGAGGTCCCGCTCGGGGAAGGCGGCTCCGGAGGAGGTCGTCTGCGGCACCGACAGGGCCACCGCCAGCGACACCGCGCCGCGGAACCCCGCCATGGCGTTGACGAGCCGGGAGGGGAGCCCCGGTCCCCCGGTCGGCCGCCGCGCCCGCGGCAGGAGCCGCACGAGGAGGGCCGGACCGAGGACGAAGGCGCCCCGCACCGCGAGGACCAGCACCGACACGAGGGCCACCAGCGCGAGGGCCTGGGCCAGGGCCAGGCTGGCCAGCCCCCGCACGGCCGTGTGGACCTCCAGGCCGACCAGCACGAACAGCGACCCGTTGACGAGGAACACCGCCAGGGACCAGGACGCCTCGGTCTGCCGGCGGGACAGGGGCCGTCCGATGGTCGGTCCGGCCTGGCTCATGATCAGGCCCGCCACCACCACCGCCAGCACGCCGGAGGCCTCCACGCCCTCCGCCAGGAGGAAGGCCGTGAACGGGATGAGGAGGATGGCGACGTTCTGCAGGAGGGCGTTCTCGATGCGGCGGCGCACCGCCGCCCAGAACAGGGCGGTGACCGCGCCGGCCGCGACGCCGCCGCAGTAGGACAGCAGGAACAGCCAGCCGACGTGCGGGGCGCTCAGGGACTCCTCCCCCACGGTGACGCCGACGGCCACGCCGTAGACGACCAGGGCGGTGCCGTCGTTGACCAGGCCCTCGGCGCGCAGCACGGTGATGTCCCGGCGCGGCAGGAGGCGGGCCACGGTGGACACGGCGGTCGCGTCGGTGGGGGCGACGGCGGCCCCCAGCACCCACGCCGCGCCCCAGGGCAGCCCCCACAGGTGGGCCAGGACGGCGACGGCGGCGGCCGTGGCGATGACCAGCAGGGTGCTCATCACCGCGATGCCGGTGAGGTTCTTGCGGATCTCGCGCAGCGACGTGGACAGGCTCTCCCAGTACAGCAGGAGGGGCAGGAAGATCAGGAGCATCAGCTCCGGCGGCAGCTGCACCTCGTGCAGGGCGGGGACGAACCCCATCAGCACCCCGCTGCCCAGCAGCAGGGCCGGGGCGGGCAGGCGGGTGCGGCCCGCCAGGGCGGTGCAGACCAGGATCGCCGTCCCCAGCAGGACGACGAGTACGAGACCGAGCAGGGGGCACCTCCGTCGACGTCGTCCGGGCGCGTCCCGGGGCGCGGCACGGTCGGAAGCCTCTCGCGCCGCACCCCGGGTGCGACCGCCGGACACGGCGCTTTGCCCAGGGCGGAGGAGGTCCTGTCCGCCCCTTGGCCCGCGGGGACGGGGATGCCGGGGTTCGGGAGGGTCCGACCGCGCTCTCCCCGCGGCCGGAGCTCCGGCCCGGGGGCCGCCGCAACCCGCGCCCCGCCCGGCGGGAGGCGGGCCGCAGGGCCGAACCTGGCGCGCAACGGTGTCGTACCCCCTGGCTACCGTGACCCCATGCCGACCTTCCAGGACTTCAACTTCAAACTGCTCGTCGTCGAGAAGCTCATGTACGACGACGGGACGCTCTCCCCCCGGTTCACCCTCTCCGAGCACCTCCAGGGGCTCGGGATCACCCAGAGCCCCCACGACTACGCCTACGCGGTCGGGAAGGAGTTCCAGGTCCTGGACGAGGCGCGCGCGTACTTCGAGGCGCTGGAGATCGGCGCGGAGCAGCTCGCCGCCGTGGACTCGGTCCTGTTCGACGGCGGGAACCAGGCGTTCATGGAGTGCGCGCCGGTCTGGGACGGCGAGGACGACCTGTTCGACGTCCGCTCCCTGGACGACCTCGACCTGGTGCCGAACCTCCGGCGCTTCGAGGGCGCCGAGGACCTCTTCTACCAGCGGCCCGAGATGCTGGAGGTCCTGACCGCCAGGGGCATCGAGGTCGACTGAGCCGACGGGGCCCGCAGCGGCCGGCGGGGCGCCCGGGCACGGGCGTCCCGCCGGCGGGAACCCGGAGGCCACCGCGGACGACCACAGGGGCGAAGGACGCTTCCCACCGGGCACGGGCCCGGTGCGCCGCTGTGAGGAGAACGAACGCGTGGAACGGCAACCGGACAAGTCGGCAGCGGACCGGGCCCGCCCGGGGCCCCGCGGCGCCTGGGCGGCGCTGCGCCCCCTGGTCCTGCGGCTCCACTTCTACGCGGGGGTGTTCGTCGCCCCCTTCGTCCTGGTCGCCGCCGCCACGGGGCTCCTGTACGTGTGGACGCCGCAGATCGAGCAGGCGGTGTACGCGGAGCAGCTGTACGTGGAGCCGGGGGGCGAGCCCCTGCCGCTGCACGAGCAGGTGCGCACCGCCCGGGCGGAGCTGTCCGGGGCCGAGGTCGACGCGGTGCGTCCGGCCACCGGCGAGGAGGATTCCACGCGGGTGCTCTTCGACCTGCCCGGGTCGGCCGAGAGCCACCGGACGACGGTGTTCGTCGACCCCTACGGCGGCGAGGTCCTCGGGGTGATGGAGACCTACGGCACGAGCGGCGCGCTGCCCGCCCGGACCTGGGTCGACATGCTGCACCGCAACCTGCACCTGGGCGACGCGGGCCGCCTGTACAGCGAGCTGGCCGCGAGCTGGCTGTGGGTGGTCGCCCTGGGCGGGGCCGCCCTGTGGGCCTCGACCGCGCTGCGCCGCCGCGGGGGCGCGCGCCGCCTGCTCGTCCCCGGCGCGGGCACCGCTCCCGGCCGTCCCCGGTCGGTCTCGGTGCACGGCGCGGCCGGGACGTGGCTGCTGGCGGGGCTGCTGTTCCTGTCCGCCACGGGGCTGACGTGGTCCCAGTACGCGGGGGCGAACATCACCGAACTCCGGGAGCGGCTGGCCTGGACCACCCCCTCCGTCTCCGCCGACGTCCCGAACGCCTCCCCGGGGGTGGACATCGGCATCGACACGGTGCTCGCCGGCGCGCGGGACGCCGGGCTGGACGGCCTCGTCGAGATCTCCCTGCCGAAGGACCCCGCCGCCCCCTACACAGTGACCCAGATCGACCGGTCCTGGCCCACCTCCGTGGGCTCCGCGGCGATCGCCGCGGACACCGGGGAGGTCGTCGACGTCGTCCGCTTCTCCGACTACCCGCTCATGGCCAAGCTGAGCCGCTGGGGCATCGACGCCCACATGGGCGTGCTGTTCGGGGTGCCCAACCAGCTCGTGCTGACCGCCGTCGCCCTGGGAGTGGTCGTCGTCGCGGCGTGGGGGTACCGCATGTGGTGGCAGCGGCGTCCGACGCGGGGCCGGGCCCTGGGTGTGGGCCGCCCGTACCCGCGCGGCTCCTTCCGGGCCCTGACGTGGCCGTGGCGGGCGGCGGCGGTCGTCGTCCTGGCGGGGCTCGGGTGGGCCGTTCCGCTGGTCGGCGCCTCGCTCGCGGTGTTCCTCGCGGTGGACGCGGTGCTGGGGTGGCGCGCCCGCCGCCCGCGCCGCACGGCGGGGCCGCCCCCCGCGGCGCCCGGGTCCGGGGACGCGCCGGTCGCGGGGTCCCGCTCCCGGTGAGGCGCCCCGCGCGGCCGTCCCCGCCCGGGCGGGGACGGCCGCGGGCTCAGTGGTGCCCTCCGTGGTCGGTCACGGGTGCGCTGCCGGCCGCCATGGGCTGCACGGGCGCGGTGACCTCCAGTTCGCTCCCCTCGGCGAAGGTCAGCGTGACGGCGACCTCGTCCCCCTCCTCCAGGGGTTCGGGCAGGTCGTTGACCATGATGTGGTAGCCGCCGTCGACCAGCTCGGTGGCTCCCCCCGCCGCCACGGGGATCTCCTCCACGACGCGCATGCGGGAGGCCCCGGAGCCGGTGGTCTCCGTGCTGCACAGGTCGGCGTCGGGCGAGGCCCCGGTGGAGACCCCGGTGATGGCGGTGTCCTCGTCGGCGGCGTTGGAGACCTCCATGTACAGGACGGCGATCTCCGGGTTGGCGGGTTCGGGCACCCACGCGCCGGTGACCTCCAGGTCGCCGGCGGCGGCGTGGCCGCGGGGCTCCGCGTCCGGGTCGGCCCCGGCCCGGTCGGCGGGCGCGTCCGGCGCCCCGCAGGCCGTGGCGAGGAGCAGGGCGGCCAGCGCGGCGGCGGTGGTCCGTGGCTTCGGCACGGTCCCGTGTCGTGGGAGTGGCATGGTCCTCGCGGTTTCCTCGTGGTCGTGGTCGTGCGGTGGTGCGGGTGGGAGCGCGGCCCCGTCCCCGGGGTCGTTCACGGAGCCCTCGCGGTTCCCGGGGTGCGCGCCCTCACCCGGGGAGGAGGTCGTGCGCGATCCAGGGTTCGCCCCCGCGCACGGGCGGCACGGCGAACAGGGCGCTCCCCTCGTGGCGGACGTACCGGTGGAGGGCGTCGGCCCCCTCGTCCAGGGCGCGCTGCACCGGGGTGAAGCCCGCCCTGGGGTCCGCCTGCCAGGCGGTGAAGACCAGGCCCGCCTGCCGGAGGCCGTCGGCGTCCCAGCCCAGGTCGTAGTTGAAGCCCCGGCGCAGCATCCGCGCGCCGAGGGTGTTGCCGGGGGCGGCGAGCCTGATGTGGGCGTCGGGCGCGATCACCGGCGTGCCGTCCTCCCCCGTGGCCGACAGGTCGGGGAGGTCGTCCTCGGCGCTGCCCCCCAGCGGTGCGCCGTTGGAGAGGCGGCGGCCGACGACGGCCTCCCGGTCCCCGGGGTCGAGGGAGTACCAGTCGTCGAGGAGCATGCGGATGCGGCGGACGACGAGGTAGGTTCCGCCGTCCATCCACGCCAGGGCGGGCTCGGGGTGCGCGGCGAGGACCTGGGGGCCGAACACCGGGTCGGAGGCGTGCGGGTTGACGGTCCCGTCGATCTGGCCCATCAGGTTGCGCGGCGTGGCGCCCGGGTCCTCGGCCGCGGCGGCCGAGCGCTGGAACCCGGGCAGGGACCACCGCGGCCGCGCGTCGGCGGCGACGGCCCCGACCAGGTGCCCGACCGCGGAGGAGAGGACGACGGGGTCCTCCGCCCCCGCGTGGAGCAGCAGGTCCCCGCCGCACCAGCCGGGCTCCAGGCGGTCGGACGCGAAGGCCGGGACGTCCTCCATGTGCGGGGGGATCCGGTCCTGCGCCCCGATCCGGTCGAGCAGGGAGGCGCCCAGGCCGACGGTGACGCCCAGCGACGCCGGGAACAGCCCCCGGGTCGGGGCGCCCTCGACGCGGGCGTCGAGGCCGTGCCCGTGGAGGGCGCCGATCTCCCGGCCCCAGGTCCGGAGCACCCGGCGCGCGGCCTCGCGCGCCCGCTCCCCCGGCTCCGCCCGCAGGTCCAGCGCGACCAGTCGGACCTGGGACGGCGTGGGCGACAGGAGGGCCGGGGGCAGGCCGTCGCGGTCCCCGGCCCTGGAGCGGGAGGGGGCGAGCGCTTGGGCGTTCTCCTCCCCGGCCCGGCGGTCGGCGAAGGCGTGCCCGGCGCCCGCGCCCGCGGCCAGGCCGGCGAGCCCGGCCGCGCCCGTGGCGGCCAGGAGGCCGCGGCGGGAGGGCCCCTCCCCCGGGTCGGTGCGGCGTCTCACAGCAGGGTCTCCGCGAGTTCGGGGAGGAGCGCGGCGATCCGGTCGGCCTCGGTGCCCTCGTCGAACATCCCGGCCGCCTCGCCCCCGGGCAGCAGGACGACGATCCGGCCGCCGTGGGTGACCAGGTACTGGCCCTCGGTCTCCTGCGGGGGGTCGACGGCGATGCCGTAGTCGCGGGCGGCCTCGACCGTCGTGTCGACGTCCCCCCGGACCCCCTGGAAGGAGGGGTCGAACCGGTCGAGCCAGGACCGCATCTGCTCGGCGGTGTCGCGGGCGGGGTCGGTGCTGACCATCACGACGTCGTAGGCGTCGGCCGCCTCCCCGGCCTGCCCGAGTGCCAGGTCGATCTCGGCCATCGTCATCGGGCACACGTCGGGGCAGCTGGTGTAGCCGAAGAAGAGCAGGGTCAGCCGGTCGTCGGCGACGTCGGTGAAACCCCACGGGTCGCCGTCGAGGGTCGTCAGCTCGGTCGCCGAGGCGGCCATGGGGTCGTCGGACAGGTCCATGTAGTGGTCGGCCTCCGCGACGGGGTCCGCGGCGGAGCAGGCGGTGGCGAGGGCGAGGGCGGCGCAGAGCGCGAGGCCGCGGAGGGCGGCCTGGCGGGGTCGGGACGTCATGGTGTTCCTTCTCGGGTTCGGGGCCGGCCGGAGGCCGGCGGTGGGGAGGCGCGTCCGGGGCGGCGCGGTGCCGCCCCGGACGCGTGTCAGGCCGCCTGGCGCAGCATGCGCGCCAGGTCGCGCCGGCCGCGCGCCACGCGGGAGCGCACCGTGCCGACGGGGGTGCCGATGGCCCGGGCGGCCTCGGCGTAGGGCATGCCCTGGATCTGGGTGAGCACGAAGGCCGTCCTGCGGTCCTCGGGGAGGTCCTCCAGCAGGGACAGCAGGGCGAGGTACTCGTCGAAGCGCCCCTGGTGGGCGCACACGCCCTCCTCGGCCCACCCGTCCACGGCCTCGTGGCGCGGGATCCGGCTCTGGGCGCGGTAGCGGTCGGCCACCGTGTGGCGCGCCACGGAGAAGAGCCAGGCGCGCACCGGGGCGCGTCCCGCGTAGTGGTCGAGCCCGCGCAGGGCGCGCGAGAAGGTCTCCTGGGTCAGGTCCTCCACCCAGGACGGGTCCACCCGGCGGGCGATGAAGCGCGCCACGTCGTCACGGGTGCGCGCGAACAGGGAGTCCAGCGCGTCGCGCGCGCCCTCCTTGGCGCGCATCGCCAGGGCTGTCAGTTCGCCGTGCTCGCCGCCGGGGCGGAGGGGGCCCGTCCCCGGGGAGCCGTCGGGGGGTGCGGAGGGGATGGTCTCGCTGAGGGAGAGCATGTCGGTTCTTTCTGTCGCCGACCGCGCGGACCCCGGGACAGGGGTCGGCGGAGGACCGCGCGGTACACGTCGGAGGGGGCGCTCGGCAGGGCGGAGCACCCCGAGGGGCCGGCGGGGCCCGGACGGCGCGTTCGACCGTTCTCCGGCGCCGCTGAGCGGCGCCGGGGCGGTGCGGGAGGCCAGGGCGGGGGTCAGGGCAGGGACGGCCGTGACCGCGCCCTGCCCAGGGCGTGGCGAACGCGGGGTCTCAGGCGGGCGACAGGGCCGGGGGGCCGCGCAGGACGCGCGTGTGCCGCAGGTACGGCAGCCGGATGCGGACGGGCACGTCCGCGGTCCGCAGGCTGGGCACGAGGGGGCCGCGCGGTGCGGGCAGGCCGCACACCAGCACCAGCAGCGGGAGGAGGGCGAGCGCCATGAAGCGCAGGAAGGCGAACAGCGCCGTCTCCCCGCGGCGCAGCCACCACGCGCTGACCAGCGCGGAGACCACGTGCATCCCGATCATCGTCCACGCCGGCATCGCAGCCTGGACCACCACGTCGCCCTCGTGCGAGGCGGTGTGCGGACCTCCGAGCGAGCCGACGTAGCTGAACGCCACGTGCAGGGCGAACTGGCCCCAGAGCATCCACCCGGTGAGGGTGGCCCAGCCCTGGCGGCGGTTCGCGGCCGCCCACGCCATGGCGAACACGACGGCCGCCCCCGCGAGGAGCCCGGCGAGGGGGACGTCGTGGCCGGAGCTGAGCGCGTGCCCGTGCGCGGACAGGCTCGCGCACACCAGGGTGAACACCCCGGCGCGCAACGGGCGGCACGACTCGCTCTCGGTCATCTCCCCTCCATCGTCCCACCACCGCGGGGGGCGGCGACGGCGGGGCCGGGTCACCAGCCGGTGAGCAGCAGGTGGTTGACCAGGAGGGCCGTGGCCCCCTGGGCGGCCAGCCACCCCCGGTGGTGGCGGTCCGGCAGGAGGGCCGCGGCGGGGACGAGCCACAGCACGAACGGCAGCCAGATCCGTTCGGTCTCGCCCTTGCTCATCCCCGAGAGGGTGGCCACGGCGATCGCCCCGAGCCCGGCGGCGACGAGCAGGACCGTCGTCGAGGCCTCCCGGGACGGCGCCCGGAGCAGGCCGCCCGCCGCCGCGGGCGCCCCCGTCAGTGCCCGGCGCAGGCCCGCCGCGGTCGCGGGTCCCACGGCCAGGCACGCGACGGCGAGGTTGGCCCACACCCAGTACGCGTAGGGGCGGACGGCCGCCACCCCCTGGTAGTAGCGCTCCACGAGCAGGCGGTACCCCTCCCACCAGTGGAAGCCCGCCGCGGTGAAGGCGGCGGCGACGACCAGGGCGCCCGCCAGGGCGTAGGGGAGGGGGCGCGCGTTCCTCGCGCACAGGAGCACGGCCAGGGCCGGGACCGCGGCGAGGACCAGCCCGTAGGACAGGTACACCGCCCACCCCAGGAGCAGACCGGCCGCCAGCGCGGTGGAGCGCGGCGCGCGTGCGCCGGGCGACGCGCCGACCGCGAGCAGGGCCAGGCCCCACGCGGTGACCGCCGCGAAGTAGCCGTCCGCGGACACGCCCGCCCACACCGCCGCGGGCAGCAGCACGAGGAACGGGGCCGCCCGGCGCGCAGCCCCCTCCGCACCGAGCGCACGCATCGCGACCAGCACGGCCGCGGCGGCCGAACCGCCGGCCAGGATGCACCAGAGCCCGGCCCACGCCCCTCCCCCCAGGCCGATCCGGTCCAGGGCGACGAAGGTCAGGACGGCGCCCGGCGGGTGCCCGGCCACGTGCGTGGGCCAGTTGTCCGGCTGCCCGATGAGGATGTGCCGGGTGAACGTGCTCAGGGCGGCGCCCGCGTCCTCGAAGCGGTGCACCGAGGACAGGTACTCGTGGGGTGACAGGAGGCGGTCGGCGATCCCGCGCCTCCAGCCGTCGACCAGGGCGAGCGCGGCGATCCAGAGGGCGGACACCGCCCAGGCCGCCCCCACCAGGGCGCGCCAGGGCAGGGCGCGCGCGGCCGCGGGACCGCAGGCCGCCACCGCCGCTGCCAGGGCCAGGGCCGGCACCGTGCCCGGCCCCGTGTGCGGGAGCCAGGAGGCGTACAGCGGCGGCCAGTCGACGTGGAGGACGCCCCGTGTGCGCTCGATCCAGGTGCCGGTGACGGCCGCCGCGGCGAAGAGGAGCACGGCCAGGGCGGCGGCGGTCAGGTCGGCGCGGAGGCCGCGAAGGGCGGCGCCGGGCGCCTCCCGGTCGTTCCGGTGGAGTTCTGGCTGCGTCACGCCGTCACCGTAGGTCACGGCCGCCGTTGTCGCGGGGTGCGCGGCGGCGTGTCGCCGGGACGGGGGAAACCGCTGTTCGCAGGGGGTGCGGTCGGACACACCGCCGAGCGTGCGGTCCGGTACGCGCGGGCCGCGCGCACGCCCTGAGCGGCCGTCGGCGCGGCGCCGCTCCCCGGCCCGCCGCGGCTCAGCGCGGGGAGCGCAGCGCCGCGAACCGGCGCCCCCGCACCCTCCACGCCTCCGCCCACGTCCATCCGGCCGCCTCCGCGCACAGCCGCAGGGCGGGGAGCCCGACCCTCGCCCACGGGAACGGCGCCCCCGGATCCCGGCGGCCGTCGGTGACCTGCACCGTCACGCACTCGTGGACGTCCTGGCCCGCGGCCTCGACGACGAGCAGGCCGCCGGGCAGGACGATCTCCCGTATCCGGGAGAGCAGGTCCCCGGGCACGCCGCCGATACCGATGTTGCCGTCGAGCAGCAGGGCGGTGCGCCAGGCGCCCTCCCGGGGCAGGGGGTCGAACACCGACGAGCGCACCGCCAGGCCGCCCGCCTCGACGGCGCGCGAGACCGCGACGGGGTTCGTGTCCACGCCCAGCGCGAGGTGGCCGCGGGCCGTGAGCGCGGCGACCATGCGGCCGGGGCCGCACCCGACGTCGACGGTGTCGCCCTCGGCGCGCTCCAGCACGCTCTCGTCGGCGGCGTCGGTCCCCCCGCACCAGCGCTCGACCTCCAGCGGGAGCATCCACCCGTCGGACCGGCACAAGAACAGGGGGCCGCGCCCGCTGGCGAGCGCCTGCGAGTAGGGGTCGCACAGCCACGGGGCCGACCCGGCGTCGATCCCGGTCCCGGCCGCGCTCACCTGCGGCACCGCGCTCTCGCCAGCCGGACGGCCCTGCCGAAGCGGCTGCGGGGTATCAGCGACGCCACGAGGGCGGCGTCGCGCGCGGTGTCGACGTCGGTGATCCTCTCCAGGTCGCCCACTCGCAGTCCCGCGCCGACGAGCCGCTCGCGCTGGACCCGGCCCGTGTGCGCGGTCGACATCGGGACGCCGCGCAGCAGAGCGGGGTCGGGGGCGGCCAGGCCGAGCGCCCAGAAACCGCCGTCCTCGCTCGGTCCGAACCACGCGTCGGCGCGGTCCCACGCGTCCGGGGCCAGCGCGGGCGCCAGGAGCGTCCGGCTCACCTGGGGGGTGTCCATGCCGATCAGCAGGGTGGGCCCCGAGCAGGCGGCGAAGGCGTGCGCGAGCCGCTCGTCCAACCCGGCGCCGACCTGCGGCACCACCTCGAAGCCCGGGGACGGGAGCCAGGGGCCGGGCCTGCCCTCCAGGACGAGGAGCCGCCTCCTGGCGGGGAGGGAGCGCACCGTGTGCAGGGTGTCGGCCAGGGCCGCCTCCGCGAGCGTGGCGGCCTCCTCTCTCGTGTACTCCGGGGTGAGCCGCGTCTTGACCAGGCCGGGGACCGGTTCCTTGGCGATGACCACCAGGGTGGCGGCCCCGGTCGGCAGGGCGGCGTCGCGGCGGCCGGTCACGGCGACCCTCCCCCCGCGGGCGCGCGGCGCCGGGCAGGGGGCTCGCGCAGGACCGCCGTCATGTCGCGCACCGCGGTCCAGGTGCCCCGCCACGTCCCGGTGACCTTGGACCTGCCCGACCGGGGCAGGTAGGGCACGTCCACCTCCTCGATCCGCCACCCGGCGTCGGCGGCGCGCACGACCGTCTCCAGGGGGTAGCCCGAGCGGCGGTCGGCCGTTCCCAGCGCGAGGAGCCCGGCCCTGCGGGCCGCCCGCATCGGGCCGATGTCGCGGACCCGCACCCCGGTCCGGGAGCGCAGCATGCGCGCGACGGCGGCGTTGCCGGCCCTGGCGTGCACCGGCCAGGTCCCCCGGCGGGCGGGGCGCCGCCTGCCCATGACCAGGTCGGCCCCGCCGGAGCGGACCCGCTCCACCATCTCCGGGAGGAGCCCGGGGTCGAGCGAGGCGTCGCAGTCGCAGAAGCAGACGAACTCGGCGGTCGCGGCGGTCAGGCCCGCGTGGCACGCCGCGCCGAAGCCCCGGCGCGGCTCGGGGACGACGAGGGCCCCCAGGGCCTCGGCGACGGAGGCCGAGCCGTCCGTCGAGCCGTTGTCGACGACGATCGCCCGCCAGCCCGGCGGTATCCGCTCCATGACCCAGGGCAGGGCGGCGGCCTCGTCCAGGCAGGGCAGCACCACGTCGACGGGCGGCGCGGGACCGCCGCCCCCGGGACCGTGGCCGGCGCGCGCCGGTTCGTCGTTCTCGCGGTCGTGCTCGTGAGGTTCACTGGTCATCTTGATCACGTTACGAATCGATGCCCTCGCCGGGGGTGAACGGCGGTCGCGACACGCGGAGGCGTCGTCCTCACCCCGTCGTGGCGCCCGCGCCGACCGATCCGCGCAGTTCGGCGCGGGCGAACTCGGCCATCCCCTCGGCGAAGCCGACCCTCGGCCGCCAGGACAGCTCCTCGACCAGCCGCCGGGAGGACGCGGTGATGTGCCGTACGTCGCCCAGCCTGTACTCGCCGGTGGTCCGGGGCGCCGGGCCCCCGTACGCGTCCGCCAGCGCCCGCGCCATCTCGGCGATGGTGTGCGGCGTCCCGCTCCCGGTGTTGAAGGCGGACAGCTCCCCGCCGGCCCGGTCCCGCACCGCCTCCAGTGCCGCCACGTTGGCCCTGGCCACGTCCGCGACGTGCACGAAGTCGCGCCGCTGGCGGCCGTCCTCGAACACGCGGGGCGCCTCGCCGCGGGCGAGCGCGGAGCGGAAGAAGGAGGCGACGCCCGCGTACGGGGTGTCGCGGGGCATCCCGGGCCCGTACACGTTGTGGTAGCGCAGGGACACCGCGCGCCCTCCGACGGCCCTGGCCCACGACGCGCACAGGTGCTCCTGCGCCAGCTTCGTGGTGGCGTAGACGTTGCGCGGGTCGGTCGGCGCCTCCTCCCCGACCAGGCCGGGCACGAGCGCGGCGCCGCAGCGGGGGCACGGGGGGTCGAACACCCCGGCCGCCAGGTCCGCCTCCGCCCTCGGTCCCGGTCGGACGTCGCCGTGCTCGGGGCACGTGTACCGGCCCTCGCCGTAGACGACCATCGAACCGGCCATGACGACGTCGCGGACCCCGGCCCGGGCCATGGCGGCCAGCAGGACCGCCGTGCCCAGGTCGTTGCAGCCCACGTAGTCGGGGGCGTCGAGGAAGCCGGCGGAGCCCAGCCCGACCATCGCCGCCTGGTGGCAGACCGCGTCCACCCCGCGCAGGGCACGCTCGACGGCGTCGCCGTCCCGGACGTCGGCCACGACGTCGACGCCCTCCCGCGGCCCCTGCCCGGGGTGGGCCTGGGGCAGGTAGGCGTCGAGGGTCACCGCCTCGTGCCCGGCCAGGCGGAGTTCCTCCGCCACCCGCGATCCGATGAACCCGGCCCCGCCTGTGACTAGTACGCGCATGGCCCCAACCTACGTTTCGATCACGCAACGTCACCGTCTCCGCCACGCACGGTGCGGTGTTTCCGCGGCCGGCGCCCCTGTCGGACGCCGACCGCGCCCCGGGGGCCGCACGGCGGCGGGCGGACCGCCGGGCGTGCGGGGGCCGGGCCGCGGCGGGCGGACCGACCGCGGCCCGGTCCGGCCGCTCGCCCGGGGCGGCCTCAGACGGCCGCGCCGGACCGGCGGCGGCGGGTCGTGCTCGCGCCCGTGGCCAGGGCCACGGTGAGCAGGACGGGCACCAGGAGGCCGGTGCCCACTCCGCCCTGCTCCGAGAGCACCCCGATCACGGGGGCGCCCAGCAGGGGTCCCAGGTAGCCGATGGCCGCGACCGTTCCCAGGTTCTTGCCGACGCGCCGGGGGTCGATCTCCGCCGCCGCGCTGAACAGCTGGGGCACCGCGCACGAGAGGCCGAGGCCGACCAGGGCGAACCCCGCCAGGACCGTGGCCTGGGTGGGCAGGCCCAGGGCCAGGGAGAACCCGGCGACCGCGACGAGCGCACCGGACCTGAGCAGGACCACCCGGCCCAGCCACAGGACCAGGCGGTCGCCCATGAGGCGGCCGATGGTCATGGTGACCGTGAACGCCGCGAACGCCGTCGCCGCCATGGCGCCGGAGGCGCCCACGCTCTCCTGGGCGTAGAGCGCGCTCCAGTCCTGGACGGCGCTCTCGGTGAGCATCGCGGCCAGGGACAGCACCCCCAGGGTCAGGAGCAGGGGGGAGAGCCGGAGCCTGCCGGGTGACCCGCCGGCGCCGCACTGCTGGTCGACCGCCGGTGGCGTGTACCGCGCGAGCGCTCTCGCGGGGGCAAGTGCGGCCAGCGCCAGGAGCGCGCCCATGGCCTGGAAGGTGATGAGGGGACTGAGTCCGACGTGGGCGGTGACGACACCGCAGACGGCGCCGAAGGACGCTCCGAGCGACACGAAGGCGTGGAAGGAGGACAGGAGGGGCCGCCCCAGCGGCTGCTGGAGGGTGGCGGCGTGGGTGTTGACGCTGATGTTGAGCAGGGAGTGGGCGACGCCGAGGACGAACAGGGCGGCGGCCAGCTCGCGTGGCCCCATGGCCGCTCCCGGCAGGGCCAGGCAGAGCGAGGCCGCGACCGCGGCCGGGGGGACGACGAAGCGGGGGGCGCACCTGTCGAGCAGGGCGCCGCCCACGCGGGCCGTGATGATCGCCCCCACCCCCATCGCGAGGAGCGCGAGGCCGAGCTGGTCGGCGCCGACGCCGCTCTGCTCCTTGACGGCGGGGATACGGGAGGCCCACACGGGGATCACGGCCCCGGTGAGGAAGAAGTACCCGGCGAGGGCCGATCGGGCGTGGAGGGCCCTTTTCTCACTGGTATCCCGATCTGGATTGGGGTGTGCGGTGTCAGGTTTCATGGACACTCTCCAGGTTCTCTGGGGTGGTGGAATCGAACGTCACCGCAGGAAATGGTCACGGGCGAGGTCGGGGTCAGGGGCGCATGCGAACACGCAGGCCTCTGGCCGCGCTCTCCCTGCCAGACCCATGGTCGGCCGAAAACACGAGGTTACAAGCGCCACAACCCGAAGAGTAGTAATTCGCGGACTTTATTTTGTAGAACTGCGAATGGCTTAATCCAGAATTTTCACAAAGTTGTGGAACATGGGGATATTATCCGAGATATTCTTTTTCTCGGAAACAAATGAGAACACCGGAAAGAATGGCAATGACCAACAGATCCCGCTTGTCGACGCATTCGACCGAAGGACACATGCCGCACAGCAGGACAAAAGAACCCGGCGCGCGAGAATTGGTTACCCCGGTCCGAAGTTATCCTGTGGCTTCCTCCACCGGGGAGCACCCCCGCCGGAACACGAAGTGTGGTCCGCCACACTCCTCCATACAGCCCCACCTGGAACACCAGGTCAGACCCGTCCCGGCCACCGGGTGCGGACGGCGGCCGGCGTCGGCCGGACGCCGGCGGCGGCTCCCGGAGCGACTCCGGGGCCGCCCGGATCCCGCGCGCGGGGAGTCGGGCGCGCCTGCGCCCCCGGGGCCGCCCCGACCGGGCCCCACCCCCGCCGCCACAGGCACGGGCACGGCCCCGAGCCGGCCCCCGCCACGGCCTGCGGGAGGCATCCCTGCCGCCGCTCCCTCCCCTGACGTTGACGGATCGGCCCCGGTGATACAGCCTATACACTGCACACTGTGACGCCAGTCACGGATGGTTCGAGGAGGAGCAGATGACAGTGGTGCTCGCACACGCCCCCGTGGAGTCCGCCGAGGCGGCCTTCGCGCAGGCGGTCCGACAGGCGGGACTCCAGGGCGGCGAGTTGGTGATCGCCAACGCCGTCTCGGACGACGCCGCCGCCGACACACGGGCCGCCGACGAGTCCCGGGTCCGCGAACTCGTCGGGCGCGCGGAGGCCGAGGGGGTCCGGGCGAGGGCCGTACGCCTGGCCGACGCCGACGCGGCGGCCGCCCTCCTGGAACTCACCGAGGAGCTGGACGCCGACCTGCTCGTCATCGGGGTCCGCCACCGCTCCGCGATCGGCAAGCTGCTCATGGGCAGCACGGCCCAGCGCCTGCTCCTGGAGGCGTCGTGCCCCGTGCTCGCTGTGAAGTCCGGAGCCGGGCCCCGCAGAGCGGGAGGCCCCGCGTGATCGGCGACAAGGGCCTCCTCGGCGCCGGGATCGGCCTCGCCCTGGTCGTGACGACCGGGTTCTTCGCCGTACAGGACGCCGCGGGCGGCGACGAGGGCTCGCGCGCCCGCTCCGCCCTGACGGTCATCGCCCCCGCCGCGGCCGGAGGGGGCTGGGACCTGGCCGCCCGCGAGTTCCAGCAGGCCACCAGGACGGAGTCGATCGTCAACAACGTCCAGGTGGTCAACGTGCCCGGCGCGGGCGGCACCATCGGCCTGGGCCAGCTGGCCAGGCTCGACGGGGAGCCCACCACCGTGATGGTCACCGGCGCCGCCATGGTCGGCGGCGTGGAGATGGGCGGTTCCCCGGTCCGGCTGAGCGACGTGACGCCGATCGCGCGCCTGACCGACGACTTCGAGGTGATCGCGGTCCCCGCGGACTCCCCCTGGCAGACCCTGGACGACTTCCTCCGGGCCTGGGAGGAGGACCCGGACATCCCCGTGGGCGGCGGGTCGGCCGGATCGCCCGACCACCTGGTCGCCGGGCAGCTCGCCGAGGCCGCGGGGCTGGACCCCGCCGACCTGCACTACACGCCGCACGCCGGGGGCGGGGAGCTGACGATCTCCCTGCTCTCCGACGCCGGCGGCACCGTGCAGATCGGCGTCACCGGGTTCAACGACTTCCGCGACCTCATCGAGGGCGGGCGGCTGCGGGCGCTGGCCGTCGTGGCGCCCGAGCGCCTCGACGGGTTCGACATCCCGACCACCGCCGAACTCGGCTACCCCTCCGTCGACCTGGTCAACTGGCGCGGCCTCGTCGCCGCCCCCGGGATCACCGACGAGGACCGGGCGGAGCTCCTGGCGATCACCGAGGAGATGTACGGGGCCGAGTCCTGGCAGGAGGCGACCGACCGCAACTACTGGCAGCCGAACTGGGCCGGTCCGGAGGAGTTCGCGGAGTTCCTCACCGACGAGGAGGTCCGGATCCGCACGCTCATGACCGACCTCGGCCTCATCTCGGGTTCCTGAGCCCGAGGACTTCACGGAGAGAACATGTCACACACAGACCTCGACAGCGGCTCGGCCGCCGACCCGGCGGAGGCCCCGCCGCGGACACCGTCCTTCTGGGACGGCCGCGGCGAACTGGTCATCGGCGGCCTCCTGCTGGCCATGGCGGGCACGCTCGCCGCGGGCAACGCGGGAATGGACGTCATCGGCGACGGCGGCCTGCTCGGCCCCCAGGGGTTCGGCTGGTTCGTGGCCGCGCTCGCCGCCGTCATCGGCCTCCTGCTGATCGTCGCGGCGCTGCGCCGCTCCCCCGGGCGCCGCGCCGCCCTGGCCGCGCAGGAGCGCACCAACTGGCGCGCCGTCGGCCTGGTCCTGCTCGGCATCGCCGCCTTCAGCGGCCTCATCGACATCGTGGGCTGGCTCCTCATGGCGACGCTGATGTTCACGGCCGTGGCGACGGGGCTGGGCAACCGGAACCTCCTGCGCAGCCTGACCGTCGGCTTCGTCATGGCCGCGACCGTCCAGATCGTGTTCAGCGGCATGCTCGGCCTGAACCTGCCCTCCGGCGTGCTGGGGGGTCTGTGACATGGAGCAGCTGACGCACCTCATCGGCGGGTTCGGCGCCGTCCTCACCCCCGTGAACCTCCTCTGGATCACCCTCGGCGCGTTCCTGGGCACGGCGGTGGGCGTCATGCCCGGCCTGGGATCGGCCATGGCCGTGGCCCTGCTGCTGCCGATGACGTTCACGCTCGACCCGCTGGCCGCGCTCATCATGTTCAGCGGCGTCTACTTCGGCGGCCTGTTCGGCGACTCCACCGCGGGCATCCTGATGAACACCCCGGGCAACAGCACCGCGATCGCCACCACCTTCGAGGGCCACAGGATGGCGCGGTCGGGGCGGGCCCCGCAGGCGCTCGCCACCTCCGCCATCGGCGCGTTCACCGGAGGCATTCTCGCCACCGTGCTGGTCGTCTTCTTCGCGCCCTCCATGGCCGACCTGGCGACCAAGTTCGGCCCCGGCGAGTACTTCGCGCTGGCCGTCTTCGCGTTCGTGGCGATCTCCGCCGTGGTCTCGGAGTCGCCCCTCAAGGGCCTGGCCGCCCTGGCGTTCGGCCTGGGGCTCGCCCTGGTCGGCACGGACCAGTCGACGGGCACCGCGCGCTTCACCTTCGGGATGCCGGCGCTCTTCGACGGGATCAGCGTCGTCGTCATCACCGTGGCCGTGCTGGCCGTCGGCGAGGTGCTGTACGCGGCCGGGCGCGTGGGCCACCGCGGCGCGCACGAGATCGTCCCCTCCGCGGGACGGCCCTGGCTGTCGGGCAGGGAGTTCCGGGCGGCGCTGCCCGCGTGGCTGCGGGGCGCCGGCATCGGCATCCCCTTCGGCATCATCCCGGCGGGGGGCGCGGAGGTCCCCACCTTCCTCGCCTACAGCGCCGAGCGCCAGCTGGACAAGCGCCGCCGCAAGCCGATGTTCGGCAAGGGGGCGATCCAGGGCGTGGCGGCCCCGGAGGCCGCGGGCAACGCGACGGCGGGGAGCGCGATGGGGGCGCTGCTGTCGCTGGGCCTGCCGACCTCGGCCACCGCGGCCGTGCTGCTGGCCGCCTTCCAGCAGTACGGCATGCAGCCCGGCCCCCTGCTGTTCGAACGCAACGGCGACATCGTGTGGGCCCTCCTGGCGGGCCTGCTCCTGGCCACGGTCGTGCTGCTGGTCATCAACCTGCCGTTCGCGCCGCTGTGGGCGAAGCTGCTGCTGCTCCCCCAGTCCTACCTCTACGCGGGCATCACGGTCTTCGCCTGCCTCGGGGTCTACGCCACGGGCGCGAGCAAGACGGACCTGGTGCTCATGTGCCTCCTCGGCGTCCTGGCGTTCGCCATGCGGCGCACGGGGGTGCCCCTGGCCCCGGTGCTCATCGCGGTGATCCTGGGCCCGCTGGCGGAGTACTCGCTGCGCGACGCGATGGCCAACTCCGGCAACGACCCGCTCACCCTGGTCGGGAGCCCGATCACCGTCGCGCTCTACGGCCTGCTCCTGCTCGGGCTCGTCTGGACCGCGTGGCGGCGGCTGCGCCCCGCCGCGCCCGCCGGCGAACCCGCCGCGGAGGACCCCGCGGACTCCGGGGAGGTCCCGCGGGCGCGGAGCTGACCCGGCGCTCCGACACGGAGGGGCCGGCCGGGAGGGACTCCCGGCCGGCCCTTCGCCGTGCGGCGCGCGGTCGGGTCAGTCCCGGGCCCGCCCCGGCTCCGACAGCGCCCGGTGCAGGATGTAGGGCAGCAGCCCGCCGTGGCGGTAGTAGAGCTGTTCGCGGGAGGTGTCCACCCGGGCCCGCACGGTGAACTCGGTGACCCGGCCCGTGCGCAGGTGGCGGGCGGTGACGGACAGGCGCTCGGGGACCTCGTCGCGGCCCTCCAGCCCCGTGACGGCGTACTCCTCCTCCCCCGTCAGCCCGAGGCTCCCGGCGCTGTCGCCGTCCTCGAACTGGAGGGCGAGCACGCCCATGCCCACCAGGTTGGAGCGGTGGATGCGCTCGAAGGACTCGGCGATGACCGCGCGCACGCCCAGGAGCGAGGTGACCTTGGCGGCCCAGTCCCGGGAGGAGCCCGTGCCGTACTCCCGGCCGGCGATGATCAGCATCGGCTGCCCGCGGTCGCGGTGGCGGTCGGCGACGGCGTGGACCTCGCCGACCGTGCGCTCGTCGCCGTCGGGGCCGAGGTCGACGGCGCTGCCGCCCGGCAGGCCGGGGGTCATCGCGTTGCGGAGCCGGGGGTTGGCCAGGCCGCCGAGTTTCATCACCTGCCAGTTGCCCCTGCGCGAGGCGTAGGTGTTGAGGTCGCGCGCCTCCACGCCGCGCTCGCGCAGGAACCGTCCGGCGGGGCTGTCGGCGGGGATGCGCCCGGCCGGGCAGAGGTGGTCGGTGGTGACGGAGTCACCGAGGACCTGGAGGGCGCGGGCGCCCACGATGTCGCCGTGCGCCCCCTCCGCGCCCCGCTCCGCCGCCAGTTCGAGGAACGGGGGGCGCTGCAGGTACACGGAGTCGGGGTCCCAGTCGAACCGGGCGCCCCCGGGCGCGGTGAGCCCCCGCCAGTTCTCGTCGCCGTCGAAGAGGGTGCCGTAGACCTCGGTGTACATCGACGGTTCGATGCCGGCGGAGACCACCTCCTCGATCTCGGCCTCGGTGGGCCACAGGTCGGCCAGCATGACCGGCTCGCCGTCCGGGCCGGTGCCGAGCGGGTCGGCGGTGAGGTCGACGCGGGTGGTCCCCGCCAGGGCGAAGGCGACCACGAGCGGGGGCGAGGCGAGGAAGTTCAGGGAGACGTCGTTGTTGACGCGGCCGTCGAAGTTGCGGTTGCCCGAGGTCACCGAGGCGGCCACCAGCCCCCTGTCCTCGACGGCGGCCGCCGCCCCGGGCGCCAGCGGCCCGGAGTTGCCGATGCACGTCATGCACCCGTACCCGACCAGGCCGAACCCCAGCTTCTCCAGGTCGCGCATCAGGCCGGCGCGCTCCAGGTAGTCCACGACCACGCGGGATCCGGGGGCCAGGCTGGTCTTGACCCACGGTGCGACGCCCAGTCCGCGCCGGACGGCGTTGCGGGCGAGGAGGCCGGCGGCGACCATGACGGCGGGGTTGGAGGTGTTGGTGCACGAGGTGATGGCGGCGATGGCGACGGCGCCGTCGCGCGGCCCGGACGCGTCGGGCCCCTCGGCGGGCGCGGGCTCCTCGGCGCGGCCCAGCTCGGCGAGGGCGGCGCGCACCGCCTCGCCGGTCCCGGCCAGCTCGACCCGGTCCTGCGGTCTGCGCGGTCCGGCCAGGCTCGGGGTGATCCCGTCCAGGTCGACGACGAGGGTCCGGTCGAAGCGCGGCCTGCGGTCGGGGTCGTGCCACAGGCCCTGCTCCTTGGCGTAGGCCTCCACCAGCCGCACGTGGTCCTCGCGGCGCCCGGTCAGGCGCAGGAACTCCAGGGTGCGGTCGTCGACGGGGAAGAGCGCGGCGGTCGAGCCGAACTCCGGGCTCATGTTGGCCAGGGTGCACCGCGTGGCGACGCCGGTGGCGCCGACCCCGGCGCCGAAGAACTCCACGATGCTGCCGACCACGCCCAGGCGCCGCATCCTCTCGGTGACGGTGAGCACGAGGTCGGTCGCGGTGACGCCGGGCCGCAGCTCGCCGACCAGTTCCACGCCGACCACCGGGGGGATGAGCAGGGAGACCGGCTGGCCCAGCACGGCCGCCTCGGCCTCGATGCCGCCCACGCCCCAGGCCAGCACGCCCAGCCCGTTGACCATGGTGGTGTGGGAGTCGGTCCCGGCGACGGTGTCGGGGAGGGCCAGGCCGTCGCGCACCTCGACCACGCGGGCCAGGTGCTCGACGTTGATCTGGTGCATGATGCCGGCGCCGGGCGGGACCACCTCGAGCGTGCTCAGGGCCCGCTGTCCCCACTTGAGGAACCGGTAGCGCTCGGCGTTGCGCTCGTACTCGCGCCGGACGTTGAGGCGGGGGGCGTCGGGGCGGGCGAAGAAGTCGGTGGACACCGAGTGGTCGACCGTCAGCTCGGCGGGGATCGCGCCGTCGACGGCACCCGGGTCCCCGCCGCGTTCGGCGACCGCGTCGCGCAGCGCGGCCAGGTCGGTCAGGACGGGCACGCCGTTGGTGTCGTGCAGGAACACCCTGGAGGGGTGGAAGGCGATCTCGTGGGTGCCGGTGCGCCCCTCCGCCACCGCCGCGATGTCGGCCCCGGTGACCAGGTCGCCGTCCTCGTGGCGCAGGAGGTTCTCCAGCATGATCTTGTGCGCGAGGGGCAGCCGTTCGGTTCCCGGCACCGCCCCGATGTGGAAGTACTCCGCGCCGCCCGCCGCGGACCCCAGCCTCCGGCGGCTGCGGTGTGAATCGATCGACATCAGTCCTCCTAGCCTATAGGCTACATGATGTCAGAAGTCAGGAGAGGCCGATATCCTGCCTCCTCAGGGAGGACGACGTTCGTGACGACGAAGCCGGTTTTCAGCAAGAGCCAGTACGCCTACGAGGAGATCAAGCAGCGCATCCTCGCCGACGAGCTGCACCCCGGGGCGGCGCTGAGCCAGGAGGGCATCGCGGCCGAACTGGGCGTCTCGACCACGCCCGTGCGCGAAGCGCTCAAGCGCCTGGCCGCCGAGGGGCTCATGACGCTGGAGACGCACCGGGACGCGCGGGTGACGGAGCTGACCTTCGAGGAGGCGCAGAGCCTGTACGAGGTCCGCTCGCACGTGGACCCCCTGGCCGCCGGGTGGGCGGCCCAGCGCCGCACCGGCGCCGACGTCGAGGCGATCCGCCGCGCGCTGGACGCCCTGGACCCGCTGACCGGCACGTCCGGCATCCAGGCGCTGAACGCGCACCGCGACTTCCACCGCGCCGTGTACCGCGCCTCCCACAACGAGCCCATGATCGGCATCCTGGACAGCCTGTGGGACAAGGCCGACCGCTACCGTCAGTTCACCCTGCGGCACCGCGCCGGCTCCGCGTCCGAGGACGCGCGCGTGCGCGGTGAGCACCGGGCGCTGGCGGAGGCGGTGATCGGCGGCCAGAGCGGGACCGCCGAGGAGGTCATGCGCGGGCACATCGAGCAGAGCCTGGGCCGGCAGGCCATGGAGGCCCTGCGCCCGGGGGCGGCCCCCGCGCTCTGACCGGGCGGGCTCGCGCGGCGCCCGCCCGGTGCGGTCTCAGTCCAGGGCCGGGTAGTCGGTGTAGCCCCGCTCGCCGCCGGAGTAGAAGGTGGCCCGGTCCGGGGCGTTGAAGGGCCCGTCGGCGGCCAGGCGCGCGGGCAGGTCGGGGTTGGCCAGGAACAGGGCCCCGAAGGAGACCAGGTCCGCGGTGCCGTCCGCCACCAGGTCGACCGCGTCCGGACCGGTCGGGACGCCGGAGCCGGTGGCGGGGTTGAGGACGAACGTGTTCGGCCACGCGGCGCGCAGCCGGTCGGTGAGCGCGCGGTCTGCCTGCTCCGCCACGTGCAGGTAGGCCAGGTCCAGCGCGGCCAGTTCGTTCACCAGGGGCAGGTAGGTCGCGGCCAGGTCCGCGTCCTCGGTGATGTCGTTGAACGTGCCGCCGGGCGAGATGCGGATGCCGGTGCGGTGCGGGCCGATCGCCCCGGCCACCGCCCGGGCGACCTCCAGGGGGAGCCGGATCCGGTTCCCGACCGGTCCGCCCCACCGGTCCGTGCGGAGGTTGGCGTTGACCGACAGGAACTGGTGGAGCAGGTACCCGTTGGCGCCGTGGACCTCGACCCCGTCGAACCCGGCCTCGACCGCGTTGCGCGCCGCGTCGGCGAAGTCCCGGACCGTCCGGTGGACCTCCTCGTCGGTCAGCTCCCGGGGGGTGACGAACTCTGCCGCCCCCTGGTGGGTGTACACCTTCCCCCGCGCCCTGACCGCGGAGGGGCCCACCGGCGCCAGGCCGTCGGGCAGCACGTTCGGGTGGCTGATCCGGCCGGTGTGCATCAGCTGGGCGAAGATCACCCCGCCCTCGGCGTGGACCGCGTCGGTCACCGTTCTCCACGCCCGGACCTGTTCGGCCGAGTGCAGTCCGGGGGTGTTGGTGTAGCCCTGGCCCACTGCGGACGGCTGGGTGCCTTCGGTGACGATGAGGCCCGCGCTCGCGCGCTGGGCGTAGTACTCGGCGGTCAGCGCCGTCGGGATCCGCTCCGGCTCCCGGGCTCGGCTGCGCGTCATGGGGGCCATCGCGATCCGGTTCCTCAGCTTGGTACCGGCCAGGTCGTGGGCCTCGAACGCCGTGGTCATGTCCTTCTCGCCTTCTCCTGCCGCAGAGCCGGGGACATCGTGCTCCGCAGAGTTTGTTGTCCGGCCGAGTAAACCACCCCGCGGACCGTCCACTCCTCGGCGAGCACCGCGCGCTCCCGCTCCCGTGTGCCCTCCGACAGGCGGGGGCCGGTGCCGCGGTCGGCGCCCCCGGCCGCCCGCCCCGGCGCCCGGCCGACCGGGGCACCGCTCGACGCGGTGGTAGGTTCCACTGGTCAGGAGACCGCGGTGGCGTCGGGTGCGAACCCGCGTCGCGCCCGTGTCCACCCCGCGGCCCGCCAGGGCCGCCCCAGGAGAGGACCCCGTGTCCGGTCGCCCCGTCCCCACCGAGATCTCGGACCTGCCCTACGCCGAGGACCTGCGCCCCTTCAGCATGGAGCAGCTGCACGACGACCCCCACGAGGCCGTCCACTTCGACGGCGGCGGGTTCGACCGGGTCCACCTCACCGGCGCCCGGTTCATCGAGAGCGCCTTCACCTCCGCCCGGTGGAGCGGCGGGAGCCTGCGCCGGTGCAGGTTCACCGACGTGTGGCTGCACACGGTGCGCGTGACGGGCACCGACATCGCGGAGTCCGTCTGGCTCGACAGCAGCATCGTGGACAGCGTGTTCGCCGGGGCCGCCTCCTTCGACTGCGAGGTCCGGCGCGTGGTCTTCTCCTCCTGCAAGCTCGACGGGGTGAACTTCAGGGCCTCGCGCATGGACGACGTGGTGTTCGAGGACTGCGTCCTCACCGACGTGGACTTCGGCGGGGCGTCCCTGTCCCGGGTCTCCTTCCCCGGCTCCAGCCTGCGGAAGGTGCACCTGGCCAGGGCGAAGCTGCGCGAGGTGGACCTGCGCGGGGCGGTCGACCTCGACCTGACGTCGGGCTTCGAGTCCCTGGCCGGCGCGATCGTCACCCGGGGCCAGCTGATCGCGCTCGCCCCCGCCCTCGCCGCGAGCACGGGGATCTCCGTCCGGGACGAGTGAGCGCCTCGGGCCTTCGCGAGAACGGGCCCGTGTCAGTGGACCGAGGATCAAGAAAGTGGTCACTCCCGGCCAAGGACGTTTCCGGGAGAACCCGTCAAGCTTGAGGGGCCCAACCACCGAACGAACGGATCCCCCCGTGCGACTGCTCAGGAAAAGCCTCGCCACCGCCACCGCCACCCTCGCGCTCCTGGCCGGCGGCGCGATCGCCGCGGCCCCCGCCTCCGCCGCCGCCTACAACGGCGCCTGCGGAACGGGCTACAACGTCGTCAACTCCGCCCAGGTGCCCAACAACCAGGGCACCCTCTTCCTCACCTACAACAACTCCAACGGCTACAACTGCGCGGTCACCATCCGCAACAACCCGGGCGCCGCACTGCCCATGCTCGTCGGCCTGCGCAGGACCGGCGACGAGAGCTCGGCCAGGTACGACTCGGGCGACTTCACCACCTACGCCGGCCCCGTCTACGTACACGGGAGCGACACCTGCATGGACTGGACGGGCACCATCAACGGCCACCAGGTCACGAGGATCGCCACCAACTGCGGCTGAGGCGCACGGGCTCCCCGGCCCGGCACGACGACGGCCCGCACCCCCGCGGGGGTGCGGGCCCCGAACGAACGGACCCTCCCCGTGCGACTGCTCAGGAAAAGCCTGACCATCGCCGTCGCGACGCTCACCCTCCTCGCGGGCGCGGCCTCCACCGCAACTCCCGCCTCCGCCGCCGCCTACAACGGTGCCTGCGGAACGGGCTACCAGGTGGTCAACTCCCTCCGGATACCCGGCAACCAGGGCACCGTCCACCTCACCTACAACAACTCCAATGTTTCGTGCCGGGTTCTTTAGAGGCTCGGAACCAACGCTTCGTCCTGCTCTGACACCGATTCCTGCTGGTAGAAGTTGTCTTCGAGCTCCGCTGGC